>NZ_BAABHS010000054.1:0-38619 GCF_039542225.1 Yinghuangia aomiensis | reverse complement strand
TTCCTAGCGACCCGCACGACATCTTCGCGGAACTCATCCGGATAGGGCTTCGGCACAACGACATCCTTCCCACCTACCCCACAGGGCAAGCCAGTTCAGATGTCACCCGATCGTGCATCAGACCCGTTGGCCGAGGCGAGCGACTGGCAGAGCACCTGTACACCGAGGGCTGAGAAGAACCCTTCGGCGTTCGAGTGCATGTCCCAGCAGATGTAGTAGTCGCCGGGCGTCACCGGCGCAATCCGGGCCTCCAGGGTCACCGACCCGCCGGGGTTGACCTGCGAGGGCAGCGCTGTCGCGACCGTGTTGCCGAGTTCCTGCCACGAGGAGGTGTACAGGTGGTAGCGCAGCGAGTTCCCACTGGGAGTCCACGTGGAACTCCCGGTGTTGTTCACCGTGATCTTTGCGGCGCCCTCCTGCGTGGATGTCACTGGGCGCAGGATTCCGCCGCTCTGGTAGGTCGCCGCGTGGGGGGTGTAGGAAACTTCGAGCTTCACACCGCGGTTCGCGACCGTCGCGAACTTCTTCCAGGTGTTGGCGTCATTGAGCGCGGTGCGCACTGTCAGGCCGTAGTTGGCTTGTCCGTTCGCCCAGCGTTGGAGCGCGGCGGCGCCAGCGCTGTTGAAGTCGATGCCGGCCCAGGCGTCACCGCAGCCGTCGGCCTCGTTCCCGTAGCCGAATTTCGCGCTGCCGAGGACTTCACCGTAGCCAGGGCCGGGGTACCGGACCGTGGACGGGTTCCACGAGCCTGTGTTGGCGTGCACGGTCACCGTGCGCGGTGCCTGGCAGTCGTAGGTGTGGGTGTTCCACAGGTTGAGGCGGGCGCCGTTGATGGTGTTGCGGGCGAGCTTGCTGGACACCTCGCTGGTGTTCAGCAGGATCGCGGCGTTGTTGCAGACACCGCCATCGCAGTTGTAGCCGAGGCGGAAGACGTCGGTCTGGGTGTAGTTGCGGCCCTGGACGATGCTCACGGAGTTGGTGTCAGGAGTGACTACGACGGTCGGGTCGACCATGACGGGGTAGACCCGCGCGGGGTCGTCAAGCCAGGCGCGGTCGAGGGCGACGGTCAGCGTCCATCCGCCGCCGGGGCGGGGGTCGAGGGTGTACCGGACGCCGCCGCTGGTGGCGCCGTCCCCGGATCCGGGGTCGGTGGCGGAGTCCATCATCCAGCCCGCCGGGACCGTTGCCCGAACCTGTCCGGCCTGATCCTTCAGCTCGATGTTCCCAGCGGTGTCGAGGGCCGGGGTCAGTCCTTCGGTCCTGAGCGGAAAGGTCCAAATGTCGGGGGCCTGACGCGAGTGGAGGATGATCGTTTCTTTGAGCGCGCTCGCGTCGGCGGAGAGTTGGAGGTCCGCTTCGCTGCGCACGCCGGTGAAGGTCATGGTGTCGCCTGCTGCGGTCCCGGAGGTGGGCGCGGCGCCGTCGACCGAGAATCCGACCGACTGTCCTGGTCCGGTGCTCAACGTGGCGAGCGTGGGCGAGTTCGCCTGGTCGGCGATCTGTACGCGATGGCCGCTGGCCTTTGTCTCCCATGTCTGCGGCGGCGTGGCGCCGCCCGCGGAAGGCTGGGCTGCCTTGGCACCAAGAGGCGGTGCTGTCTGCGTCAGGCTGGTGTCGATCGTTTCCCAGCGCCCGTCACCGGTACGGAAGTTCACGGGTTCGTCCGACACCTGCAGGGTTCGGGTGCCGTCGGGGTTGGCGAATACCTGGGTGTGCGCTCCGCGTTCCTCGATCACCTCGGTGCGCCCGTCGGAGGGCGCAACCGCGCGCGGTCCGGGCTGCGTGCCTGCCGGCGCTTCCGCGGAGGTGAGTGATGTCGGGTTCCCCTGCGGTTGCTCGGCTAGGCCCACCGGCGTCGGAGGCTTAGAGGAATCGTTCCTGCCTGTGGACTCGACCGGCACTGGCAGGAGGGAGCTCTCTGTCGGCAATTCGCCGGGGCCCGCTTTGGGGGCGTTGCCAGCGCCGTCGGTGAACCGCGTCTGGTCGGCGCCCACGCGGTTCGATCGTCCGGCTGCCGAACCGTCTTGCTGAACAGGGCGGGGCTTCTTGACTCCGCCGGGGCGGCTGCCGTCGGCAGCCGCTGCGGAAACGGTTCCGCCAAGCAAGCCAGCGGTCAACGCGAGAACAGTCCCCAGAACCACCGACCCACGCGCACGTGCGCGCACCCCACCCCGCCGCATCGCTCTCCCCCACCAGGTGCATCCATTGCGACAAAACGATGTGATCAAAGTTGATCTAGTGACGGAAGCGCAAGATGTTCAAAGGGTTTGTCGACAAAATTATTGGCAGTCTTGCCCTTTCATGACTTTTCGTGGCTGCATGGGCATCACGGCGGACCGCCCCGCGAGCAACTGCGCCAACGATGCAGGAGAAGCGCCGCACGTAAGCGCCCGTTGTGATCAGGAAAGACACGAGAACGATGATTTTGCCTTTTGGCTTCGACAGCCGAGGTAGGGCCCCGATGCGCGGCCGCCCGAAGAAGCGGACGATGCTGGACGCAGGCCGCCGCCCGGAATCCCGTTCGGCGCAGGGTGGTTCACGCTCGCCGCGAGCGTTGACGTCTACCCCTGACTGGAGTTGATCGCGTACGCCCTGCCGCCGCCCGCCACCCGCCGGAGCCGGCCCGGAGCGACCCGCCGTAGGACGGCACGTCCTACGGCGGGTGGCCATGCCCAGTAGCCGTCCTCACGGCGCTCCGAACGCCTCGAAGAAGGCCTGCCCTGCGGACGCCGGTAACCGCTAAGCCTCGTGAATAGGCGCTCCGCCTGGTCGGCACCGGCCGACCGCTCGCCGACCCAGACCACGTGGGAATCACGACGCTGCCGTGCAGCCGCCGAACGATCCACGACGAGCGGGGATCCTCGCGAAGCAGCGGCCCTGCACGCCCTAAGGGTTGTCCCGTAAGTGATCTTGGAGTGTGCGGGGCCGCCGTGTGGTGCCGGGTTTTCCGGCGAGGGTGAGGTTGTGCAGGCGGGCGATGCCGAGCATGGCGTGGTGGACGCCATCGCCTATGAGGCGGCAGTCGCGCAGGATCTTCCAGGTCTTCATGCGGGCGAAGACGTGCTCGACGCGGACGCGGACGCGGCGGAAGGACGTGTTGTGTTCGTGTTTCCAGTCAGGGAGTTCGCCCTGGCCACGTTCGCGGCGGTGTGGGACGAGGACGCCGGTGCCGCGGTAGCCGGCGTCTCCGATCACCCGTGCGGTGCCGACCGCGGCTTTGGCACCGGATAACTGCCAGGCCCTGCAGTCGTTGCGGTTGCCGGTGACCGGCCGGCCGACCACGACGACCAGGCGGGCGTCGGTGTCGATGACGACCTGGTGGTTCGTGGAGTACCGGTAGTTCTTCGAGCGTTCAGCCACGGCGTGGTCGCGGGTGGGCACGAGCGTGCCGTCGACGATCAACACGGTGTCCTTGCGGAACCGTTTGCGCTGATGCAGCGCGAGCTTGGGGCCGAGGTGGTCGACGACGCGGTCAGCTGTGGACTTCGATATGCCGAGCAGCAGGGCGAGTTGGCGCAATGTCAGGTTCGTGCGCCAGTACACCGCGACGAGTAGCACCCGGTCTTCCAACGGCAACGCCCACGGCCGGCCTTTGCCGGGCCGGTCGATTCCTTCGCGGCGCAGCGCGGTCATCAGCATGCCGAACTGGCACGGGCTCAGCCCGGTGAACGGGGCTATCCAGGACGGCTCCGACGCCGTGATCACACCAGCCACGACGAGATCATCGCACTGCTGTGCCATCCCCTTCGGTTAGCGCAGCCCGGCAGCGTTCGACCTGCTCGGCCACCTGTTCCATGAACCAGCGCATGATCTCGTAGGGGATGACGTGCTCGTCGTGACTGTGGATGTGGACGGTCGGTTCCAGACCGGGGTCCTCGTCGGGAACGAAGGCCACCAGGAAGGCGCGGCCGGGCAAATGGGTCGTCGCATTGGGGATCTCAGCCCACGCGGCGGGCGCAGGTACGGCCTCGCTCAGCTCCACGGCCCAAGCATCGTCGGGCAGGGCGTAGTGGAACTGGATGGCGTAGTGACGACCGGCATGTTCGCGTAGCTCCACTGGCATGACGGCAGACTGCCACAGCACGAGATCAGAGTCTCCGGGATACCGGCTGAACCCTCGTCACCTGAGGCCCGGTCTCCCCTCCGTCCGAGTCAACCTGGCTTTACGGGACAACCCTTAGACTTGAACACACAGAGCCACGTCCTCGGGGACCACACCGGGACCACACGCCATGCGCAGCCACGGACAAAGCACATCCAACCGCACGACGCAAAGTGCAGTGTGATGCACGTGAACTGGCAAGATACTGCGGGCACTTGACTGGGGGTCAAGGGGTCGCAGGTTCAAATCCTGTCGTCCCGACCAGCGTTTACGCAGGTCGGAGGCCGTTCTCTCCACGAGGAGAGGGCGGCCTTTCCGGTATCCGTGGGCGTGGTGGTCGCAGGGTGGTCGCATTCCGGCACCGGCCGACCAGCCCCGTTCACCGACTCACCGTCGAACAAGGTGAGATCAGCCGCTCCGCCTTCCCTGCCTGCGTCTTCTGGTGGTCGCAGGGTGGTCGCGGGCTCGAACGGCGGCCGAGCAGCAGCGCGGGTGGGGTTCATCAGATCGGTGACTTGCCGTAGCCAGCCGCGAGGCTCCGGCGGCAGCGCGCCACGCGCACTCGACAACAGACCGCCCGTCGCGAGGTGCTCCTCGGCCTGCGCAAGGACCCGCTGAATGGTGACGACGGCGGCGCGCGCGGCCGGCCTCGTGAGATGGGCGTAGATGTTCGCCGTCGTCGACAACGTCGAATGCCGCAGCGTCTTCGACACCACCACCAGCGGCACCCCCGCGGCGATGGTGAGGGTCGCGGCCAAGTGCCGCAGGTCGTGCATCGTGATCCGCGGCAACCCGGCTTCGGCAGACAGCCGCCGGAACCGGTCGAGCAACGTCTGCGGCCGCAGCGGACGCCCGTCCGGTCGGGTGAACACCAGATCGGCGAACTGCCCACTTCGCGGATCGGCCGCGTCGCGGCGCTGCTGGGCCGCACGACGCTGCAAGGCCTCGCCGACGCGGCCCGAAATGGCCGCCCAGTTCCGGCTGTTCCGGGTCTTCGGGGACGTGACGACCAGACGATTGTTGTCCACGCACGACAGGGTGTACCGAACGTAGAGCACCCCCGCGTCCAAGTGCACGTCGTCCCAATGCAGGCCCAGCGCCTCGCCCTTGCGCATCCCGGTCCCGATCAGCACCTCACACAGATCTCCCATCAACGGGTCGTGCACATGGGCGTATTCCAAGAATCGCGCCGCTTCACCGGCAGTCCACACGACCCGCTCGGGGCTCGGCGGCCGACGCATCACCGGCGGGGACGCAGGGTTCGACGCCAACCGGTGGTGCCGGACCGCATCCCCAAGCGCGCTGGAGAGCGTGGCCATGCACCGGTATACCGTGGTGCGGCCGCGCCCTGCCGCGAGCTGCCGGCGCACCAGAGCCAGGATCTGCCGATGCCCCAGGTCGTCCAGCCGCAGCGTGCCCAGAGCCGGGATCAAGTCGTTGGTCACGTAGTCGCGGTAGCGGGCATACGTCCTCGGCTTCAGCGTCAGTTCCTTCGCCGCAAGCCAGCCCTCGAGGTACTCCTCGACCGTCTGATTGGGATCGGCGTCGTAGCCCCCCGCCTCTCCGTCGAGGACACGCCGCAACGCCATCCTGGCGGCTGATTCACTGCCGAACCCACTCCGCCGCACCGTCGTGCGAACGCCACGCGGGGCCGGAACATCGACCGCGAATGCCCACGTCCCATGTGCAGGGTCGGAGGCGAGTCCGGGGCAGCGGGCACCGAGCTGACGCCGATCGGAGTCACGGCAACCGCAGCGCCGGTAGACACGGCCACGGGTGGAGGAACGCATAGTGATCGCCTCCGCTGGAGCAGGTTCCCCGGGGAATCCCAGTGTCCACCCGCCGCGACCACCGAACCGGAGACCGACCACCTGACGTGTGCATTCCCCCTTGTCGTAGCGTCAAGTGCGCTGAGTTCACACCATGCGCGGCGCGTACGATCGCGCGACGGTACGGCACACGTCCCGGCGGCGCCGTCGCGGACGCCCTGGTGCGATTCGAGCAGGCTGTCGGCGGCCGATCCCATCAAGCCCGCGACGGCACGCCGGCCGACCGCCGCCTGGCACTTGCGGAGTCGAGGCGTCCGCAGGATCCGGACCCACCGGTGGCCGCCACGTCCCTGTGCCTCGGAGTCGGAGGCTCTCCCCCGCGGAGGTCAGGGGCGCTGGACGTCGAGTTTTCCTTCGGCATAGATCGCCCGCATGCGCTTCTTGTCGAATTTTCCGACGCTGGTGAGGGGTAGTTCGTCGAGCTGGACCCAGCGTTCGGGGACCCACCACTTCGGGACGGACTCCAGCAGGGTGTCGCGGAGGTCCGCGAGAGTGGCCTGGGCTCCTTCGCGGAGAACGACGAGAACGCACGGCCTTTCATCCCAGCGGTCGTCCGGGACGCCGATGACCGCGGCCTGGAGGACGTCGGGGTGGCGGGCGACGGCGAGTTCGAGTTCGTTGGAGGAGATCCATTCGCCGCCGGACTTGATGACGTCTTTGGCGCGGTCGGTGAGTGTGACATAGCCGAGGGGGTCCAGGGTGCCGACGTCGCCTGTCCGGAGCCATCCGTCACGGAACTTGTCGTCCCCTTCGGCGCGAAGGTACGAGTCGGCGATCCACGGGCCGCGCAGCTCGAACTCGCCGACAGTGCGGCCGTCCGCGGGGAGTACCTCACCCGTGTCGGGTTGGACCAGGCGGATGTCCACGCCCGCCAGGACACGCCCCTGACCGTCGCCGCGGCGCTCAGGGTCGGGGTTCTCGTCGTCGCGGGGCGGGCGGTTCATGGTGATGAGCGGCGACGTCTCAGTCATGCCCCAGCCTTGCAGGGCTTGGACGCCGTAGCGGGCGAGGCCCGCGCGGAGGGTCCGCGGAATGGGTGCGCCGCCGAGGATGACGCGGTCGAGGGTGCCGAAGTCGCCACCGGGGTCGGCGTCGACGTGGTTGAGGATCTCGTTCCATACGGTGGGGACGCCGTTGGAGAAGGTGGGTCGATAGCGGCCGATGGCGGCGATCACGGTATCCGGGTCCACGCGGCGGTTGCAGAGCAGCAGGTCGCCGCCGGCCCAGAGCGTCGCGTACGGGTAGCCCCAGGCGTTCGCGTGGAACATCGGGGTGATGATGTAGCCGCAGTCTCGAGAGCCGAGCGCGACGGCGTTGGCCGTACAGAGCGACAGCGCGTGGATCCATATGGATCGGTGGCTGTAGGCAACACCTTTAGGGTCACCGGTGGTTCCGGTGGTGAAGCACAAAGTCGCAGCCGCCTTCTCGGAGATCTGCGGCCACGCGAACGCGGTGGGTCGACCGGCCACAACGTCCGTGTACCGGAGGACCTCGGCACGGAATCCGCCGACCGCCTCCTCGGTCGACTCGCCGACGACCAGGACGGTGTGCACCGTGGGCAGCCGGTCCGCGATTTCGGCCAGCCTGTCGAGGAACGACGCGTCGACCACGACGACTTCGTCGGCCGCGTGGTTGATCGTGTAGACGAGCTGTTCGGCGGACAAGCGCGGGTTGATGGTGTGCAGGAGTGCACCCATCGCCGGGACGGCGAAGTACATCTCCAGGTGCTCGCGGGTGTTCCAGAGCAACGATCCCACGACGGAACCGGGACCTATGCCCAGCTCGCGAAGGCCGTGCGCCAAGGCCGCGGCGTGGCCGGCCAGGTCTCCGTACGCCAGCTCGGTCGCGTCCGCGCCGACGGTGCGCACGGTGCGGGCCGCGTGCCACGTCGATCCGTGCCGCAGGATGTCCGCCACGGTCAGCGTGCCGTCGCCGATGCTGCTGCCGGGGTTCTGAGCCATGTCGTCCTACCTCCGTTGGTGCCCGGCGCTGCGCTTCGGCAGCCGACAGCGCCTGTCAGCAGAAACTGATTCTGCTGAGAGGAATTAGAGCGGTCAAGGGTCGGAGGGTGCTTCAGGCGCGCCGCAGGCGGTCATCCGCGGCCGGAAAACGGTCGAGCCGACCCCGCCGCGATCGGCGGGGTCGGCTCCAGGTCGACAATGAGCGGTCAGACGAGATTCGTTTCCAGCTCCTCCGCCGCCGTCTTCAGAGACTCCGCGATCTCCTTCCGCAGCGTCGCGGTCATCCGGTAGGTCGGCACCGACACGTTGAGGCAGTAAAGCGTGCCGCTGGGGCTTTCGAGAGCCACCGCGACCGACGCGACACCCTCCTCGTTCTCCTCCTGGCTGGTCGCATAGCCACGTTTCCGGGTCCGCTGGACTTCCTGCTCCAGCCGGGTCCGGGTGGAGATGGTGTTCGCGGTCACCGCCTCCAGCTCTTCGTCGGGGAACAGCTCGCGCAGGTCCTCCGGCGGCAGCCGGCTCAGCATGGCCTTGCCACTGGACGTGGCGTGCGCCGGAACCACCTTGCCGACGCGCGAGCTGACGCGTACCGCGCGGGAGCTTTCGACCGCGTCGAGGAAATTGACCGTGTCGGCGTCAAGCCGCCCCAGGTGCACGGTCTCGCCGAACTCCTTGTTCAGGCGTTCGAGCGTCGGGCGCACCCGGGTGCGCACATCCACCTGCCGCACGATCGCGGAGGCGATGGTGCTGAGCGCCGGCCCCGGCTCGTAGGCGCGCGTGGCGGGGTTCTGCCGGACGAATTCGCGGTACTGGAGCATCGCCAGCAGCCGGTGCGCGGTGGACGAGGCGACCCCCAGGTGGGAGCTGGCGTCCGTCAGCCGGATCTGGCGGTGGTCGCCGAACCAGAGCAGAAGCCGCAAGGCGTTGTCGACGGATTCAATCGGGTACTGCGGCGCCTTCTGCCGCCCCCGCTCCTGCTGGTTCTCTGCCATCCGCCGTCGGGGCCAGGGCTGTGGCAAGCCCCCGGCCCGCCTCCTTTCGCGTGCGTGCGACGCCGCGCACAGTGCCTGCCCGGTTCCTCCCGGGCATCCCGGGACTTCCTCGCGCGGCCGTCGGACCTCGGTCGCACCCCACTTTATCGCCGACCTGCACCGACTCTCGGGCTTGCCCGAAGAACTCTCTTGTGTAGAGAATGCCTCTGCCAAGCAGAACTATGATCGGGGCTGGGCCGTCATGCGAGATCACGAAACCCTCTTCGCGGATGTGCGCCGTGGGATGACTCCCGCGTACGTGTACAACGACCGCGAGATCTTCGAGCTGGAGAAGGAACGGCTCTTCAGCCGGGCATGGCTCTTCGTCGGCCATGAATCCGAGATCCCCGAGCCGGGCGACTACGTCGTGCGCCGCGTCCTCGAAGACTCGTTCATCCTCGCCCGCGGCAACGACGGCGAGGTGCGGGCGATGTTCAACATGTGCCTGCACCGCGGCATGCAGGTGTGCCGGGCGGAGATGGGCAACGCGACCCACTTCCGCTGCCCGTACCACGGCTGGTCCTACCGCAACGACGGTCGGATCGTCGGCCTGCCGTTCCACCAGGAGGCGTACGGCGGCGAGGCCGGATTCCGCCGGAAGGGGCAGGCGCTGCTGCCTGCCCCCGCACTCGACACCTACAACGGGCTGATCTTCGTCAGCCTCGACCCCGAGGCGCCGCCGCTGCGCGAGTACCTGGGCGACTTCACCTTCTTCCTGGACTACTACACCAAGCAGTCCTCGGGCGGCATCGAGCTGCGCGGACCGCAGCGCTGGCGGGTGAAGGCGAACTGGAAGATCGGCGTCGAGAACTTCGCCGGCGACATGTACCACACGCCGCAGACCCACACGAGCGTCGTGGAGATCGGCCTCTTCCGCGAGCCCAAGGCGGAGAAACGCAAGGACGGCTGCACCTACTGGGCCGGCCGCGGCGGCGGCACCACCTACAAGCTGCCGCCCGGCACGCTGGAGGAACGACTGCGCTACGTCGGCTACCCCGACGCGATGATCGCCCGGATGAAGGAGATGTGGTCGCCCGAGCAGCAGGCGCTGATCGGCGACAACGGCTTCATGGTTTCCGCGGCGTCCGCGTTCCCGAACCTGAGCTTCGTGCACAACTGGCCCAAGGTCGAGGACTCCGACGACGTCCTGCCCTTCATCTCCATACGCCAGTGGCAGCCGATCAGCGAGGACGAGACCGAGGTCCTGTCCTGGTTCGCGGTCGACAAGGACGCACCGGAGGAGTTCAAGGCGCTGTCCTACAAGGCGTACCTCATGTGCTTCGGCAGCTCGGGCATGTTCGAGCAGGACGACGTCGAGAACTGGGTGTCGCTCACCAGCACCGCGGGCGGCTCGATGGCCCGGCAGCTGCTGCTCAACAACCGCATGGGCATCCTGTCCGACGACACCCCCGTCGTCCCGGCGCTGGCCCCGGAGCAGTTTGCGGGCCCCGGCGTCGCCCGCGTGGGCTACGGCGAGTACAACCAGCGGTTCCTCATGGCGGACTGGGCCGACCACCTCGAACGCCCGGCTCCGGTTCGGCCCCGGGTGGAGGTCGGAACGCCGGATGCTCCGCGCACCGCCTCCTGCACCGATGACGACACCGCGGAGGCCTGACGATGAACCCCCATCACATCCGCGTCGACTCCCGGCAGTCCCCGCTGGGAGCGCACGCCTCCACGACCACCCGCGTCGGCGCGTCGCTCGCCTTCGACGACCCCCGGCACCTCACCGCGCACAAGTGGCTCGTCGACGAGGCCTACCTGCTCGACACCCAGGACTACACCGCCTGGCTCGACGTCCTCACCGAGGACATCCACTACTTCATGCCGGTCAAAGTGACCACCGCCCTCGGCACCGGGTACGACACCTCCCCCGGCATGGCGCACTTCGACGAGAACCTCTACTCGCTGCGGCAGCGCGTCGCCCGGTTCGCCACCGAGCACGCGTGGACCGAGGACCCGCCGTCCCGCCTGCGCCACTTCGTCACGAACGTGCGGACCTTCGCGACCGAGAACGCGAACGAACTCGTCGTCGAGTCCGCCGTGCTGCTGTTCCGCAGCCGCGGCGACGTCGTCGAGTCCGCACTCGTGTCGGCGGGCCGCGAAGACCTGCTCCGCCGGGACGCCGACGGCGAATGGCGGCTCGCCCGCCGACTGATCGCCGCCGACGAATCCGTCATCCGCATGCAGAACCTGGCGATCTTCCTGTGACCGCCGAACGGGAGGCCGACGCGGTGGAGCACGGCGAGACGCAATCACCGGCGACTCGGCGGCAGCGGTTCCTCGACCATGCCGTGGGCGAACCCCTCGTGATCGCCAACGAGTTCTCCGAAATCCACGTGTACAGCGTGCGGACCCGCAACGGGCTGCGCCTGCTCGTCGACTCCCCGAAGTCCGGCCAGTGGGTCACCCTCGACCCGCTGGAGCTGGAAGCCCTGACGTGGCAGGGACCGGCGACGTTCTCCGCGATGGTCGGCCACCCGTTCGAGTCACTGATCAAGGAGGACCCCGCATGACCGGCTGGTTGGACGGGCAGCGGGCCCTCGTCGTCGGCGGCGGCTCCGGGATCGGACGGGCCGTCGTGGACGCCTTCCGCGCCGAAGGCGCGCGCGTCGCCGTCCTGGAGCGCGACCTGGGCAAATGCGCCCTCCTCGCCGACGAGCTGCCCGATGCCCCAGTCGTGGCCGGTGACGCCACCCGGCCCGCGGACAACCGGGCAGCGGTCGCGCGCGCCGTCGAAGCGTTCGGCGGACTGGACGTTCTGGTCAGCTGCGTGGGCATCTTCGACTTCTACCGCGGTCTGGGCGACCTCGCCGAGGACGAGATCGACGACGCATTCGACGAGATCTTCTCCGTCAACGTCAAGAGCCACCTCCACTCGGTGAAGGCGGCACTACCGGAGCTGCGCAAGTCACGCGGATCGGTGATCCTGACCGAGTCGACCTCGGCCTACTACCCGGGCCGCGGCGGGGTCTTGTATGTCGCGTCCAAGCACGCCGTCCGCGGCCTGGTCACCGCCCTCGCCCACGAACTCGCCCCCGATGTCCGGGTCAACGCGGTCGCTCCCGGCGGGACCATGAACACCGACCTGCGCGGCGCCGGCGCGCTGGGCCTCGGAGACAGGCGGCTGAACGACACGCCGGGGCGTGAGGCCGAACTCGCCGGCCGAGTGCCCTTGGGCATCGCCATGTCCGGGGCGGACCACGCGTGGAGCTACGTCTTCCTGGCGTCGCGACGTGCCCGGGGCATCACCGGCGATGTCACCCATTCCGACGGCGGCATCCGCATCAAGTGACGGGCCGTCATGACGGGCTTTCCGAACACGATTTCCGCAATTCTCAAGCAGGAGTGAGGCACATGGCAGTCATCAGGGCCGATCTGGGGGCGTGCCAGGGATACGCGAACTGCGTTGTCGGCGCCGACGATTACTTCGACATCGACGACGACGGAATCGTCGTCGTGCTCAAGGCCGAGGTACCGGACGCCGACCGCAAACGCGTTGAGGAGGCGGCCCGCAGCTGCCCGGTCTCCGCACTCAAGGTGACCGACGCATGACGCACACACTCATCATCGGCGGCTCGGTCGGCGGCGTCCGCACCGCGCAGGCACTGCGCGCGGGCGGCTACGGCGGGCGCATCACCATCGCCGAGGCGGAGACGGAAGCGCCATACGACAAGCCCCCGCTGAGCAAGGGTCTCCTGACCGGTTCGGCCGGACCGGAGGACATCCGGTTGCTGACGCCGGAACAGGCCGAGGCCGCGGACATCGACCTGCGGCTCGGCGTGCGCGCCGCCGCGCTCGATCCGCAACACCGCATCGCGTCCTTCGACGACGGCAGCAGCCTCGGATATGACCACCTGGTGATCGCCACTGGTGCCGCCGCCCGCCGTTCCCCCTGGGGAGACCGCGATGGCGTGCGCGTGGTGCGAAGCCTGGCCGACGCCGCCGCCCTGCGCCACGACCTCACCGCCGGCGGCGCGCTCGTCGTGGTCGGCGCCGGGTTCATCGGGGCCGAGGTCGCCGCCACCGGGCGGCGGCTCGGACTCGACGTGACGATGGTCGATCCGCAGCCGCTCCCGATGACCAGGTCGTTGAGCGCCGACGTCGCCGCCGCGGCGATGGCCATGCACGAGGACGCCGGGGTCCGGTGCCTGATGGGCGTCGGCGTGACCGGCATCTCGGGAGGCCCAGGGCACCTGGCGGTTGCCTTGGACGACGGCACCGAACTGAAGGCCGCGACCGTGGTCGTCGGCATCGGCGCGGTCCCCAACGAAGGCTGGCTCGCGGGGTCCGGACTCACCCTGGACAACGGTGTGGTCTGCGACGAGTACTGCCGAGCCGTCGGTGCCGCCGACATCTACGCCGTCGGCGACGTGGCACGGTGGTTCGACCGCGCCCGCGGCCGCCACGTCCGTGCCGAACACTGGACCAACGCGGTCGACCAGGCAGCCTGCGCGGCCCACAACATCCTCAACCCTTCCGACCCACGGGCCTATGAGCCGGTCGAGTTCGTGTGGAGCGACCAGCACGACTGGAAGATGCAGCTGGTCGGCGACACTTCCGGTCTTGCCGCCACCACGCTGCTCGGCGATGCCACAGCCGACCGGCGCTTCGCGGCGCTGTACGCCGACGGACGGGGCGGCCTCCGCGGCGCCGTCGTCGTCAACTGGCCCCGCGTGATGGTGCAGTGCCGCAAGGCGATGCGCGAAGGAACGTCCTGGGACGACATCGAAACCGGTCTGCGCGCCATCGCGGACACGACCGCCCGCTCGGAGGCCCGCCCATGAGCCCGACCCCGGAACAGCGCGAACTCGTGGCGCAGGCCTGTCGCGTGCTCGCCGCACGCGGGCTTGCCGACGGCATCCTCGGCCACATCAGCCTGCGCATCGACGCCGACACCCTGCTCGTACGCTGCCGCGGGCCGCGGGAACGCGGACTCGCGTTCACCACTGCTGCCGACATCCACTGGGTGGACCTCGACGGAGCACCCGCGGCCCCGGACGAGCTTGCCGACGGCCACACGGTCCCCAACGAACTCCCCCTGCACACCGAGCTGCTGCGCCGACACCCGGACGTCGACGCGGTCGTGCACGCACACCCGCCCACCGTCGTGGCCGCCGACCTGGCGGGCCTCCTGGTCCGCCCGATCCTGGGGTCCTTCGACATCCCCGGCGCGCACCTCGCCGCCGGCGGCGTCCCCGTCTACCCGAGATCGGTGCTGGTGCGCAGCCGTGCGCTCGCCGCGGAGGTGTCCGAGGCCATGGCGGGCCGGCCTGTGGTCATCCTGCGCGGGCATGGCCTCACCAGTGCGGCGGACACGGTCGAGCGTGCGGTGCTCCAGGCGATCAGCGTCGACACGATCAGCCGGATCTCCCTCCAGGTGGCGTCCGCGGGCGGCACCCTGGTCGACATCGCGGAGGAGGACTGGGCGGACCTGCCCGACCTCGGCGGATCGTTCAACGTGGCCACATCGTGGCGCCACGAACTCGCGCGCCTGCACGACTGCGGCTGCTGACCAGCCGTTGCCTCGTGTATCCGGCGCGACAACGCGGCCCGGTGTGCCATCCCTCCTCGGCGGGGACGGCACACCGGGCCGTGTCGCGTGTCAGACGCCCGTGAACCGCGGCGTCCGCTTGTCCCGGAATGCCGCGATGCCTTCGGCGAAGTCGGCGGTCCGGAACAGCGCGGACTGCCCTTCGCGTTCGGCTTCCAGCGCATGGGGCAGCCGCGCCAGAACGGTGGCGTTGAAGGCACGTTTGGTCTGCGCGTAGGCCGCGGTCGGGCCGTCCGCGAGCCGGGTGGCGAGCCGGTCGACCTCGGCATCGAACGTGTTGTCGGGGAACACCGCCGCGATCAGCCCCCAGTCGACCGCCGACCGCGCCGTGATGCGCTCGGCGAGCATGGCCATGCGGGCCGCCCTCGCCCTACCGACGGCCGCCGGAAGCAACGCGGTCGCGCCCCCGTCGGGCATCAGCCCGGCATTCGCGAACGCCAGGAGGAAGTAGGCGGATTCCTTCGCCACCGTGAAGTCGGCGGCTATCGCGAACGAGCACCCTACCCCCACCGCCGGGCCGTTCACGGCGGCGATCACCGGTTTGGGGACGCGGCGCAGCGCCATGGTCAGCCGGTTGGCCGCGTCGATGATCGCGGGGTCCGGGGTCTCCCCGTCGCTCGGCGTCGCTTCGCCGTCCGCGGCCAGGTCGGCACCGGAGCTGAAGGCCCGGCCGGCCCCGGTGAGCACGATCGCGCGCGTGCCCGCGTCCGTGCCCCCGCGCTCGATGGCGCGTGCCGCCGTGGCCAGCATGTCCGTGGTCAGTGCGTTGAGGCTTCCGGGACGGTTGAAGGTCACGCGCAGTACGGCGCCGGTGCGGGCTACCAGGACGTCGTCGGTGTGGGGTGCGGGCATAGTCGGCCTTTCGTGAATCACCCGGGGTGTGCGCGGATCTACGGGCGGCCGAAGATGTCACGAAGTGTGCCCTTGACGACCTTGCCGGACGCGTTGCGCGGCAGTTCGGGCACGACGTGTACCTCGGTCGGCAGCTTGTACTTCGCCAGACGTTTTTGGGCCCACTGCCGGATCTCCTCCGTGGTGGGGGCCGCCTCGGGGTCGCGGGGGACGATGACCGCGACCGGGGTCTCGCCCCAGCGGTCGTGCGGGCGTCCGATGACGCTGACCTCGAGGACGTCCGGGTGGCCGGCGAGCGCGTTCTCGACCTCGGCGCAGTAGATGTTCTCGCCCCCGGAGATGATCATGTCCTTCTTGCGGTCCACGACGTGGAAGAAGCCTTCTTCGTCGACCCGCACCAGGTCGCCGGAATGGAACCATCCGCCCTCGAACGCTTCCGCCGTCGCCTCGGGGTTGTTCCAGTAGCCGGTCATCATGGTCGGGCCGCGGTAGACGATCTCGCCGACCTCTCCGGGGGCGACGTCGTTCATCGCGTCGTCGACGACGCGGACGGCCAGGGTCGCGATGGGCTTGCCCACCGAACCGATTTTGCGCAGCGCGTCCTTGCCGTCCAGGACGCAGGTGACCGGGGACATCTCGGTCTGCCCGAACAGTGCGACGTTGACGGCCCCGGGGAACACCTCGGCCATCCGCTTCAGCAGCGTGTCCGACGCGGGCGCCGCTCCCCAGCTGGTGACGCGCAGGTGCGTCAGGTCGCGCGACGGGACCGAGGGGTCGTCGCAGACGGACTGCCACAGGGTCGGAACCAGGAACACGCTCGTCACCTTCTCGGATTCGAGGGTGTCGAGGACCTGGTCCGCGGAGAGCTGCCCGGTGGGCGCGATGACGAGACAGCCGCCGACGAGGAGCATCGGGGCGACGCTGCCGATGGCTCCGCTGTGGAACAGGGGCGAGGCGACCATGCTGATCTCGTCATCGCCCCACAGCCGCCAGGCCCGGGTGATGGTGAGGGCTTGGCCTTGCAGGTTCGTGTGCGAGAGCACGGCGCCTTTGGGGCGGCCGGTGGTGCCGGACGTGTAGAGGATCAGTGCCGGCGCGGCCACGTCGACGTCGACCGCGGGATGCGGGTCGCCCGGTTCGCGGAGGAGCTGCGCGTAGCGTTCGGCGTCATCGGCGATTGCGCCGTCGTGGTCCGCCACCACCAGGCGCAGCGGCCGGGACAGATGCGTGCGGGCGTCGGCTGCGGCGGCCGCCAGCGCGTCTTCGGTGACGAGGAGGCCGGCGCCGGAGTCGTCGAGGATGAAGGCCATTTCCTCGGGGCTCAACCGGAAGTTGAGGGGCACGGCGATCGCACCGAGGCGATTGGCGGCGAGCATGGCCTCGACGAACTCGGGGCGGTTGTGCATCAGGACGGCGACGCGATCGCCGGGGGCCACGCCGCGGCGTGCGAAGGCGTCCGCGAGCGCCGCGACCCGGTTGCGCAGCCCGGACCACGTGGTCGTCGTCCCGCGGAACCGCAGAGCCGGGCGGTCCGGGGTCTGGAAGGCGTGCCGTTCGAGGTGGTTCACCCAGTGGTTTCGGCGTGTGCCGAGCGGCGCTCCGCCGCCGTGCGTCGACTCGTCCGGCATTCCCGGTGTCCTTTCTGCGTGGTCAGGTCCGTGGTGGGCGGCCCCGCTCGGTCGGTGCGGTGGCGCCGCCGGGCACGGGGCGGCCCGGCGGCGCCGGGGGCCGGCTACCGGGGAGCCATCCGGATGGCGCCGTCGAGCCGGATGACCTCGCCGTTGAGCATCGGGTTCTCGGCGATGTGCCGCACGAGGGCGGCGTATTCGTCGGGACGGCCGAGGCGGCTCGGGTGGGGCACCTGGGCACCGAGGGACTGCTTGGCCTCCTCTGGCAGCGAGGCCAGCATCGGCGTCTCGAACAGGCCGGGGGCGATGGTGACCACGCGGATCTGCCGGGCGGCCAGGTCGCGGGCGATCGGCAGGGTCATACCGACGACGCCGCCCTTGGACGCGGAGTAGGCGGCTTGGCCGATCTGGCCGTCGAACGCGGCGACCGACGCGGTGTTGACGATCACGCCGCAGTCCCCGTCGACGGGTTCGTTGGCGCTCATCCGCTCGGCGGCGAGGCGGATGACATTGAACGTGCCGATCAGGTTGACGTGCACGACCCGGGCGAACAGGTCGAGGTCCATCGGCCCGTTCTTGCCCAGGACACGGGCCGGCGTGCCGATTCCGGCGCAGTTCACGGCGATGCGCACGTCGCCGAGCTGTGCGGCGGCGTCCAGTGCGGCGGCGACGTCGTGCGCGTCGGTGACGTCGGCGGGGGCGAAGACGGCCCGCTCGCCGAGCCCGGCGGCGACGGCCGCGCCGTCGCTGCCCGGAAGGTCGACCAGGGCCACGGAGGCGCCGGCGTCCAGGAGCCGCCGGGCGGTGGCGAGGCCCAGGCCGGAGGCCCCGCCGGTGATGACGGCGACGCTGCCTGCGATATTCACGTGCGTTCTCCAGGAAGGTGGTGGTGGATCAGATGCGCTCGATGACGGTGGCGTTGGCCATTCCGCCGCCCTCGCACATGGTCTGGAGGCCGTAGCGACCGCCGGTGGCCTCAAGGTGCCCCAGCAGCGTGGCCAGCAGACGGCCGCCGGATGCGCCGAGCGGGTGGCCGAGCGCGATGGCGCCGCCGCGCGGGTTGAGCTTCGCCGGGTCGGCTCCCGTTTCGCGCTGCCACACCAGAGGGACGGGGGCGAATGCTTCGTTGACCTCGTACGCGTCGATGTCGTCGATCGTCAGGCTCGCGCGGGCGAGGACCTTCTCGGTGGCCGGGACGACACCGGTGAGCATGAGCAGCGGGTCCGAGCCGGTGACGGCAAAGGAGTGGAACCGCGCCCGCGGCGCGAGGCCCAGACGATCGGCGGTGGCGGCGCTCATGATGAGGGCGGCCGAGGCGCCGTCGGTCAGCGGCGAGGAGTTGCCGGGGGTGATGCGCCACTCGATCTCCGGGAAGCGCGCGGCCTCCGGGAGACCGGTGAAGGCGGGTTTCAGGGCCGCCAGGCCCTCCGCAGTGGTCGACGGCCGCACGGTCTCGTCCTCCGTGTGCCCGCCGACCGGGACGATCTCGCGGTCGAAGCCGCCGGACGCCGCGGTGGCGGCGGCCAGCCGGTGTGAGCGGGCGGCGTACTCGTCGAGTTCCGTGCGGTCCAACTTCCAGCGGGAGGCGATGAGTTCGGCGGAGACGCCCTGCGGGACCAGGCCGTCCGTGTAGCGGCGGCGCAGCAGCGTGCCGGACGTGTCGGCGCCCCGGGCGCTGGAGAACATCGGGACCCGGCTCATCGACTCGACGCCGCAGGCGATCACGACGTCGTAGGCGCCCGCGATGACGCCCTGGGCGGCGAAGGTCGCGGCCTGCTGGCTGGAGCCGCACTGGCGGTCGATGGTGGTGGCCGGGACCGAGTCGGGGAATCCCGCGGCGAGCAGCGCCGTGCGGGTGACGTTGAGTGCCTGCTCGTCGGTTTGCGACACGCAGCCGCCGATCACGTCGTCGACCAGGGCGGGGTCGAGGCCGTTGCGGTCGACCAGGGCACGGAGGACGGTCGCGAGGAGGTCCACGGGGTGTACGGAGGACAGGGCGCCTCCGGGCTTGCCCTTGCCGGACGCGGTGCGCACCACGTCGACGATGACGGCGTCGTTCATGTCGGTTTCTTGCCTTTCAGGATGCTCGGCGGGCTCTGCCGGGCAGGTCTCGGAAGTCGGGTGCCAGGGGCGCGGTGCTCAGCGTCCCCGCCACGCCGGTGCGCGCTTCTCCGCGAATGCGAGGGCGCCTTCGCGGGCGTCCTCGCTCGCGAACACCGCCTGCCATTCGCGCTCGTTCTCGTCCCACATCGCGGGTTCCCAGTCGGAGCCGAACGCGTCGCTGCGGTGGATGAGCCGCTTGGTGGCCTGAAGAGCGAGCGGGGCGCCTTCGGCGACGGTCTCGGCCAGTTCCAGCGCTGCTTCGACCGAGGTACCCGCCGGTGCGACCCGGTTGACCAGGCCCCACCGGGCCGCCTCGGCCGCGTCGAGGGGGCGGCCGGTGAGCGCCATCTCGAGCGCGATCTTCTTCGGCAGCTGCCGCGGCAGTCGCAGGACGCCGCCGGCGGCGGCGAACAGGCCGCGGCGCACTTCGGGGAGGCCGAACTGCGCGTTCTCGTCGGCGACCACGAGGTCGCAGGCAAGCGCGATCTCGGTGCCGCCGCCCAGGGCGAAGCCGTTCACGGCCGCGATGACCGGCTTGGCGATGTAGTGGTTGACCAGTCCGGCAAAGCCCCAGTCCTCGTGTCCGGGCGCCATGACCGGTTCATCGGCGGCGGCCGCCTTGAGGTCCATCCCGGCGCAGAAGGCCCGCCCGGCGCCGGTGACCACGATCACGTGCAGCTCCGGATCGGCGGCAACCTCCTCCAGTGCCTCGCCGACCGCGGCCGAGAGCGCCGCGTTGACCGCGTTGAGGGCCCGGGGCCGGTTGAGGGTGATGAGCGCGACGGCGCCGCGGCGCTCCAGCAGTGCCGCCGGCTCGTCGGCCTTGGGGTTGCCATGAGTCATCGTCAGTCTCCGTGCTTGTTGGTCGCGATCCCGCACAGGCCGTGCATCCTTGCGGTGATGTCCACCTCGTCCATCGCGTCCGTGGGAAGGACGAAGGCGGTGTGGTCGAGCGCGGCGTCGAGGTTCGCCGCCACGTCGTCCGGGGTCAGTTCGGGGTTGAAGTAGCCGTCCGCGGCACCGAAGAACACTTCGCCGACCCGGCCACCGCCGACCGAGAACACGCGGCCGGTGATCCGGCAGTCCGCGTGCGCGAGGTAGGCGACGACGGGCGACACCCGCGCCGGGTCGAGGTGTTCGTCGAGAGCGCCGAACACCGGGCCGGCCATCCGCGTGGCCGCGATCGGCGCGATGGCGTTGACCTTGATCCCGTGCGCCGCGCCTTCGATGGCCAGCGAGCGCGTCAGGCCGACGATGCCCATCTTCGCGGCGGCATAGGCCACTCCCCTGCCCATCCCGAACAGGCCGACGCCCGAAGTGGTGTTGACGATCCGCCCGTACCCTTGCGCGGCCATCGGCCTCCAGACCGCGCGGGACACGTTGAAGCAGCCGATCAGATGCGACCCCAGGACGGACATGAGCCGGTCGTCGTCGAGGTCGCCGAACTCGACGAGGCCGCCGGTCGTCCCGGCGTTGTTCACGAGGATGTCCAGGCGCCCGAACGCGCGCAGCGCGGTCTCGACGATCGCGGCTGCGCCGGCCGAGGTCGCCACGCTGTCGGGATTCGCCACCGCGGTCCCGCCCGCCGCGATGATCTCGGCGGCCACCGACTCCGCGGCGTCGGCGGACCCTCCCGAGCCGTCCAGTTCCGCGCCGAGGTCGTTGACGACGACCGCTGCACCAAGTGATGCGAGCATCAGCGCGTGTGCGCGGCCGAGGCCTCGGCCGGCGCCGGTGACGATTGCCACCTTGCCTGTGAGTTTCATCGTCTCGTCACCCTCCTGTGGTTGCGGCTACTGGGGTGCGTCCCGCCACGACGACCTGCCAATTGCCGGTCGTCCAGCGGCGTGTGGCGCGAATGCTGCGGATCTGCCAGCGGCCGTCGGTCTTGATCAGGCCCATGTCGTACTGCCCGCCCAGTGCCCAAACCGGATCGCCGTTGGTACCGGGCAGAACGTGGGTCGCCTGGAATTGGGAGATGCACCGGGCCCGGTCGCCGGAACCTTCGACGATGTGCGAGGCCACTTGGTGCTGCGTGACCGGTTCGTTCGCCAGGAGTGCAGCCGAGTGCTTCGTGTATTCGGCCCGGGTGTACCGGACGGGGGTGCGGCCGCTGACGTCCGAGTAGTCCAACTCGATCTCTTCGGCGACGAGTTCGCCGAGTTCGCGCCAGCGCCGGTCGTCGACACACCGTGCCATCCGCCGGCACGTGTCGATGATGTCGAGCCGGTCCGCCGCGCCGAGCGATTGGTCCGCCACAAGAACCACCAGTCCTCTCGAATTGCGCTACAGGTAGAGGTCGGCCACGGTCGCGCTCTGCGCTCGCAGTTCGGCGGTGGGCCCGGACAGCGCCACCTTTCCGCGCCGCAGCACGTAGCCCCGGTGGGCGGTTTCCAGGGCGAGCCGGGTCTGCTGCTCCACGATGAGCACCGCCGCGCCGTCGGCGGCGGCCGCGGTCAGCGCGTCGAGCAGGCGCCGGACGATCAAGGGCGCCAATCCGAGGGACAGTTCGTCGGCCATCAGGACCTTCGGACGCGCCGCGAGGATGCGGGCCAGCGCGAGCATCTGCTGTTCGCCGCCGGAGAGCAGGCCGGCCCGTACGTCCATCCGCCGGTCCAGCTCGGGGAAATGCGCCAACGCGTCGTCCACCGGGCCGCGGCCGAGCCGCAGGTTCTCGCGGACCGTCAGGCCCATGAACACGCACCGCGATTCGGTGAGCAGCCCCAGGCCGCCACGGATGCGCTTGAACAGCGGACCGGGCCGGTCCGAGCCGTTCATGCGGACGCTGCCGCCGAGAAGCCCTATCTGGCCGGCCATCGCCCGGATGCTCGTGGTCTTGCCTGCACCGTTGGCGCCGAGCAGCGCGACGACCTCACCGGAACGCACCTCGAGGTCGATGTCCGACACCGCTGGCACCCCGTGGTAGCCGGCCGACATGCCGATTGCCTGCAATGCCGCCTCGGTCATTGCGCACTCCGTTCGAGGGTCTCGTCGGTGCCGGTGGACGCGGCCGCGTCGTCCTCTCCCAGGTAGGAGCGGATCACTTCCGGGTGGCGCCGGACCTCGTCCGGCGAGGCATGCGCGGTCACGGCGCCGAAGTTGAGGGCGAGGATGCGGTCCGAGACCGACATGACGAGGTCGACGTCGTGCTCGATGAGAAGCACCGCGATGCCCCAGTTCTCCGCCAGCCGCCGCACCAGGGCCTTGAGCGCCTGGCGGTCGCCATCGTCGAGGCCCGCCGCGGGCTCGTCCAGCAGCAGGACGGTGGGGTTGCAGGCCACGGCGCGGGAGATCGCCAGCAGTCGGCGCTGCCCGTAGCTCAGGTCCCCCGGCGCCGCGGCGAGCGCGTCGCCGAGCCCGAACTCCTGCACGGCCGCCGCGGCGGCGCCGTCCAGCGTCGGCCGCTTGGGCCGCAGAACCGAGCCCACGGCCGTGCGGAGCGTCGACTTCTCGGAAGCCACCAGCAGGTTCTCGCCCACCGACAGGTCCTCGAACAGCTCCAGCGACTGGAAGGAGCGGATGAGGCCGAGGCGGCTGCGCCGGTGCGGCGGGGTGCCCAGCAGCTGTTTGCCGTCCAGCGTGACGGAGCCCTTGGCCGGGACGTAGCCGGTGAGCGCATCGATCAGGGTGGTTTTGCCGGCCCCGTTCGGCCCGATGACGCCGAGGACCTCACCGCTGCGCAGCTCGAAGTCGACACCGTCCACGGCGGTGACCGCACCGAACTCCACGGTCAGACCGCTGACCGCGAGCACGTTCACCGCACCGCGGTCCGGCGCGGCACCGGCCTGGGAGTCGACCGCGACCACGCCGTCGGACGCGGACGACGATGCCTTGGCCGGGAACAGCCTGCGCTTGGCCGACCGTACCTGCGCGAGGCCGCTGCCGACCATGCCGTCGGGGTTGAAGATCACCGTGAGCAGCAGCAGCACACCGCCGACCAGCGTCAGCCAGTCGCCCAGGCCGATGTCGTGGATCACCTTGCTGCCGAGCCCGCTCGGTTCGAGCGTGCCGCCCGCCGCCGCGCCGGGCACGAAGCCGACACCGCCGATGACGGACTGCACGACGTAGTTCACCGACTGGAAGGGGTCGAAGCTGGTGAACAGCGCGTTGGGGTATCGAAACGCGACCAGGATCGCGCCGAGGGTGGCGATCACCGAGGACATCACGAACGCCGACAGCTTCGCGCCGGCCACGTTGACGCCCAGGGACGCCGCGGCGCGCTCGTTGCTGCGTACCGAGATCATCCGGCGGCCCAGCCCGGAGCGCCGGAGGTTGCCCAGGCCGATGCCGACGAGGACCAGGAGGGCGAGGACGACGAGCGCATATCGGCGCGGGTAGGTGGTCTCGTCGAAGTCGAATCCGAGCAGGGACGGGTAGCCGACGTCGAGGCCGACGTCTCCCCCGGTGAACTTCACGGTGCTGAAGACCAGCGAGTTCAGTGCGGCCGCGAGGCCCAGCGTCACCACGGCGAGCGTCGCGCCGCGGGTGCGGACGGCCGGTAGCCCGACCACGATGCCGACCGGGACCGCTGCCGCGATGCCGACCAGCACCGCGAGCGGCAGCGGCCAATCCGCCGACGCCACCAAGCGGGAGGTAACCAGCGCTCCAAGGCCGCCGATCGACAGCTGGGCCAGCGAGAGTTGGCCCGCGTAGCCGATCAGCAGCACGAGGGACAGCACGATGATCGCCGCGATCAGTGTGGAGGTCGTCGCCATGACCCATTCGAGCGGCAGCAGCCACTGGATCAGGAGCACCGCAACCGCGACAGTCGGCAACACGGTGCGCGGCCGGACCCGGCCGGAACCGAGCGCGGGCAGCCTCGATTCGACGAAGTCGCGGGTCGGCAGCGTCTTTCCGCGTGCCACCAGGATCACGATGATGAGCAGGAACGGCACGGCTTCGGGCAGGTTGGGGAGGTCGCGGAGCACCGGCGACTGCCCGTAGAACGTCAGCTCGGACTGGGTGACGCCGATGAGCAGCGCGCCGAGGGTGGCGAGCGGGAAGGAGCTGAGCCGGCCGAACAGGGCAGCGGCCAGCGCCGGGAGCAGCAGCGTGGTCATCGAGGGCAGGCTCACGCCCGTGGTAGGAGCGAGCAGCACGCCGGACAGCGCGGCCAGCGTCCCCGCGATCGCCCAGTTGCCCCGGGCGACCAGGGTCGAGGACCAGCCGAGCGTGCCCAGTGCCTCCTCGTTGTCGGACACCGCGGTGGTGGCCAGGCCGAAGCGGGTTCGGCGGTAGACGACCCACAGCACCGCGGCCAGGAGCAGCGCGATCGCGAGCATGATGAGGTAGTCGACGGTGACGTACGCGCCGAGGATGGTCACGCCGTTCTGCGGCAGGAAGTTCTTCACCAGCTGCGGCTGGGAGCCGAATTTGAGCTGGCAGCCGGCTTGCAGCACCACGAGGATGCCGAGTGTGGCAATTGCCTTGGTCAGGGTGCTGGCATTGCGCAACGGTGTCATCACCAGCAGCTGGATCAGCACGCCCAGGAGCAACCCGGCCAGGATGGCGATCGTCACCGCGACGGGGGTGGGGATCCCCTGGGCCTCGCCGTAGAACAGGACGTACCCGGCCGTGACGGCGATCGCGCCGTGCGCGAAGTTGATCGCGCCGGAGGTGCGGTGCACGACGATGAGGCCGAGGGCCATCAAGGCATACAGCCCCCCGCTGGCCATGCCGAGGATCGCGAACTGAATCGCGTTGGACATCAGGTGGTCCTTTCGAAGACGGCGTGCCGGTGTGCCGCCGGCGCAGTGCGCCGGCGGCCGTTCGGCGAGAGTCGGCCCGAAGGGCGGGGTGCGGTCACGGATGGCTGTTCGGCCGAGCCGGGCAACAAGGCACGGGCGGGTCTCGGCAATGTCGGCGACCGCAGCGGCTGCCGGTGATCGGCGATCAGGCGATCAGGCGATCAGGCGATCAGGCGATCAGGCGATCAGGGGCAGACGATCGGGTCGCCGCTCAGTTGCAGCGCCGTGCCGGTCCAGGAGTAGGTGATCGCGGTGGTGGCGTGGACCTGCGGCGCCCCCTCGATCGGGCCCTTGCCGGTGAAGTCGATCGGCGCGGTCAGACCGGTGTCGGCCTTGAAGGTGGCCATGCCCTTGAGCACGTTCTCCGCGGTGATGTCCGGCAGGGTCTTGGCGAGCGCGGCGAAGAGCAGCACGCTGTTGTACCCGTTGATGGACGGGCCGTCGAGCGCGGCGGCTTGGCCCGTCGCCTTGACCCCGGCCACGTCGGCGACGTACTGGTCGAGGACCTGCTGGGTATTCCCGGTGGCGCCGGACTCCGGCATGTAGAACAGGCCGTCGGCGGTGAGCTTTCCGGCCGGGAAGTCGACGGTCTTGAGCAGTTCGGGCACGACGTTCGAGAGAATGGTGTTGATCGGGGTGATGGTGCCGCTCTTCTTCACCGCGAGCATGATCCCCGCCAGCGCCTGGGGGCCCGAGCTGATGCCGATGCATTCGGCGCCGGCCGCCTGGGCGGTGCCGACCAGCGAGCTGAAGTTGCTGGTGCTCGTGGGGAACTTGTACGGCTTGACGTCCGTCACCCCGGACTGGTTGAGACCGCGGGTGATGTTCTCGATCGCGCCGTCGACGCCGGGTTGGTCGGCGGCGAAGACGGCCGCCTTCTTGCAGCCGCTGCGCGCCATCGCCTTTCCGCTCGCCAGATAGCTGACCGCACCCGAACTCAACGGGTAGGAAATGGGGTTGGTGTTGGCGATCGGTGCCGTGCCGGTCGATCCGATGTACGGGATCTTGGCCGACTCCAGGATCGGCATGAACTGGTTGTCGTAGATCGACAGTCCGCCGACGACGGCGGCGACCTTCTCCGACACCGCTTTGCGGCCGCAGGCGGCCGCGTTGTTCGGGTTGCCCTGGTCGTCGCAGGAGATCAGCTCCAACTTGCGGCCGTTGACGCCGCCTTCGGAGTTGATCCGGTTCACGGCCGCCTGCGCGCCGGTCACCATTTCGGGTACGGCGTACACGGGTCCGGAGATCGCGCCGGAGACCATGAGCTTGATGGGCGCGCCACCGCCGGACGCCCCCTTCTTGCCGTCGTCGTCCGAGCTGCATCCCGAGGCGACGACCGTGAAGGCGACTAGCGCGGCACCGACCGCGGCAACTCGTCCGGTCTTCCTGGCCGTGCGACGGCCGGCGGCGCCCGACGCGGGGGCCGCGTCGCGGGCGGATGCTCTGTCGAGTCCCATGGGATCTCCTCGTTGGCGGTGACGGGGTTGGCTACACCCGGGAAGTCTTCTCTTCAAAGCAGAAGTAACCTCTGCGAAGTTCCACGAAGCTATATCAGCCACGTAGGGCGAGCAATGGCATGACCGAGGTTTCCCGGCCCGATACAGAATCGTGCTCTGAAGAACAGAGGAAGGGCATGCGGAAGTGACCGGGCACTGCCGAGGGCCCGACGGCACAGAAAGGGAATCGCCGACGGCCGCACGCGCCGTGCGGTGCGTGCGGCCTGGACCCGGCCTGGTCCTCAGCCGAGGACTTTGCCGCCGGTGGCGTTGATCGCGTCGCCGGTGATGTAACTCGCCCCGTCGCCGCACAGGAAGGCAACGATCGAGGCGATCTCATCCGCCTCGCCGAAACGCCGCAACGGGATGCTTTCGATGACCGCTTCGGTGCGGCCGCTGCGCTCGAAGTGCTCGCGTACCGGAGCCGAAGCCTGGGTTCCGATCATGCCCGGCGACACCGCGTTGACGGTGATGCCGTGTGGCCCCAGTTCGGCGGCCAGCGTCTGGGTGAGCGTGATGACACCGGCCTTGGCGGCCGCATATGCACCCATCCCTGTGCTGCCGTTGGCCCCGATGAGCGCTGCCGACGACGCGATGGTGACAATCCGGCCGCCGCGCCCGGCGGCGACCATGGCCCGCCCGGCGGCGGCGGCGGTGAGCCAGGCGCCCTTGAGGTTGACGTCGATGACCCAGTCCCAAGACGGCTCGTCCAGACTGAGCAGCGGGGCGATCCCGTTGCCGAAGCCCACGCCGCCGGCCATCGCACAGCAGATGTCGAGGCGGCCCAGTTCGCGCACGGTCCGGTCCACCGCCGCATCGACCTGGGCCGCCTGGGTAACGTCCGCGGTGACCGCGATGGCTCGGCGGCCTTTGGCCTCGATCTCCGCGACCAGTTCCGCGAGTTCGTCGGGCGATCCGACGCCGTGGCCGGGTGCGTGCCACGGCGCGCGGGCGACGTCCAGGCAGGCGACGTCGGCGCCGAGGTCGGCGAACAGCAGGGCGGTCGTACGTCCGATGCCGCCGCGTCGTGCCGCACCGGTCACCAGGGCGACTTTGCCGGACAGTTCAGTAGTCCCCATGCTTCCCTTTCAGATTCTTTGATACAGAATCTCTTTCTGATGATTTCCGTGGTGTGGCGCGTTAGTTCATGCCCATGGCGATGCGCATGACCTCGAAATTGCCGGTCGCCCAGCACTGCGTTGCGGTCACCGAGCTGATCAGCCAAGTCCCGCGGGTCCGCACCAGACGTAGGTCGTACTGGCCTCCGCACGTCCACATGGAGCCGCCGGTGGTGGTCGGCAGGTAGTGGGATGCCTGGACCTGCGCGGTGCAGGTGGCCTCGTCGCCCGAGCCGGCCGCGATGTGGCCGGAGACCAGGTGCTGGGTCGCGGCGAAGTTCGGCATCCGGCCCGCGGCGCGTGCGATGAACGCCTCGCGCGTGATCGTCTCGGGCTCGCCTCCGAAGATGCCGGTGTAGTCGCGGTCGATGACGTCGGTGAACAGGGCGCCGAGGTCGTCCCAGCGATGGTGGTCGATATAGAGCGCCATCCGGTTGCAGGCGTCGGTGATGTCGAGGCAGTCGACCGCGTCGAGTCCGGTGTCAGCCATGGGCATTCCTTTCGGAGTGTCGGTGTCCGGCAGCTGCGGTTCGCGGCTACGACTGGGGGCTGGGGGTCGACGCGGGCGCCGCATCACGGCTCGGGACCTCGCAGGAGGCGTTGCCGTGCTCGTCGAGCACGCAGACCGCGCACTCCTCCGGTTCGTCGAGCGCGGCGGCGACGGCCGTCACGGCGTCGGCGAAGACCGGCGCCCGCTCGGAGGACGCGGGCAGACGCGGGTCCTTGGCGTGGGTCAGGCCAAGGGCGAGCATCGACTCCACGAAGCGGTAGCCCGCCGCGGTCGGGTCGATCACCGGTACTGACGCACGTTCGGCGAGGATGCCCGCCACGGGGCTCATGCAGTTGCAGCCGAGCACGATCGACTGCGCACCTTCGGCGACTGCGGCCTCGATCTCGGCGAGGATGCGCAGCATCATGCCTTCCCGGCCCTCCTGCATCTGCCGGAAGAAGCCGTCCTCGTCGGCGATCTCCGCCTGCTCGGCGGCGGTACTGACGTAGCGCACGGATACGCACTGGCGACCGACCGGGTTGTCGCGCAGGATCCGGTCGTACGTGAACGCAGTGGACTCCGGCCAGATGGTGACGATGCCGAACGCGTCGCCGAGGCCCGCGGCGGTCAGCATGCTCGCCTGCCCGCATCCGGCGACGGGAATGTCGACGGCGGCCCGGATGGTGCCGAGGGCATAGTCGGCGACCGCCCCGACCAGGATGCCGTCGAAGCCCTCCTGCTGGGCACGGAGGGCGGCTTCGACGTACGCCAGGTCGGTGATCATCAGGTCCACCGGGTCGTTCACCAGCGTCGGCGTGCCGATCCGCACGAACTCCGCGGTGAACCCGGGAGTGACGATCTCGGGCGCGACGCCGCGGCGGTCGGTCGGACCGGGCGAGGTGAGGAAGGCGATGCGCTTGGCCATCGGGTCAGGCTCCTTGGCTCGGAATTCGGCGGGAACGAAGCGCGGTCAGGCCGGCGTCGACCAGCTTCGGGACCGACGCGCCTGCGCGGTCGAACCCCGAGCCGACCGTGATGCCCTGCGCGTGGCGGGAGTGCACACCCTCGGCGATGACCGCGACCTTGAAGTACGCGAGGGCCAGGTAGACCGGCAGTTGTGTGACATCCCGTCCGCTCAACTCGGAGGTTGGACCGTCCGCCCGCGACGACATCCGCGCGCAACGAACTCCGGAACTCCGGGACGTTGTCGCGGAAGTACTTTTCCAGTGCAGCGAGTTCGAGGCCGGGCGGGCTGGTGGAAGGCGACGAGGTCATCGCGCGGCCCCCCGCTTGGCGAGGTCACGGCCGATGATCTCCTTCATGATCTCGGTCGTGCCGCCGTAGATCGTCTGGATGCGGGAGTCGAGGAAGGCCCGGGCGATGGGGTACTCCATCATGTAGCCGTAGCCGCCGTGCAGTTGCAGGCAGCGGTCGACGACCTTGCGCTGGAGTTCGCTCGCCCACCACTTGGCCTTGGCCGCGTCGACCGCGGTGAGAGTTCCGGCGTTGAGCGCGAGGATCGCGGAGTCCACGTATGCCCGGGTCACCTCCGCCTCGGTCACCAGTTCCGCGAGCAGGAAGCGGCTGTGCTGGAAGTCTCGGATCGGCTGCCCGAAGGCCGTGCGCTCGGCGCAGTACTCCAGCGTCCAGTCCAGTGCCGCCTCCGTTCCGCACTGCGCGGCCACGGCGATGGACAGGCGTTCGCGCGGGAGCCGCTCCATGAGGTGGAAGAAGCCCCGGCCTTCGGTTCCGATCAGGTTCGCCTCCGGTACCCGCACCGCGTCGAAGAAAAGTTCGGCGGTGTCCTGCGCGTGCAGGCCGACCTTGTCGAGCTTGCGTCCCCGGGTGAAGCCGACGGTGCCGCGTTCGACCGCGAACAGGCTCATGCCCCGCGCCCCGGCGGCCGGGTCGGTGCGGGCGAGCACGATGACGAGGTCGGCGAGGATGCCGTTGGTGATGAACGTCTTTGCGCCGTCGATGACCCAGTCGCCGCCGTCGCGCCGCGCGGTCGTGCGGATGCCCTGCAAATCGCTGCCGGCTCCGGGCTCGGTCATGGCGATCGCCAGGATCGTCTCGCCCGAGCAGACGCCGGGCAGCCAGCGCTTCTTCTGCTCGTCGGTCCCCAAGTCGAGCAGGTACGGCAGGACGATGTCGTCTTGCAGGGCGAAGCCCGCCGCCAGCGACGCGGCGCCGACGTAGGCGAGTTCCTCCTTCAGGACCGAGCGGTAGCGGAAGTCGTCCTGGCCGGCACCGCCCAGTTCCTCGGGCGCGGCGATGCCGAGCAGGCCGGCGCGCCCGGCCGCGGTCCACACCGACCGGTCGATCAGGCGCTGATCCTCCCACCGTTGCCGGTTCGGCGTGACCTCCCTGGCGATGAACTGCCTGACCATCGCTCGGAAGTCGTGGTGGTCTCGGTCGTACAACGTGCGTTCCACGGTTCGTGCTCCTTGTGGCGGTACGCGGGTCAGGGGCGTTCGGCGACCGCGCCGCGCGCGGCCAGGTCGGCGACGGCGTCGGCGAGGACGCCCCAGGCGAGCAGTGCGGCGGCAGTGTCCTGCCCGGGGGCCGGGGCGGGACCGGCAGTGCTGCTGGGGGTGCGTTCGAAGCGCGGGGCGGGGGCGGGCTGGCGCGAGCCTGCGACATCGGTGAACACGCCGCGAGCGGCATTGTGCGGATTCCGGTGGGCTTCCCAGGGGGTGAGAACCGGGGTGACACAGGCGTCGGTGTCCTCGAAGACCGCGGTCCATTCGTCCCGGGTGCGTTTCGCGAAGACAGCGGCGAACCGTTCCCGCAGTTCGGGCCACCCGCTGCGGTCGTTCTGCCCGGGCAGGTCGTCGCCGACGAGGCCGAGCCCTTCCAGCAACTGTGCGTAGAACTGCGGTTCGTACGCGCCGACGGCGACGTACCGGCCGTCCGCTGTCTCGTACGTGTCGTAGAAGGGTGCGCCGCCGTCGAACAGGTTGGTGCCTCGTGGGCCTTCCCACTGTCCGGTGGCGCGGAGTCCGTGCAGCGGCGCGGTGAGCAGTGCGGCGCCGTCGACCATCGCCGCGTCGACCACCTGCCCCGCTCCGGAATGCTCCCGTTCGTACAGTGCGGCGAGAATGCCGACGGCGAGCAGCATGCCCCCGCCGCCGAAGTCGCCGACCAGGTTGAGCGGCGGCACCGGGCGTTCGCCGGCCCGGCCGATGGGTTCGAGGGCGCCGGCGAGCCCGATGTAGTTGATGTCGTGGCCCGCGCGCGCGGCCAAGGGTCCGGTCTGGCCCCAGCCGGTCATGCGGCCGTACACCAGGCGCGGGTTCGCGGATCGGAGGTCCGCCGGACCGATCCCCAGCCGCTCCGCCACGCCGGGGCGGAAGCCTTCGACGAACACGTCGGCCGCGGCCGCGAGTCGGCGCACGAGCGCGGCGCCGTCGGGGTGCTTGAGGTCCACGGCGGCCGAGCGGCGACCGCGGTGGAGGGGATCCCCGGTCGGCTGGGGCCGGTCGTCCACGTCGGTCACTCGGTCGATGCGCAGCACGTCGGCGCCGAGATCCGCGAGGATCATGCAGGCGAACGGCGCGGGCGCGAGGCTCGCGATCTCCAAGACGCGGATGCCGTGCAGCGGCCCCGGGCCGGCGGCGGGCCGCGCCGCCCACTCGGTCACGAGCCGTCCCGTTCGGCAGCGCGGACGGCACGCCGGGCCAGTGACCAGCGGTGCACTTCGGAGGGCCCGTCGTAGATCCGGAACGCGCGGACTTCGCGCAGGTACGCGGCGAGCGGGAGGTCGCCGGAGACGCCGAGTCCGCCGCAGACCTGGATCGAGCGGTCGACGATCCGCCCGACCGCTTCGGCCACGAACGTCTTGGCGATGGACGTCTCGCGCTTGCCGGACCCGCCGGTGTCGAGCACCCAAGCGGCCTCGCGGATCAGCGCCCGGCTTGCCGCCAGGTCGATCTCGTTGTCGGCGATGTGTCCCTGCGTCAGGCCGAGGTCGCCGAGGCGGCTCCCGAACGCGGTGCGGTCGGCCGCGTAGCGGACGGCGATGTCGTGGGCATGCCGCGCGATGCCGAGCCAGCGCATGCAGTGGGTCAGCCGCGCCGGAGCCAGCCGGATCTGGGCGTATGCGAATCCCTTGCCCGGTTCGCCGAGCACGGCCTCGTCGCCGACACGGAGGCCGCTGAAGCGGAGTTCGCCGTGTCCGCCGACGAAGCCGCTGTCGAGCGTGGGCATGTGGCGTTCCAGGGTGTACCCGGGGATGTCCGTCGGGACGAGGAACATGGTGGCCTCGGGCGAGCGGTCGTCGCCGCCCGTGCGCGCCATGACGATGGCGAACGCCGCGCCGTCGGCGCCGGTGATGAACCTCTTGAGGCCGTCGATGACCCAGGCTTCGCCGTCCCGGCGCGCGGTCGTGGCGAGCTGCGCCGGGTCGGACCCGGCGCCCGGGGCCGGCTCCGTCATGGCGAAGCACGAGCGCACCCGGCCCTCCGCCAGGGGACGCAGGAACTTCTCGCGCTGCGCGGGCGTGGCGGCCTTCTCCAGCAGGTGCATATTGCCTTCGTCCGGCGCCGCGCAGTTCAGCGCGAGCGGGCCGAGCAGGCTGTAGCCGGCCTCTTCCAGGACGACCGACTGCCCGCGCATGTCCAGGCCGAGTCCGCCCAGTCCGGACGGCACGGTCGGGGAGAACAGCCCCGCATCGCGGGCGGCCTGCTGAAGTGTGGCGCGGAGGCCGTCGTCCGGGGCGTCCTGCCGGGCGAGCAGGGCCGCCTCGGCGGGCAGCACGTGCTCGCGGACGAACGCGGCCGTGCGTTCGCGGAGATCCGCGAGATGCGGATCCAAGGTGAAGTCGATCGCCATCACGGTCCTCGGATGTCGGCCAAGCTGCTTACTGAACGCTCGCTCAGGGGAATGGCCAGGAAGGTAGGCGATCGAGGTTCCAGGGTCAACCCATACAGCCGGCTTGACGGTTCGATCGCCCGCTCATAGCCTCACCACTGAGCGAGCGATAAGTAAGGGCCGGCCGAGCTGCACGCCTACGCGGCGAAAGCCGTCCCGACGAGAGGTGCGCCGACGTGGACACGTCACCCAGTCCCGATACCCGCCCGGCAGCTCTGGTGGCCGGCGCCTCCCGCGGCATCGGCTATGCGATCGCCCGCCGACTGGCTTGCGCGGGGTACGACCTGACCCTCAGCGCACGCGACGCGGCAGCACTCGACGAGGTCGCCGCGGACTTGGCCGAGCTGGGCGCGCGGGTGGCGACGGTGCCCGCGGACATGGCGGACGAGGGCACTCCCCGCAGGGTCGCGGCGGAGCATGCCGAACGTTTCGGCCGGCTGGACGCGTTGGTGATCAGTGCCGGCGTGGGCTCCGCGGCGCCGGTGGCGGGCTATCCCGTCAAGCGCTTCGACAAGCAGTTCTCGGTGAACGTCCGATCCCCTTTCCTGCTGATCGGGGAGTGCCTGGAACTGCTGCGGGCGACCGCGGCGCGGCGACCGACGACCGGGGCGAAGATCATCGCGATCTCCTCGGTGACCGCACAGGCGCCCGAGCCCGGTCTGGCCGCGTATGCCGCCAGCAAGGCCGCACTGTCCGCCCTGTGCGCGGCCGTCAACACCGAGGAGTCGGTGCACGGGGTTGCGGCCACCGCGATATGCCCGGGCTATGTGGACACCGACATGAGCGCGTGGACGCACGACCGGATTCCGCCCGAAGCCATGATCGCCGCCGACGACATCGCCGAGCTGGCGGTGTCGCTGACCCGGCTGTCCCGTCGCGCGGTCGTCCCGGAGCTGGCGGTGCTCAGGTCTGGGTCCGAACTCTGGCGCGCCTGACCGCGGCGCCTGCCCTTCCCCGTCAGGTGTTGCGGGCGGGCGGGCGCCCTGCGGTGCCGCGGCGCGCCCGGCCCGGCTTGGCCGTCGGCGTTGCGCGCGGGTTGTGTCCCGCGACCGCCAGACTCATCAGCACGTAGCGTTCGGCGACCTCAGCAGGGGTCAGCCGGCCGTCGGGGTCGTACCAGTTCGCGATGGCCTGGCACATGGTGAGGACGGCGCGGCTCGCATCCACCGGAATCGGCGTGGTGAAGACCCCGGCCTTGATCCCGGCGTGGACGGTGTCCAGCAGCATGCTCTCCAGCTCGTCGCGCAGACCGACGTAGCGGGCCCGGTTCTCCGGCTCCAGGCTGCGGATCTCGGAATCCAGGAAGGCGAGCCCGCGACGGTTCGCCATATACAGCGCGATGCACTCCACGATCGCCGCGAACCGGCCGGCCGGGTCCGCGCCGGCCTCGCCGACGGCCGCGCGGCAGCGGTCGAGGACGTCGAGCATCGACGATTCGAGCAGCGTGACCAGCAGGGCCTGCTTGTTCTCGTAGTGGTAGTAGAGCGCTGGAACGGTGACGCCGACCCGCTTGGCGATGTCGCGCACGGTGGTGCCGTGGTAGCCGTGCTCGTTGAAGGCGGCCATCGCGTGGAGCAGGACCGGGTGAAGGTCCAGGGGCTGGTACGCGCGCCAATCCGCGGCCTGCCCGGCATCCCTGCGGGGTGTTGCGGTCACTCGCTCCTCCACGCCCTACCTATCGTTCGCTCAGTGGACCGTATGTCTCGGCGCGCCCCACGTCAAACCCCGAGGGGGTTGCGGGCCGCCCGGCCGACGGTGTTCTCTGGATAAAGGAATGCTTCTCTGCTATCTACTTAGCGAGCGATAGTTCTTGACCTATCGAGCAAGCCGGGAATAGCGTCGCGAAACCGGCGTCGGCCCCCAGGAGGCTGGAAAGCTCATGAGCAACACCGAATTCGAACTCGGCGGTGTGTGCCACCTCGCCCTGGTCTGCCAGGACATGCAGCGCACGGTCGACTTCTACACGAACGTCCTCGGCATGAAGCTGGCCAAGACGGTCGAGCTGCCGAACGGCAACGGCCAGCACTTCTTCTTCGACATGGGCGGCGGCCAGTTCATCGCCTTCTTCTGGTTCCCCGGCGCGCCGGAGCGGGCGCCCGGGGTGGCGTCGTCGGCCGTTCTCCCCGGCACCGGGGACATCCGCACCGCCCACGCGTCCATGAACCACGTGTCCTTCAAGATCCCGGTCGACAAGTTCGAGGAGTACAAGGAGAAGCTGGAGGCCAAGGGCGTCCGGACCGGGCCCATCCTCAACCACGACGACAGCGAGCGGACGTGGTCGCCGGAGATCCACGAGGGGACCTACGTCCGCTCGATGTACTTCTTCGACCCCGACGGCATCCTGCTCGAATTCGCCGCCTGGACCCGCGAACTGCGCGACGGCGACGTGGCCCACGCACCCTACGACGCCGACGGCGTCCCCGCCGCGACCATCCCGGGAGCCTGAGATGACCGACGCCACGCTCGCCTTTGCCAAGGACTTCTTCGACGCCGTCGCCGACGGCGACATCGACAGCGTGCGCCGCTACTACCGCGACGACGTCAAGGTCTGGCACAACTGGGACGAGGTCGAGCAGACCAAGGACGAAAACCTCGCCACGCTGGCGAGCATCCCCCAGCGCTACGACACCTTCGCCTACGCCGAAGTGCGGTGCACGGCACTCCCCGACGGCGGATTCCTCCGCCAGCACGTCATCCAGGCCTCGCGCGGGGGCCGACACGCCCGCGTCCCCGCGGTGCTGCGCGTGTACGTCGAAGCCGAGCAGGTGTACCGGATCGAGGAGTACTTCGACTACGGGCAGCTCACCTCCGCGCTCGCCGGATGAGCACCTCTCCACTCCGCGTCGTCGGCATCGCCGGAAGTCTGCGGCGCGACTCCTGGAACCGGAAACTGCTGCGCGCCGCGGCCGCGCTCGCACCCTCCGGCATCGAGGTGCACATCAGCGAGGAACTGCCGCACATCCCGCTGTTCAACGAAGACCTGGTGGGCGGGCGCGAGCCCGAGAGCGTGCTGCGGATGCGCGCCGAAGTCGCCGCATCCGACGCCCTGTTGATCGCGACACCGGAGTACAACGGCGGCGTGCCCGGCGTCCTCAAGAACGCCCTCGACTGGCTCTCCCTCCCGCTCGGCGGCTCCGCGCTGCACGGCAAGCCGGTCGGGCTGATGGGCGCGTCGCCCGGTCGACTCGGTACGGCACGCGGCCAGTTCGAGCTGCGCAACATGTTCGTCTTCACCGCGTCCCCGGTGATGCCCGGCCCCGAGGTGCTCGTCGCCCACGCCCACGAGCGCTTCGACGCCGAAGGCCGACTCACCGACCCGGATGTCGCCGCCCGTATCGGGCTGCTCTTCCGAAACCTTTCTTCCTACGCCCGACTGAACCACCACGAGGCGGTCGCTTCCTCATGATCACCAAGACGTTCGTCAGCAGCGAATCCCCCGGAGCCCGGCGGGCGGGCGCGGGCGGCATGCCGTGCCAGGGCGTGTACTACGCCCGCGAGGGGACCCGCCCGCGCGTCGCCATGATCACCACGCACTACCAGATCGACTTCTCCGAGCACTATCTCGCCGAGTTCATGGCCGAGCGCGGCATCGGGTTCCTCGGCTGGAACACCCGCTACCGCGGCTACGAGTCGCAGTTCGTCCTCGACCAGGCCCTCGTCGACATCGGTGTCGGCGTGCGCTGGCTCAAGGAGGAGGCGGGCGTCGAGCACGTGATCCTGCTCGGCAATTCCGGGGGGTGTTCGCTGATGGCGGCGTACCACTCCCAAGCCGTCGAACCGTGCGTCCGCCCCGGCATCGGCATGGCTCCCGCCCCGGGTATCGACGACCTGATACCCGGCAACGCGTTCATCTCGCTCGCCGCACACCTCGGTCGGCCCGAAGTCATCACGGCGTGGCTCGACCCCGCGGTCCTCGACGAGCGCGACCCGACGCTGACCGACCCGGAACTCGACCTGTTCGACCCGGAGAACGGCCCGCCGTACTCCGCCGAGTTCCTCGCCCGCTACCGCGCCGCACAGGTCGCCCGCAACCACCGCATCTCCGCCTGGGCCAAGGCCGAACTCGCCCGCGTCGAGGCCGCAGGCTTCCACGACCTGCCGTTCTCCGTGCAACGCGTGTGGGCCGACCCGCGCATGGTCGACGCGACGATCGACCCGTCCAACCGCGCCGCGAACGCGACCTACCGAGGCACCCCGGCAACGGCAAACCGCTCCGGCGGCGGGCTCGGCCACGACACCTCGCTCCGCAACTGGCTGGGCATGTGGAGCCTGACCGACTCGCAGTGCAGCGCCGCGGAACACCTGGCCAAGATCAAGGTCCCGGCCATCGTCGTCAACGCCGACGCGGACGCCGGCGTCTACCCGAGCGACGCCGACGGCATCTACGACGGCATCGCCGCCGACGACAAGCAACGCCTCGACCTCCCCGGCGACCACTACTTCGCGGAACCCGCCGGGGCCCGCGAGAAGGTCGCGGACGTACTGGCGGGGTGGATCGGGGAGCGGTTCCCGGTCGGCGGCGAGTAGCCGCTCTCCGGGGTGTCAGACGGACTGCGGCCGCACCGGCGCCGACGCGCAACACGCGCGCGGTGACCGGGGCGCCCGCCGGCGTCGGCAACTCGCAGGGCTCTGATCCGCGGCGGCGGATCAGAGCCCTGCGGTTTGCGGGCAGACACCAGAACCGCTCAAGGATCCTGTGACCCGTGAGAGACGTTCCTGACCGGTTGAAGGAGGAGCCGACGAACCGCCCCGACTGTGCCCTGGCGGGCGTATATGCCCCTGCTCTTCGGTGTCGTGGCGGAACGCCGCAGCGGACGGCGATCGGGACACCCTCCGCGACAACTCATGCAGGCTTCAGCAGAGTCTGACGCTCCGGCCCCAGCTCGGTCCGATGTCGGCCGACAGTGTCAGCCCGACGGATCTGCCGATATCAAAGCGGTCTCGTCACTCGGCCGATCCACCGCCCAGTCGATGCGGCGCATGAGGAGGCTGGCGAACGCAATTGCGTCCCGTGCCTCGTTCGCATCGTCAAGCGGATGATCGCCGTGGGCGCGCACGTTGCGGATGCCCACCATCGCTCCGATGTACAACATCTTGAATCCGTCACGCTCGCCCGCGGTCGCCGGGCCCGTGGCGCGCGCGACGTCCAGTTGCGGGGAGGCTCCGCCGAAAGCGCTGTTCATGAGTCGCTGGCCGATTTCACTTGATCCGGTGATCTGCTGAACGCGATGTTCAACAGCTTTGAACGCTCGCAAGACGGCATCCGAGTAGTGGCCATCGGCGAACAACTGGCCTGCAGCGCTCTCAATGGCGGGATGCACCGGTCCCAACTTGGCCCTGTCGAAAGTCGGCCCTCGCCACAGCCCGGCCGATCCAGCCAACAACGCTCGGCGCCGCTGCCAGTACTCGTGGATGTCGCGGGCGCCTGTGAACTGTTGAACTCGTTCGTCCACCACGACGGTCGTCTCGGTGCCGCCCCAGCCGTTGCCGATGCCGTCGCCGACACACCACGGCTCGTGGTAGGCAAACGCATCCAGCGGCACGCGCACGCCAGTCGGCGCTCCCCCACGCAGCCGCTCCCACCGGTAGAGGTCCGACTGGGAAACTCTCGCCGGATGTCCATTGATGGACGCCTGGCGCTTCTGGATCTCCGCGAGCAGGTCAATCTGGCGGAAGAACGCTCTGAGGTGGAGGTCTGTACCACGAAGGTAAGAAGCTGTGGTCGTACCGAACTTGGCGTCGGGTTATAGGACTTGGTTTCCCGATGGGGTGAAGTCTGAGCCGTACGCGCATGAAAGCAGGGCCTCTTGGAATCTCGGTGGTGTCGAAGCCAATC
>NZ_BAABHS010000053.1:0-42605 GCF_039542225.1 Yinghuangia aomiensis | reverse complement strand
GGGACGGTGGGAGCGGCCGGCACAGCAGCAGCGGACGAGGCAGCAGCCGAACGCGTACGCTTCCGGACCGACTTCGACTTGGTCCCCGGCACAGCATCGCCCGGGTCCGCACCGGCCGGCACAGCAGGAGCGGACAGGGAAGACGCCGCAGGGCCGACCGGAGCGGGCGCGGGGGACGCCGAAGGCCCGCGGGCACTCCCCCGCTTCCGACCGGACACGGCCGAACCCAAAGCAGGTACATCGGTCTCCGGCACAGCGGCGGCAGCGGGCGTGGCCGGGGCCGGGGCGGAAGTCCGGCGGGGCACGTCAGCCGCCGCAGCGGACGCCCGGACCCGGGCCGCGGCTGCGGCGGGGGCGGGGGCGGGGGCGGGGGCGGGGGCGGGCAGTGCGGGGCGGATGTAGCGGGCCCAGGTCAGCTCCAACAGGTCCCACACCTCCTGCGCGGGTGTGTGGCGCGGACCGCCGAACACGGCACGGTCCGCCGTGAGCAGGGTGTGCCAGTCGTCGCCGGTCGCACGCAGCTCCGCCAACGCGGTAAGCGCCTGGCGCAGCCGGGCGCCGGCCTCGGCGGCGAGACGACCCCGCGGCGGAGACACCAAAGGCTCCGCAGCCGCCGCCAGAACCTCCAACACCTCGAACGGCGGCACCTCCGGATCCGTCCACAACACATCACCCGGGGCCGGGAGTCGATGGCCCCCAGCAAGCCCGACAGGCGTGGCGGCAGACACCCCAGGCACGGGCGCGGCGGACAACTGGACGGCAGACAACGGGGCGGCAGACACGGCGTGCTCAGGCACGGCAGCAGACCCCGGTACGGCGGATACGGGGAGCGCGGTGCCCAACGGCACGGCGGAACGGGCCCCGGACGGCGTGACAACCGACCCGGGCACGGACTGGGTGACGGGCGCGGCAGCAACCCCCGCAGACGGCACAGCGACGGGAACGGGCAGGGCAGCGGGCCCAGCACTGTCAGGCACGACGGAACCGGCCTTACGGGACCCGGACTTCACCGACGGCTTCCCGGGCACGGCACTCCGGCGCCCGGCGGAACCGGCCTTGCGGGCAGCGGACGGCGCAGCGGCCGACTCGGGCTGGGTGGCGGGCGAGGCACTCCCGGGCGCAGCAGAACGGGCCTTACGCGCCCTGAACTCCACCGACCGCCCCCCGGACACGGGTGCGGCGCCGGCAGCCGCGGCCCCCGACCCGGGCTCGGCAGGTACGGCGGGCGAGGCGTTCTCAGGCGCAGCGGAACGGGCCTTCCCAGAGCGGGACTTCACCGACGGGTCGGCGGGTACAGCGGGCGCGGTGTCGTCCCCGGAGGACGCAGCCGGCGACGGGGTGTCGTCCGAACCGTCCGAGGCGTCGGAGAACAACACGCCCGGAACCGGAACACCACCAGACGGAGCGGCCGGACCGGACGGCGCAGGAGACACCGGAGCCGACCCCGGCGCGGACACCGAAGCAGAACGGGCCTTCCCAGCCCTGGACCCCGACGACGACTTCGATCGCTTCGACGGCTCCGACGCCACCACCAGGAACGCCCCCTTCACACCACGCGGCCCACACCAGCAGCCGAAAAATGTACCTGCGATGGAGAGCCTAACGCATGCGGTACACAACATGCGTCGGCACGCGCGAAAATGTCACGGTGACAGTCAGGGCGGGGCGGCGGGCGCGCACCGCCCCGGCACGGCCTCGAGGTAGGGCAAATGTGTTTCGCCAGCCGAATGTAGTGAGGTACGCACAGCACGGCGCCGATCGACCCGCGAAGTACAGCGGCTGCGGGGGCGGCAATCGCCATATGCCGACGCTGTGTTCGCAACCGGGGGGCGACAAGAACCACCTTGTCCGTATGAGCACTACAGCGCGGTGCGAGGCATCACTCGCAGCTGGGCCGCGTCCTGTTGCACGCTCTGCAGAAGATTCTTTGTCAGACAGGGTCTCTTTCGCAGCTATGGGGTGTGGATCTTCGTGCCACTGCGGGGAGCTGCCTGATGACCACGTCCACCTCGACGGATCCAGGGCTTGTTTTGAGCCCGAACGTCTTCTCCACCCTCGCGGATCTGGTGCAGGTGCGCCGGGCAAGCTCTGCGTTGGTTCGCACCGCTCCGCGGGTCTTCACGCCATCGAGGAACCACCGCCCCGGCCCAAGGCGAGGAAAGCGGCACGGGACGCCCTCCTCAGTCTGGAAGAACCGCTGGCCAACGGCGATCGGCCTGACCTTCCATTCGTTCGGGCCGGTCCGTCCGGGGTCATCGGACCCGCGGGGAACGGCCTTCGGATTCCGCGACCGGCGGCTGCCCTACGACGACTGGGCCCAGGCACCGCACTTCGACACCATGCAGCTGGCACGGATCCGTGCGGCATTGGACGCCCAGCGCCAGATCCGGGCCATCCTCGGCAGCGGCGCCTTCGCAGCGGTCTACGACCAACTGAACCATCCCTCCGATCCATCCACCGCTTTCGGTTCCCCCCGCCCGCCGACACTGCGCCTGCCAGCCACCGCAACGGGCCGTGCGGTTGTGGAGCTACGACTGCAGGGCGCAGAAACGCGTTAGCCGCGCGCTAGCACACCCGGGCATGACCATCCCGGATACTTGCCGACGGTGACGAAGCACTCGCGTTCACTCATGCAGGGCGGTCGTTCACATCCCGACCTGCCCGGTGGAGCACTGGCCTGGGCGGTTTCCTGATCAACGACGACCGGCCCACGTGAACGGGTCGGGTGTGGCACACATTCGAGAACATCGGGCGGCGCAGGGCCATCGGCTTGCGTGAACGGCGATATCCCCGCAAGCATTGGTGCGAACATCTTGCCGGTGCGGCCGAGGATGTCGCGGAGCTGCCGATTGCGCCGGGAGGCGGTGCCTTGGAGCCAGGGTTCCCGCCGTCGCCTCAGGCAGTTCAGTGCCCTCTGTGTGAAGGGAGCGGTTGTGACCCAGCCCAGCGACGCAAGAGACGACGCGGAGGCCCTGAACGCCATATACGGTGACCAGCACTCCGACTCCGACGCCGCCGCCGCGAAAAGCGACGAGGAGGCCCTGGACGCTATATACGGTAAGCCGCACTCCAACACCGCCGCGGAACGCGTGGCCGTGGCACCGGACGCCATAGACCGTGGCCCCACCCGCGGGGCGAGGGCAGCCAGCCGCCGTGGCCTGGACACCGCCGTGATGGGGTTCGGGCAGGTAGCTGGCACGGCTCGGATTGGCTCCACGCACACGGCATCCGCTACACAGGTGGCGCCGACTGGCCGCCGGCCACGGGACGCCCGAGTCGACCGCTCGATGCCCGGGCCCGCCGACAAGACATACGCAAACCAAGGGACAGAGCAGAAGGCGCCACTCAGCGCGCGCATCCTCGCGCTGGCCATAAATAGGATCGGCTCCAATATCACGGCTGAGCAGGTTGCGGCCACTACCGCCTACAAGGCCGCCTACAAAGCGGCCCAGAAGGCGGCAGTGGCCGTCAAGGTAGCGACAGAGGTGGTCTCGATGGCCGTTCCGGCCGCCCACACTGGCGTTCCGGTCGACGTTGTGTCGGCTGGCATGAAGGCGGCCAGGGTCAGCTCGGTGCGGCATCCGGGTGTACGGGCTCTTGCCCGGAAGGTGTCCGAGGTCGCGGGCAGGGAGGCAGTCGAGGCAGCGGTCTCCCGGGCCGAAGTACGGCAGGGGGTGATACGGCAGCAGCCCTTGGAGGCGTCCACCCGCCGGAATGCGCCCCGGCTCGCGCGCGATGCGGCGCCTGGTTTGACCTGACGATCCAGAGGGTTGGGAGTTGTCGTCGTCAGATATCACGACGACACGGTGCAGCGAACACAGCAGATGTCAACTACCTTGGTGAATAAAGGAGTTCCACTGAATCGCGCAACCCCCTTGCCCAACAAGGGAGTTTGGTATCGGCGGCCCGCACTGTAGGTCCAACGGGCGACACGGGAGCCCCGCACAGAACACCGGCACCACACCGAACCCAGCCCCCGGAAACGTGCCCCAAGGCCCACCGGAAGCCCGCACGACGCACCGACAACCCCGGAGGGCCCCCGCCGGACACAGCACAGCAGGCGGGCACCGCGTCGCGAGCACCACGGCAGGCGAAGGCCCACCCGGACGCCACGGCGCAGCAGGCGGCACCCGGCAAGCCAGCCCCGACACGACCGCCACGGTGGGCACAACCCGGGGCGGGCCGCAGGACCGGACAAGCCAGCACCCGGACGAATCAGCCACGGGCCGCGTGAGCGCCACGGCAGGCAACCAACGCCGCCCCGGATTCCTGGCCGGCCACCCCGAACGCGCCGAAGCCCTCGCCGCCATCGACCCGGACCGGAACCCGTCATGGCCGCTCGACCGGCAACGCCACGACGCGGGCGTACGCGAATCCCTCACCGCGGGCGCGAAGCTGGACGAACTGGTGCCCGGGGTCACCATCCACGAACACGACATCGGGCAGTGGCTCGACCGCCCGCGCCAGCCGACGACCCGGCGCGGCCTGTCCGTCGGACAACGTCAACGGCTCGAGGCGATGGGCGTGAAACCCCAGGCAACCCCCAAAGCCGGGAAGGCCCCGAAAGCCACCCAGAGGGCTGCTGGCGGGCTGTGCAGCGGCTTTGAGAGCGCTCCGTCAGTACCACCGACACCGTCCCCAGGAGCCACCTAGAGGCCCTGGAAGCAGCGCCGAAGGCGGGGTGCCGGTGGAGGTAAAGCTCGGCGGCTGGATCACCAACACGAAGAGCCGCCGCGCCAAACTCACCACCGAACAACTCGACCAACTCGCCGAACTGGGCTTGCAGCGGCGATAGGCGAAGACACCGAAGGGGGCGCAACAGCAGCGGCTGCTGCGCCCGTGGTCTGGCAGAACAAGGTCGCTGTCCGCGTCAGGCCGACCTGGACATGGCCGTCCAGGTCAGTTCCGCCGGCCCCGGTTGCACGTTCTGGATAGGCCCCACGCGCGAACTATGAGAGACATGGTTGAGCCCAATTCCTAACAAGGGTCCGGAAACACAATATGGCCGTCCCTCCCAACCCAGCACGAGCAGCCTCCGCCGAAGCGGACACACACCCGACGGCCTACGCGGGTCCTCCTACTGGACCCTCAGCCGGAGAGGTTGGCGTCCGGTACGCCGAGCCGTATCCGGCACCACCGCCAGCCGCTCTCGCCCAACCCCATCCCGGCAACCGGTCACAAGCATTCATCAACCGGGCAGGCCAACAGGATCCCTGAGGCCCATGGAAGAGCGGGGCCCTCGCCTCGGTCGCCCGTTCGCAACCTCCGGCGTCACAGATCCACCACACCCGGACCGCTACACAATCACGCACCCCCAGGCCCAACCCGACCGGGCCGGCCGGGGCACGGCGCGAGCGCTGCCCCGACCAGTGGGTGTCGCTGCCGGGCGTGGACTCCAACGTGGCCACCAGCACGTCTTCGACCCGGTCGAGCAGGATCGACGGCGGTCGGCCGGGCCGCGGTTCGTCCTGCAGCCCATCGAGCCGATTGGCGATGAACCGGGCCCGCCAGCGCTCCACCGTCGACTCGTCGACGCCCATGTCCAGTGCGGCGTGCTTGTTCGTCCCGCCCTCCGCGCACCGCAGCACGATCCCGGCCCGCAGAGCGAGGAACTGCGCAGTCTTCGCCCGCCTCGCCCAGCGCTCCAGTTGCTCCCGCTCGGCATCGCTCAGGACCAGATCGGCCTTCGGTCGGCCGATGCGGCCCGCGTCCTGCAGGCCGACCAGCCCCTCGGCCGCGAACTTGCGACACCACTTGCCCACCGTCTTGACCTGGACACCAACATGCCACCCAGCAGAGGCATTCGACATCCCGTCAGCGCACGCCAAGACGATCCTGGCCCGCTCAGCGGCTCTCCGATCCGACAACGCCGCCCGACGCACCAACTCGGCACGCTCGTCCTCAGACAAAGTGATCACCACGGCAGAACGCCCAGGATGCGACACCCGAAAAGGGTAGCAACTTACCCCTGGAATTTACGGCGCATCACACTAGAACGGCTGGATCCACTTCGCGGTACGACGCAAGTCCGCCGGTTGTTGGCGGGCTACCGGCTGGTGCGCGACCTTTCGTGAGTTGGATCAAAGACGAGTGCGGTGATTTCCGCGCCTGGACGACGCGGGCGACGGAATCACTGGCATGGTCAGCGTGGCTTCAACACCGCGGGCCGTGGCGTAGTCCAATGGCCTCTTGGCACCGGAGTGCGTCACAACCACCCTTGTCCAGAACCGGACTTGAAGACGTCGAGGCCCGCAAGGACCAGGTATGCAGCGGCTCCGAAGGAGACGCCAAGTCCGGCACCGACTCCCGGGGATGTTCCAGTTGCGTCTCTTGTGCTTCTGCGCACCCTCACTCAGCCCGGACAACTGTGCGAACTTTGCGCGTTAGGGTCCGCGGGCGCCGTGCTCGCGCATGCACCCGGCGTACTTCACCATGTCGCCCTTCTCACCCGCGGCGGCCTTCGGCGGCGCGGACGAGCCCTTGCCCTGGTCGCCGAGCGACGCGACACCGTCCTTGCCGCCGTCCGACCCGCCCGACGAGCACGCCGACAGCGCCAGGAGCGACACCAGCACCGCCGCGCCCGCCCCGGCCGACGTCCGATGCAGGCGCGTGCGGTGCCGCGTGGGGAGATTGCGCATCCCAGGATCCCTTCGCCGGCGGACGGCACGCTGCCGTCCGACCTGCCACCGGTTCTACGGAGCCGCCGGTTCGCCGCCGGTTCGCGACGTGCTAACCGCGCGCTAACCGGGGGCGCATGATGGCGTCCACGCAACGAGACCGCCGCTGGCACGCCCGGGTCGACGCCAACCGGAATCAGCGCGCGAGCAAGAGCGCCCGCTCGCCGACCCGTTCCCGCGGCCGGACCGGGGTGGCGCCGAGCGCGGCGAACTGCGCTGCGGCCAGCACGGGTGCCCGGCGGTCGACATCGAAAGTCGGAGTGTGCAGCTTTCGTCGGCTGTCGACCAGAGGCATGCCCACGGGCACGATCCCCAGCTGCGTATAGTGGGTCATGTCCACGCCCGGAATGGCCTTCCGGCCGTCCTTCGCCGGAACCCCCGTGCCGAAGAACGCAAAGTCGTCGCCGCCGGGGGACCCTTCGAACAACACCACGTTCGCCTCGCCCGCTACCGCGCCGAGGATCGCGCGCACCTCCGGCTCCGCGGTGTTGATCACCGGCGGCAGCAGGTCGATCAGGTTGACCTTGGCTCCGGTGTAACCGTTCTCCAGCACGACGGCGTCGGCAATCTTCAGGAGTTCTTTCGGCGCGGCACGGTATGTCTTCATGGTCGGCGAACGCAGCGTAGCCAAGCCCTCGCCGTGATCCGGGATGACGTTCATCACCGTCCCGGCGCTGAAACGTCCGAACGACAGGACCGGGCGCTCGCTTTCCGGCACGTTGGCGTAGAGCTTTCGGAGCCCGTTTAGCATGCCGACGATCAGATGGGCTCCGACCTCGACCGGGTTCTCGCTCTCTTCCGGACGAGCAGTGTGGCCGCCCGGGCCGTTCAGGTCCAATTCGACCCTGTGCGCGCTGTATTGCGTCGGACCCTGGCGGACGCCGTACTGGCCGATCCGGATCGTCGGCCAGCAATGCAGGCCGTAGGCCGCCACCGCATGTTCGAGGACATTGTCCTCCTGGATCATGACGGCGGCGCCGGTGCCGGATTCTTCAGCTGGCCGGAACACGAACCGGACGCGGTTGGCCAGTTCCCCGCGGTCGTCGAGCTCTTTGAGGACATGCGCCGCGCCGACCAACCCCGCCGTCGTGACGTCGTGGCCGCAGCCGTGATGGACACCGTCGTTCCGCGACCGGTACTCGACGTTGCGTTTGTCGGGCAATTTCAGAGCGTCGATGTCGGCGCTCAGCACGGTGACTTGACCGTCTTTCGGTCCGACTTCCGCGATGACGCCCGTACCGCGACTGCCCCGGATCGGGCTGAGGCCGATCGAGGCCAACTCCGCCTCGATCTTTTCGGTGGTGCGGTGCTCCTTCCACGACGGCTCCGGGTGCCGGGCCAGATCCTCGCGGAACTCGCGAGTCGCCTCCGTCCTTGCCAACGTCGCTTCACGGATCTCGCTGTACGTCGCCATACCGCCGCCTTCCCGTGCCGTGAGGGGGCCTGCCGGCTATCCGCGGGATTATTTGCCCGCCTGGCAGACGATCCCGGCCGTCGCGTCCGCCTTCGCGGTATCGGATTTCATTCCGGCGCCATTGCCGCTTCGGGTTGCACCATTGCCGCATGTGCCTCTATGAGTCACACCAGCCCCACCAAGTCGAGTGGCGGCCCGGTCCGGCCTCGGCCGTGCCTGAAGGGTCAAGATCTGAGCCAGATGAAGATGGCTGCGACGCGTAGTGCGCGGCTTGGTAGTTGGTGGCGAGTTTGTCGGTGCGCATGGCGATGCCGCGCCATTGCTTGAGCTTGTCTATGCAGCGTTCGACCGCGTTGCGTTGCCGGTAGGCGTCACGGTCCAGGTGGCGCGGTCGGCCTCCGCGCCGGCCGCGTCGTTTGCGGTTGGCCTGCTGTCGGCGGGTTCGGGGATGACCGCGCGGATCCCGCGTCGTGGCAGGTAGGCGCGGATCGCCTTCGAGGAGTATGCCCGATCGGCGAGCACCGCATCGAGCCGGACGCGTGGTCTTCCGACCGGCCGCGGGACCCGGATCGCCGCCTGACATTGGTGAATTGGGGTGCGTCGCCGTGTTGTCCGGCGGTGACGACGAAAGCGAGGGGCGGCAGCGGCCGTCCGCGGCGAGGTGGACGTTCGTGGTCAGTCCGCCGCGGACCTGCCGAGGGCGTGGTCGTGCGGCTCGCCGGGCGGCGCCCCCTTTTCGGGGCGTCGGCGACGCGCTGGTGGGCGCGGACGATCGTGGAGTCGACGCCGACGAGCCAGTCCAGGTCGCCGCCCGCGTCAGCGCGGGCCTGGAGTGCGACGAGGATCCGGTGCCATGTCCCGTCGCGGCCCCAGCAGGTGAAGCGGTGGAACACCGTCTGCCACGGCGGGCATTGGGCAGGCAGATCCCGCCAAGCAAGGCAGTTGCGGTACTTGAATGCGAACCGCGTCGATCACCGCCCGATGATCCGTCCGCTGTCCGCCCCGCCGCGGCGTCCGGTCCGGCAGCAACGGCTCGACCGGAACGCCTACCATGCGCGCAACGCGGTCGAACGCTGCAGCAAGCGGCTCAAACAATGGCGCGGCATCGCCATACGTGTCGGCAAACTGGCTACCAACCAACCACCAACCACAAGCCGCACCACACATCGCCGCCATCGTCATCCGGCCCAAAGCTCTACCCACCAGACACTGCCCAGGGCTCCCTCGCCGAGACTCAGGGCGCCATGGCCTCAGCAGACAGCCACGGACACGAGCACACCGCGGGCCGAAACGGTACGGGGGAGCACCTATGGTCAGAAGCGCGAGTGAGGATTCACGGGGCGAGGAGGCCTGTTCTTATGGCACGAGTCGACTACTTCCACGACCCCGCCGCCCCACGGGCGAACTCGGTGGTCCCCTCGGTGACCGCGGTGGTCCGCGACGAGCGGGGCAGGCTCCTGATGATCCATCGGACCGACAACGATTTGTGGTCCATCCCTGGCGGCGCTCACGACATCGGTGAATCGATCGCTCAGACCGTTGTGCGCGAGGTGGACGAGGAAACCGGGATCCGCATCAGAGTGCTCGGCGTCGTGGGCCTCTATACGGACCCTGGCCACGTGATCGCCTATGACGACGGTGAGGTTCGGCAGCAGTTCTCCATCTGCTTCCGTGCCCTTCCGATCGGCGGAGAGCTGCGAACGAGCAGCGAATCCAAGGAAGTCCGATGGGTCAGACCCGACCATCTCGACGCACTCGGCATTCACCGCTCGATCCGCCTGCGGATTTTTGCTCACGGCCTGGGGCGCCCGGGCGGTGTCCACATCGGCTGATGTGTGTGCCATCGCCGAACGCCGTGAGATGAGAGTTTGCCTCGGCTCGGACTCGGGTCAATCACCAAGGCGCTTGCGGCGGGCTTCAGCTCGCGGCCAGCGAGCAAACCGAGCCTGGCGCCCCAGCAGCAGTCCCCGACCGCGGTCAACACCCGCTTGCACGAAGTAGTTTCGGCTGTCAACCCCTATAAAGTCGCTCATGGGCTGGGACTTGCCCAGGACATGGGCCTGTAGGGGCGGGCGCCTGGTCGCTGATGAGCCGCGCTTCTCGGCGAAGGCCCTGCTCCGTTGCCCTGTTGCGTTCACACCCCCCTTGTTGCCGTCCGCCGACGCAGCCAGTCCGGACCGCTCGCGAGGGCAGACGTGAGGATGACGCTCGTCGACGCCGAGCAGCGGCACTCCCGCAAGGTAAAGCGAAGTTGCGGAGCTGCGCCGAAGCAACCAACGCGGTTGGCGTCCGAGCCGAGACGTAACCCGCTATGAGCGTGCCGGATCGATCGGCCGCTGGATCTGTGCTTGGTTGAGACGCAGACGGTTGTCTCGGTCGGCAGGGTACGGCTGGCCAGGCCGACCGGGCGATTCCGGCAGGGGCGGCCCGGGCCGGACCGCTCGAAGGCATCGACCCGACGAACGCCCACTTCCGACGGCGGATTCGTCCTTCAGGCCGCGGGTGGCGGGTTTCCCCACACGGCTTGGCAACGCACCAACAGTGCGAGGCCAACCGGGATCAGATGCCGTTCACTGGCCACAGCAGGCAACTGCTGTACCCGGATCGCCCGGCATCGGCAAACGTCTAGACTTCGCGCTCGACGCCTCCCTGCCGTTCGGGCGACTTCACTGCGTGCGACGCCGCGTCTTGGCGAACTGCGGGTGACGCGAAGGATCTCCTTCCTTCGTATTCGTTGCGGTGCTCATCCTGCAATGACTTCATCGCGATGGTCCATGCCAGCCCACGTGTCGCTGGATCTTGCACCACTCCGTCGGCCCCTCGATCCTCCAACACACCCTCCCCAAATGAGCATCGGCAGGCAGCGCCTGCAAGTTTCCCAGTCTCCGTTGCATTGAAACACCCAAAAGCCTCGACCAAGATTTCCGCACGCCAGACTTCGAGCGCCATGCCCACGCGCTTCGGACGCTGGGCGGGGTGCCGCTCGGAAAGGTCCGGTACGACAACGTGAAGGCGGCCGTCGTGCAGATCCTCGGGTTCACCCGGCATCAGGTCGAGACGGCGCGGTGAACCGCTCCGGGATTGGTGGAGGCTCTATGCGTTGACTCCAGCCGCCGGTTGGGGCTGGTGTTGAGCGTAGTAGTTGGTCTCGTGCTCGTGGGGCGGGATGTCTCCGATTGCCGTGTGGATGCGTCGGTTGTTGAACCAGTCGGCCCATTCCGCGGTGGCGAGTTCGACGTCGGCGAGGCCGTGCCAGGGCCGGCGGGGTTTGATCAGCTCCGTTTGTAGAGACCGATCCGGGATTCCATGAGCGCGTTGTCCAGGGCATCGCCGACGGTGCCGATCGAGGCGTCGATACTGGCGTCGATCAGGTGCGCGGTGAACGCGAAAGACGTGTAATGGCTGCCCGCGTCCGAGTGATTAACCAGCCTCGGGCCAGCGGGAGTTCCCGCGCGGCGGCGACGCCACAAGGCCATGTCGAGTGCATCGAGGACCAGCTTGGCCCGCTTGCCGGTGGCGGCGGACCAGCCCACGATCACCCGGGAAGAACACGTCCACGACGAACGCGACGTAGACGATCCTGGACCAGGTGGCGACGTAGGTGAAGTCCGCGACCCATCGCTCGTTCGGCCGGGGTGCGGTGAAGTCGCGTTGCAGCAGGTCGGCGGCCCGGTCATGGGCGTCGTCCCGGACAGTGGTGCGGAGCTTCTTCCCTCGTCGGGCGCCCTCCAGGCCCAGGTCGCGCATCAGCCGCGCGACGGTGCAGCGGGCCAACGGTATGCCCTCGCGATGGAGCTGCCGCCAGACTTTCCGGACGCCGTAGACGCTGAAGTTGTCCGTGTAGACGCGGTTGATCTGCGTCTTCAGCCCGGTGTCGCGGACCGGCCGGGCGCTGGGGTTACGGCTTTTCGCCGCGTAGTAGGTGCTCGTTGCGATCTTCAGTCCGTGGCTGGTCAGGACTCGGCAGATCGGCTCGACTCCGAACACCTCGCGGTGAGCGTCGATGAACGCTACGAGCGCTTCGACGGCCGGTCGAGCTCGGCCGCGAAGAAAGTCGAAGCCGCCTTGAGGATCTCGTTCGCCCGCCGCAGTTCGGCGTTCTCCGCCTTCAAGCGCTTGATCTCGGCGGCCTCGTCCGAGGTCGCTCCCGGACGCCGGCCGGCATCGACCTCGGCCTTGCGGACCCAAGTCCGCACCGTCTCAGCGGCACCGATTCCCAGCTTCGCGGCGACCGCCTTCATCGCGGCCCACTCCGTCGGGTAGTTGGGGCGGATCTCCGCGACCATGCGCACCGCAGGCTCACGAAGCTCAGCAGGGTAGGGGGACGGACGCGCCATGACTCGAGCCTCTCAGGGAATCGAGCCTCCATCAGACCCGGAGCGGTTCACCAATCTGGCAAACCGGAATCATGCGAGATTCCGCGATCTACCGTGATGAAACCGTGACCGTCCGGAGCGGGACCCTGCAGCGGCCGCGTGCACCCTCGTGTCCCGCGATGCCCTGGGCGCGACTGCAAGGCGCTGCACATGCATCCTCACGTCTCAGGTAGCCGCCCACTGGCGGAATCCTGGCGGACGCCAGTGGCTGAACCACGGTGTGCTCAGCGATCAAAGCGTCCGATGTCGCGGATGGTCGCGGCCAGGGCGCGGATCATGTCGTTCTCGGCTTCGGAACGCCAGACCAACACATATGTCAACGGTGGGAGGTCCGGAAGCGGAAGCCATCGGATGGTGGGCATGCGCCAGATCTCGGTGACGTGGCTGGGAAAAGGCATGATGATCTCGGCCATACCGACGGCCGTGATGAGTTCCTCGGCATGCAGGGTCTGCTGGGACCGGTCGATGAGGCGGCCCGTGCGGGTTTCGAACGGCATGTAGCCCTCCTCCCAGTAGCCGAGTTTCAAGTCCGCCCAGGCGATCGGGAAATCCGAGAAGACCTCCAGCGGAGCAGCAGACTTCAGGGCCAGCGGGTGGTCCTCCGACACAGCGACGATCCTCGGGTCGGTGAACAGGGCCGGGCCGACTGTCAGGTCGGGCTCGTTGATCGGGAGCCACGCGACGAAGACATCAAAGTCACCCCTGCGCAGTTGTCCGAACGGATCGGCGTAATTCACGAGGCGGACCTGGATCTCCCACTGGGGATTCCGAACGCGGAACGTGCGCCAGAAGTGGTGCAGGTGGGCGAAGTTGAACGGCATCAGTCCCACCCGGAGTCGTCCGTGGACACCTCGCGCCGACATGCGTGCGCGCTCAACCGATTCGCGCAAGCTGGCGTACGCGGGCAGGAAGTCGTTGCGCAGCTGCTGCCCGACGGCCGTCAGGTGGACCCGTCGGCTCGTGCGCTCGAACAGCGATGCCCCAACCTGCCGTTCCAATTTCTTGATCACCTGGCTGACGCGGCCCTGGGAGATGAACAGCTGCTCGGCGGTCTGTCCGAAGTGCAGTGTGTCAGCCAAGGCCAGGAAGATCTCGACATCACGGAATTCCATCTCTTTGCTCCCGTGTCCCGCCCGTGACCCAATCCATCGATTAGTCGGGCTCATCGAACCATGCGCCGACTGCTGTTGTTCCGACTCGGGCGACCGTCAATGCTGAATGGGTCGAACCTGTGCCTGTATCAACACGGAGAGGAAGCGCCATGAGCGACATCAACGAGTTGGTGGACCGATACATCACGGTGTGGAACGAGACCGACGCAAACGCCCGGCGGACGCTGGTCGCAGAGACGTTCAGCGAGCAAGCACGCTATACCGATCCCATGACCGCGGTCACCGGCCGAGCGGACCTGGACGCGGTGATCGCGGCCGTACAGGTCCAGTTCACGGGCCTCGTGTTCAGCCTGGCCGGTGCGGTGGACGCCCACCACGACATCGCCCGCTTCACCTGGAACCTCGGTCTTCCGGGCGAAGAGCCGCTGGTTGTGGGCTTCGACGTCGTCGAGACGGACGGTAGCGGCCGGATCCACCAGGTCCAGGGATTCCTGGACAAGGTGCCCGCCGGAGCCTGACCGCGAGACCCCAACCCCGAGATCAAGGAACCAAGGAGTTTCAGAAGCATGCCGACTTATCAGAGTCCGGTGGACGGGGCCACCCTCGCCTACCAGGACTACGGAACCGGGACCCCGATCGTCTTCGTCGCGGGCTGGTCGCTGAACGGCGACTCCTGGGAATACCAGATGCACCATTTCCTGGAACACGGATACCGGTGCGTGCTGCCGGACCGCCGCGGCCACGGCCGCTCGGACCGCCCGCGCACGGGCTACGACGTCAACACTCGCGCCGACGATCTGGCCGGCCTCATCGAACTACTGGACCTGCAGGACGTCACCCTGGTTGCACATTCATGCGGCGGCGGCGAGGCCGTGCGTTACCTCAGCCGCCACGGCTCTGACCGCGTGGCGCGCCTGGCGATGCTCGCCCCCACGATCCCGTTCATGATGCAGACCGATGACAACCCGGTCGGTGTGCCGAAGGCCGCGCTGGACATGACTCTGGACCTGCTGCGCACCGACCGCCCCAAGTGGTTCGCCGACTTCGTCAGCAGCTACTTCGCCACCCACATGCGACCCGGCATGTCCCAGGCGATGAACGACGAGGAACTCCGGCGTGGCCTGTCGGCGGCCCCCCAGGCGGTCCTGGAGGTGCAGCGCGAGGCGTTCACCACAGACCACCGCGGCGACATCGCCGAACTCACCGTTCCGACACTACTCATCCACGGCCAGGCGGACGCCCAGATCCCCATCGAGATCACCAGCCGCCAGTTGGTGCAACTGGCACCCGATGCGGAGCTGAAGGAGTACTGGGACGCCGGCCACGGCCTCTACCTCACCCACAAGGACGAGGTGAACGCCGACCTCCACGCCTTCATCAAGGGCTGACCGGGATCGGACGGGCTGGTTGGCCCTCCCCGCTCGGCAGCCGCTCGGCCGCCGCTTCCGGGCGGGCCGCCGGCTCCAAGGCCAGGTAGAGACTGAGCCGCTGCACTATCCGGCGCGCCGTCGCGATCGACGCCCCGAACAACGGCGCCATCTGCCGCATGGTCAGGTTCGTCCGCAGCCCGACCGCAATCAGCAGGACCCGGCGGTCCGAGGGCAGACACCACAGACGCCCCCGCCGAGGCCCGTGCGGGGTCACGCTCCCGGACCGCCCACCAACCGCAGAACCCATCTGCAGCCCCGTGAACGTCCTCACCCACACCGGCTCGACACGCAACACCCCACCCATACAAGGGAGATACCTCGACCGGACTTCTGCAGCGACTTGTAGGCGAACATCGCAATGACGGACACGAGCGTGAACACTTCCACACCGGACGCCGGGCGCGCGTCGTCCGGCGCCTGTATCGGCTCGATCTCCAAGGCCATGTCGCCCAGTTCGAGCTGCGAACGAGTGACCTGCTCGACCAACTCGCCGGCCTGTGCCACGAGCTGCTCGAACCGTTCCCGGCTGACCTGCCCCACTTGCTCCCACACGGCAACCACCGCCTTCGGCGCACGCCGGGGACGACCGACACGAGCCGATGTTGGCCCGATCTCCCGAAGAGACGGGACGGCAGTGCGGCAAACAATGGAGGCAGCCGTACGCTACGAGTCAACGTTTCCGTTGAGCTGGTCCCGGCGGGATCGATCTCAAGGAGCACCTACAAGAATTTCCCTCGTTCACGCTCCAAAAGACGTATGGCCCCGCCGCTGCCGCTCTCGACCGGCTCGGACACCACCGACCCGGTCGAACGGAAACAAGGGCACACCCGGCCTTCCCTGCACAAGACAGGCGGCGTCCCACGTCCACCCGCGATGAACGGGCACGGATCACATAGTGACACCGATCTTGCCCACGGTCCCCCTCGAGAAGTCCGCAAGGGCAGTGAGTGTCTCCGCCAACGGATACGAGACGGTCAGGGGAACACGCAAGTGACCGGCCACCACATCGCCGGCAAGCCCATTCAGGGTGTGCTGGCCCGGATCAGCCAAGATGACCGAGGCCCGGAGGTCCCTGTCGTCGTCCGGTGTGAAGTGCACGGTGGAGGCAAAACGCCCGCCATCCGCGACCAAGCTGGCCACTTCACGACCATCGCCAGCAAGATGAAGCGCGCCAGCCACCCCTGTAGGAGCAACGGTTCGCACCTGCGCCGATACGTCCGAACGGTCAACCACGATCGCCGCCCCCAAGTCCTTGACTAATTGGGCTTGGGCACCGGGGTGGGCGGTCGCAATGACCGTCGCTCCGCGCGCGCGGGCCATTTGGATCGCGTAAGCGCCCACGCCGCCCGTCGCGCCGGAGATCAGAATCGTCTCGCCATCCTCCGGAGCGATTGCGTCGATCGCGTTGAGCGCTGCGGTTCCCGCCAGACCAAGTGCGCCGGCTTGCTCAAAATCCAGGCCGTCCGGAATCCGCGCAATGCCATATCCGGCCGGAACGGCAACATACTCCGCAAAACCGCCCTGTCCGAGCGTCGGCCGCATGATCACGCCGAAGACGCTGTCCCCGACGGCCCAGTTGGATATGCCGTCGCCGACGGCTACCACCTCGCCTGCGACGTCCTTGCCAAGGATCACCGGAAATTCGTACTCGTAGGTTCCTTTCAGAAAACCGCCGAGCACCCCGAAGTCGAAACCGTTCACGGAAGACGCTCGCACGCGGAGGAGCACCTCACCCGGGGCCACCGTCGGAGCAGGGAGGTCGGTGACAACAGGAGGAGAACCGAAACCGGTGAACGCTACTGCACGCATATCCTGTTCCTTAGGGCCTGCACATGAGGCTGCGCACACGGCCCCGTAGTCAACAGAAGAACTGACGCCCGAGGCAGCCGCATTATGTGTTTGGTCCGCACTTGTTGTGCGTGGCCTCATTCTGGTCCACACTCCTCAGATGAGGAAAGAAGGCACCTTGCCCAGCGGTCCGCACATTGATGTGCGCAGCCCGGTCGACGCGAGTACTGCGGGCTGCGAGCTCCGCGACGTCTTGAACCGGGTGGGAGACAAGTGGAGTGTGCTGGTGATGGCACTGCTTGCCGAAGGACCGCTGCGGTACTCGGAACTGCATCGTGCGATCGACGGTATTTCCCAGCGCATGCTCACGCTGACCCTACGGAGCCTCGAAAGGGACGGCCTTGTCGACCGGACGGTGACCCCCTCCTCTCCTCCTCGCGTCGAATACGCGCTGACCTCGGTCGGCGCAACGCTGTCGCTGGAAGTCAGCTCATTGATGCGGTGGGCGGACGGGCATCGCCAGTACGTCGCTGCATCCCGCCTTCGGTACGACGCGACCCACAAGTGAGGCCCGGCAATCCCGTCGGTCCCTGACTACCGCGGCTGCCTTCAACGGCCGGGTGCGGTTCCACCAGGAGGTTCCATGGCCAACGACTTTGTTCGGTCCGTGGTCGGCAGCCTCGCGGACCGCCTTCAACGGTTTGGCGTCGTCGACGACGTCTCGTTCAGGTTGCTCAGAGCAAGCCGGCACTTCGGCGTCGAAGACGCCGTGCCGATTGCGACTCAACCGCGAAATCCGGCAGGACGTCGTCGACAAGATCCGTGGCGCAAGGGTGGTCGCATGGACGCCACTGGGGCGTGTGGCCGTCGACATTCCCGGCTGACGCCCCTGGTGGTACGCACCCCATCCGCTGGGGGGGAACTGCTCGGGCACCTGTGGCTTATCGGCCCTGGGCCGGAGTTCACCACCACGGTCGAGACGCCGGGCGCGTCGGCACCGCGTGGAAACAGGGCCTGCGCGGACACCTTGAGGCGCATCGTCAGGACGCACTGCGAGGCTTGGTCGGCCACGACGTGGCTGCTCGGCGGCGGCGGCGGAAACACTGCGATCCCACCGCGTTTTCGACGCACCTCATGCGAAGTTCCAGATCGTTGCCACACTCGCGCCGGTGTCCGACGTTGCCCCCCCCAGGCGGGCAGTCTCTGCGGCACACCGACCTCGAAGCGGCGTTGACCGCATCCGTCAAGAACGGGCTCAAGGCGGTCGCTGGCGACCCCCACATCATGGTGGTCGACGGAGACCGGGCTTGGGGTGTGCTTGCCTCCGGCGGGCCACCGGATTCGCAGGCGCGATGCTCGGCCGCTGTTATCGAGGCGAGTGTCTCTTCGAGGTCGGTCGTCAGGGAACGGCGAACGGCGTTGCGGGCTCGGCGCAGTCGGTCAGCGATCGCGCTGATCGTCCCGGCGCGTTCACGCAGATGGTAGAAGTCGGCGTGCTACTAACGCACCTGGGCGATGATCTGGCTGTCTGGTGGGTCTTCCGGCTCGGACGCGATCAGTGCGGCCAGGTCCATCGGGGTCAACAACTCCACCAGGTCGACAATGTCGGTGCCTTCGCGCAGACAGGCGCGATGGATGTGCGCGCGGTGCGCTCGACAGCGCGGGGCAGTGGGTGGAGCAGGCGCCAACTGTCCGCGACCTGGGGTGGCATCCGGCAGCACTGGGGTGGCGGCCCGGCTGAAGGTGCTGCACCGGTCGCGAACGACGACCTTGATCCCCCGCCGTTCGGCGAGCCAGGCGGCCACTGTGCCCGCCGTGCCGTCGGGTAGCAAGTCGATCGGCATGCGGGCCTCCACGTCGATGAGCCCCAGGCCCCTGACCTGGCTGGAGGACGGGTCAGAGAGCGCCCGCACCTCGCGCAGGATCACGTCGCAACTCGCACGGACCGCCAGGTAGGCGGCCAGCCGGGCACCCGCCGGACCGCCCGCCACAAGACCGATCACCCACGCCAGCCGGGAAACCGCCTGCGCGCGTCGGCGACACGACGCAGTCAAGCATTGGATCTGCTCGGTGGCTGTGCGGCGCCCGCACCCGCGGTTGCGGCAGAAGAATCACGGCGCCCGAAGGCGCAACACAACCGGCGCCCGCCGATCGGACCCTCCGTGTTGCGCCAGCTCCGCACTCCGGCCAGGTCGCGGCTGGCCGTCTGCTGCGGACATCGATCGCCAACACCTCATCGAGGATCACGAACGCGTCGACCATACGGTCCAAATACGCGCTTCAGCCGACTCCAAGGATCCTCAACGGCGGGGCCAGCTGAAAATGACCAAGTGAGGTTTTCTCAGTGAAATGATCTCGGCCGATGGGGTGATCAGGGTGGAAGCGGTCGTTGGAGGGCTGATCGACCTGACGCGGAGCCCCTGGCAGGAGAGGCGTGCCTACCTGGGGCTTCGCGCCTGTCCGCGGTCGAGATCGTCTGCCGCCAGACTGCAGCGCATTGGCAGTTCAACCGACATCGTGGAGATCATTTCGCTGAGAAAACCTCAGCTGCTGCCTTCTAGGAACCGGCCGCTGCCGACGGGCAGTCCTGACCGCTGTTGGAGGTCTGGGTGACGGTTTCCTCGTCGGCGGCCGCCCATCCCTGACCGAAGTCAATCTCGCCGCGATGGTAATACTCCGTGGTCGTCTTCCGGACGAATATGTCTCGGAAGGGCACGGTCACGGCGCCCGATGTTGCCGTTCCGGTGAAAACAAGCTCGTCGCCGGACCATCCCGGAGACGTCTGACTGATCCGACCGCCAGAATTGTCGAACCACTCGGCGGTGAATTTTCCGGACGACTGATCATAGCCCCAGTAATACTGTCCGCTCATGGGATTCGGATTGGCACTGGTCCGCTTCTCCGCGAGGTCCAGCACGAGCCAGAATCCGTCGTTCTTCGGCAGGGCACAGATGGTCATGATGACCGGTTTACCCTGCCGTGAACCGTTGGATTTCCAGGCGCCCTGAAAATATTGCAGTTGGGCCAGCTCTGCTGGCGCCCCCGCGGCAGTGGATGCAGACGGCCGCCTGTTTTCCGACGAGGACGATGCCGTCGCAGCCGTGACGTCCGTGGCGCCAAGGCCGAACGCACCAACGGCAGCCATGGCGCTCAGGCGGCTGACACGGGAGGCTCGGAGCCGAGTGTAAAATTTCATATCAGCCGATGACTCCTTAAGCGTGCGATACGCGGGAAAAAATGGTTCACAGGAAGGATCGGCGGGAATTTGAGCAGCTGAGGACGAATCCAAAGCATCGCCCGCGTGGCTTTAATTCCGCTCCATGGGCCGAGCGATGAAGAACCCGGTATGCGAAACATTCGGGTTTATAGTCGGACAACCCGTAGGCCCAGGCAAGACGGCACTTTCAGGTTTGCTGGTTACTACCATGTGCGTCCTGGACTGGCGAGCCACCGCAGGACACTCCCGGAGGTGTGGGGACGCCGCCGTGGATGGTGTGGGATCAGCCGTAGGTGCGGATGCCAGGCTGGCACCACTGGGGCGTTCGCGGCCACCGTCCCCCGCGCCGCAACGACACGCGGATCCGCGCCCGGCCGCGCGACGGACCCCGACCGCGGACTGTTCAGCCGCTGTTCAGCGCTGGAAGGATTGCCGTCTGTCAACGCGGGCCGTGGTTTGCCCAGCCAATTATGTGGGGGTAGATGCAGTTCTTGTTGATCGCCAGCTTCATGTCTCTGCGGTTGTATATCCGGCATGTGCACGAGTTGTCGACGCGCGAGATCGCCTCCATGTCGTCGCGGGTGCGGGAGGCAATTCTGCTGGCACGTGTACGGCGACGAGCAGGCGGGACGGGAGACCGCCACGCGGCTGCACCCGGGGTTACGCACTGGGCTCACCCGGCATCGACACGCGAGCCCCTCCGGTCCTTCGGAACAGGCTGATGGGCGTAGTCGCAGCCAGTGCACCCGGCAGGGCCCATGGCGTAGAACTTGGCGTCGCCGACGCCGAGCTGCTTCGCGAGGTTCTTCGGCGCCTCGCGTATCTGCTTGCGAGTCCGACGGCCGGCGCGCACGGCGTCGGCCTCCCAAGCGCACTCGGGACAGATCATGCGGGGATCCTTTTCGAGGAAGTTGCCCCGGAACGCAGGTTGCCTTGAACGGGCAACGTCCACGTTCAGGCAAGTCGGGGGTTGCGTGAATCAGAACGGGGGCGGCGCGCACACATCGCAGGAAGGTGCAGATCCGCGCCTGCGGGGCAGGACTCCGACGGAGCCCAAGTCCTGCCGTTCCCACGCATCGCAGACGCTCAGGCCGACGTCAGGCACGTCCACGGGGGTTTGGTGCCAGAGCCACAGGCATACACAGCCACCAGGGGGTTCGCGGCGAACCGCGGCCAGTCGAATTCGGACCAGGCGAAGCGTCTTGCGGCTGGCGACCAACGCGGCCCGGTAGCCGTCGAGGTCGAGTGGGGCCGGTCGGCGACCATCAGGAGGCCGGCCATGTACCCGGAAAGCACAGGGCGGTCGCAGGCTTGGCAGATTCGGGCCGCAGCGGGCGTGGTGATCAGATGCTCATGCGGCACGCACTCTCCCGGGGATGTGGCCCGACTCAGCGCACGCAGGTCTTGACGGAGCGTGCACCAGGGCGTGAGGGTCGTAGAACTCTGCGGAACACACGAGCCTCGGGGGCGACAGTGGGTCTACGGTTCATCGGGAAAGACCCGGGCACGGACGGGGCGAACTGCCCCACCGCCTGGGTCGACGAAGACGCGCAAGAAATCCTCATCCAGGGCTGGAAGGCCGAAGAAGCCACGCTCGCCGAGTGCCGCGAAACGGGGCCGATTCCGGACACCGAAGCAGTGATCCGGGTGCCCTTCCGCATGGCCGACGTCATCCGAAAGGCATGTGATGCTGCGGAACGCCCCGCCGTTTGAAGAACTGCTGGCCGGGTGCCGTAAGCAGGCGCTGCACCTCGAACTGCGGGACTCCTACGCGGACCCCTACGAGGCCCAGCGCATCGCGGACTGGAAGGCCGGGGTGCGGCACACCGTCGACAGCCCGCGCGAACTGTGGTGGCACCCCTGGCTCGACTTGGTGCAGGAAACCGTTGCCCGCGGCATCGCCGTACGCCGGGCCCGCGTCGTCTCCGAACCGGTCAGCGACTACACGCACGCCCTGTACGACCGGACGTTCGCCAACGTCCACGCAGGCGAAGACGTCCGCTGGCTGTCGCGGCGCAAGACGTCGGACATCGGCATGCCCGGGAACGACTTCTGGCTGTTCGACGACACGATCGTCAGGTTCGGGTACTTCGCCGGAGACGGCACGTACCTAGGCGACGAAGTCGACGACGACCCCGCGGTGCTGCGGCTGTGCGCCCGCGCCTTCGACGAAGTCTGGGACCGGGCGACACCGCACGCGGAGTACCGGATCTGACAAGCCGCACCGTCGATGCCGCGTTCGCCATCATCAACCGTCCAAGCCGCACGCAACGAGCTGGGAGTCCGGCTCCGCGAGCTGCGTAAAGAAGCACCGCTGTCCGGCCGCGAGCTGGCCCGGCTCGCGGGCTGGGCGCCGTCCAAGTGCACCCGGCTCGAAAACGGCGAGACCCTGCCGTCCGTCGACGACATCCGGACCTGGTGCCGGGTGTGCGGCGCCGACGACCAGGCCGAAGACCTGATCGCGGCGACCCGCACCGTCGACTCCATGTACGTGCAGTGGAAGCGGGTGCAGCGGACCGGGCTCCGGCGACTCCAAGAGTCGTACGTCCCGCTGTTCGAGCGGACCCAGAGCTTCCGCGTCTACAGCTCGAACGTGGTGCCCGGCCTGCTTCAGACCGAGGGCTACGCGACCGCGCTGCTGACGGACATCACCGACTTCCGCGGCACCGTCAACGACGTGCCGGCCGCCGTCGAAGCGCGCATGGAGCGCTCCCGTGTGCTCCGGCAGGGGCGCCGTAGGTTCGCGTTCCTCATCGAAGAGTCCGTGCTGCGGCACCGTGTCGGTGACGACGACGCCATGGCCGACCAGCTCGGCTACCTGCTGTCCGCCATGGCGTTCCCCACCGTCTCGATTGGCGTGATCCCGCTCGCCGCGCCGCGGCGCATGTGGGTCGTGGAGACGTTCTCGATCTACGACGCCGAACAGGCGCAGGTCGAAACGCTGACGGCGGCCGTGACGATGACGGCTCCCGGAGAGGTCGCCGTCTACGCGAAGGCGTTCGCCGAGCTGGGCAAGGTCGCCGTGTACGGCCAACGCGCCCGGTCGCTCGTCGCGGCCGCCGTCGACTCTCTCGGGTGACCCGCGTGGAATTCCGTGGAACACCTTGGAACTGAATTGAGCCTGGTTCCTAGCGTGGTTGCCGGAAGCGGCAGCAACCTCGGGGAGCCTCCACGATGGTCCACCACCTGATGACCCTGCGCACGTTCGATGTGCTCCCCGACGGCCAAGCGCTCCCGCCCTCAGCAGTCACGGAAGTCTCGCGAAGGTCGGCGCCGGATGTGCCGCCGGAGCGCCTCGGCGCGTGGCCGCCGTGTCGTTGCCCGAGGGCGAGAAGCGGTCAGGGTGCGTGCCCGGCAGTGACCGCGGCCGGACGGGGAGGGGTCGACGATGGCGACCGTTGAGCAGTTGGCAAAGCTGGCAGACGCCGAGGCGTACGCGGCACGCGTCCGGCATCGGGTCGAGCATCCCCGCGAAGAGCGACGGGCAGTTGATCGTCTTTGGCCGGACCAGCGGGCCATGCCGCAGACCTCCACCGGCCTCTTGTACGTCGGCTCCTCCCCCGCGCGGGCCTCGGCGACCGGGTCACTGCGTATCAGGCGTCCAGGTCGCCGACACGCAAGTACATGAGCCGTCGTGCCGAGGGTCTACAACTGGCTGGGCGGGGCGACCGGCGCCTCCTGGTCGAATTCCAATGATGCCGGCGCGACCGCCCACGGCGACCACGGAGTCACCAAGCCCGTGGAGCCACACTCTTGCACCCACAGTCGCGTCCCCGCCGTCTTGGTGTTCGACGGAAGTGGGGCTCTGGGTCCTGTGCATCAGCAAAGTGGAGACGACGTCGAGCACGCACCCGGCGGCGAATTCGACGTCCGCGGCCATCGATAGGTCTTCCAAGCGCTGGGGGGAGAGCATGATCTGCAAGCCACTGGCCGTGCCGCGGCAAAGACCATAGGCGCACGTCTTCGTAACGAACCGTGGCCGACCGTGCTTGTACCTCGTAGCATCAACTTGTCTGGCCCCGCGAGACAGCTTCTGACGAGGTCGTGGCCTGGTGCTGTGCCCGCCCCACAACATGGAGTTCGCGATCGCGCTTTCAGTCACGGACCGGGATATCGACCGGCTCGCCGAGCTCCTCAGCGAGGCGGCGACGCTGGAGATCATGCCGCGTTTCAGGAACGTCTCGCCGGACGATGTTCGGCTCAAGTCGTCGGTCGCCGACGTGGTGACCGCAGCGGACGAATGCGCCGAGCGCCTTATCCGGCAGAGGCTGCGGGCGATGTTTCCGACGGCTCTGATCGTGGGCGAGGAGTTACACGAAGAGGACACGAGCGGGCTCCGGGACCTTCCGGAAGCCGACCTGGCTTTCGTTATCGACCCGTTGGACGGCACCGCCAACTTCGCTTCAGGCCTGCCGCTGTTCGGTGTCATCCTCGCCGTGGTGGTGCGAGGTCAGACGATCGCAGGACTGATCTACAACCCGATCGGCCAGGAGTGGATCATCGGAGTGCGTGGCTCCGGGAGCTTCCTCCGGGGAAGCGACGGGCCGCAGAAGAAGCTCCAGGTCGCCTCCCCAAAACCGCTCTCGCACATGATCGGAGGCGTGTCTTGGGAGTATGTGGATGAACCGCTTCGGTCGCGAATAGCAATGAACCATGCCAAGGCCCTGGCTCCGCTCAACTACCGGTGTGCCGCTCACGAATACCGGTTGCTTGCCTCTGGTTTCGGTCACTTCGCTCTGTACAACAAGCTCATGCCTTGGGATCACCTCGCGGGCGTCCTCGTGCATCGCGAAGCAGGCGGGTACGCCGCAAGGTTCGACGGTACTCCGTATGGTCCAGGCATTGTGGATGGTGGGTTGCTCCTGGCTCCGGACCGGGAGAGCTGGCAGGAACTGCGGCGCGAACTGTGGGCGGATCCGAACGACTGATTCATGCCCGTCAACGGCCGCTGCGAAGGCGGCTCGTAGTGCGCGCGTTGGCACAATAGATCTCTTTTGGCCGTGAGGACGCAACTCGGGCTCCGACCGACCAGGTCGGGCGCGGGGCGGGGCGGGGCGATGAGTTCGGCCAGGCTCGGGTCGGCATTGGCCGCCGCCAGAGTGGCGCCGGGCGCAACCGCGTTGACGCTAATCCCCCGGACGCCGAGTTCATTGGCCAAGGTCCTGCTCATCGCCTCCACGGCCCCCTTCGTCATGGCGAAGCAGGTTTGGGCCGGGTTGGCCATCCGGGCTGCGACAGACGAGATGGTCACGACGCGGCCGCCGTCGCACAGCAGCGGCAGCGCGCGCTGGATCGTGAAGTTCGACCACCAGTGCGCCCTCCAACGCGCGATCGCCCACGCCCTCACCGCTGCCTCGGCCCCGCCACGACAGCCGGTAGCGCACCAGAGGCGGAAGAACGCACGAGCAGCCCGAGAACCATGCCCTGACCGGCTCACACGGAAGGCCCCACCTCGACATCCTGATGTTCGGGGTTCTGGTCGGCCGTCGATGTGCGGCGGTAGCCCCCTGCACCGGGCCTCGATGAAGCCGCGCATCGGATAGATTCCGCTGCATGCCCGACAAGCCGCTCCTGTTGGCCAGCAAGGTACCGTCCTCGACGCAAATCAAAGACCTCGCGGTGGTAGCGACAGACGGCGATCCCCTGGTCGTCTGCGCGGATGCGCGCAACGGCGTGTGGACATGGGATCCGTTGCGGGATGTCTGGCGGCAACGGCCGCTGCCGTTCGGATACGACGAAGCCATCATCCACAACAACCCCGATGTCGAAAACCGGATCGACCAGGTGGCAGTAACCGTTGCCCGCGGGCGGGTGGTGCTGGCCGCTGGTCACGACGAACAGCCCGTCGCCTTCTGGGATTTGGAAACCGGTGAGTTGCTTCGCCGCGCGACCTTTGGCGGGGGCGACTATCTTGGGGCCGTCGCCGCCGTGCGGGGTCCAGGGCCAGCGCGGTTCGTGTCTTCGGGACAGAACTCCGATGTTGTCCTGTTGTGGGAGGACCCCTTCGACTCCTGGACGCTCCTTTCGGAGTACGTGCACGTCTGGAGCCTCGCCACCGCCGAGATCAACGGCCGCTCGCTGGTCGCCGGAGCCGAAGGATCGAGCGCACTGGTCTGGGATCTCGTCCAGCCCGGCCACGAGCAAGTGTTCAAGACGACCGAGTCGACGTGGGCCGTCTCACTGTGCCGCGTCGACGATCGCCCCGTTGTGGTCGCGGCCGCCGATCCCGGGCAACTGTGGGTCTGGGAAGTGCCCGACACGGCCGAGGACCGCGAACACGAGGACGACGCGATCGAGCCGCGGTATGCCCCGATCCACGGCCACGACGGCCGGATCACAGCGATGGACACCGCCGTGGTCGGCGGCCGGCCCCTCGCGGTGACCGGATCCGAGGACACGACCGTACGCGTCTGGAACCTGGCCGAAGGCGTCGCGGTCGGCGGCCCACTGGTCGACCACGACGGCCACGTGCTGGCCGTAAAGACCGCAGTGCTGCATGACCGCGATGTCGCGCTCAGCGCTGGCCACGACGGCGTCATACGTGTGTGGGATCTGCCCACATGATGATGAGCCGTCCCGGGTCTCTCGGAGACTGGTCAAAGAGAGATGAGACGCGCGGAAGTACCCCTCCTGTCCCGAGCTTTGCCTACGTGCACTGCGGATAGTCGGTGAAGTCCGCCTGATACCCGGCGGATCAAGCAGATCAACCATGTGCGCCCGTACCGGCCCGGCCGGGACGCGTAGTGATCTTGCAGTCGGTTCAGAGAAGGCGCCCGCGGGTGCGTGCCCGGTTGTTCCCATGCCGGGCAGCGGCCTTTGTCACCGTTTTGCTGGGCTTCCGGCTGAGCCGCCCACGGATGCCCCCTCAATCGTCCGCTGGGGCCGACGGTGGGTCCAACTCCGACGCTTTGTCGGTCTCGATGCTGATCCCCCTAGCATCCCCGATCAGACCCAAGTGTCCGAGTTTGTCGTTGTTGAGGACGCCGCGGACCATGTGAATCCGACCGTCGTGGACGTCCAGCACGATCGTGCCGAGGACCTTGCCGTCCCTGTCGTGGACGACACCCCCGGCTGCCCATTGATCTCAGTCCCAGCGATCCAGCAGGTGAGGTCATTCGTGCCCAGGATGCGGAAGTCGGCCTCGTGGGCGAGCTTGTCGACCGCAGCAAGGGTGTCCGGGAACTCCACCGTGACGCCCAAGGCGGCGGCGCACCGCCTGCCACATCAACGGCCGAGGTGCAGGGTTGCAGCTCCTCCGGATCGGTGCCCCTGCGGATCAAGGAGCGGAGGTTGGTCTCCGCCCCCGCGGGCGGCAGGATCGGGACGTTGGTCCGCCAGCACGCGGGTCGTCGGTCCTTCACTGGCGGAGTTCGAGGCCCTTCCCCCGTCTGCTTTCCGGGGCGCGCGTGGTTGGGGGTTCCGGACACGTAACGCACGTGGCACCGGGGTCGCGAAACGCGGCCATGGGTGAGGTGACGCTCGGGATCCGGCGTTCTGACCGGACGGAGGCGGGCAGCTGGGCGGTTAGGCCGGTGAACGAGTTCGCGATAGCGGTCATCGTCCGGTGCTGGGACTGCGTAGGAGCAGTCGCGCGGTCGGCTGTGGTCCACAGCATGGCTGTGTACGTCCCGTCCAGCGACCGGTCGCCCCGGACGATGCGGCGCAGGTCGGAGACGAAGCGGTCACGGCCTTCGCGTTGCTCGCGCATGACCTGGTCGGGGGGAACACCGCGGTAGGCAGAGGCGTGGGCGTAGGCGGCGAGCAAGACCGATGCGCGCATCGCCTGCAAAGCCGTCGTGTTGGCCCATTGCTTCGGGACGCGTGTACCTGGCCAGAGCGGCAACTCGCCGGAGACCGGCCCGTCCGGGCCGATGTGGTCAACGGTGTTCTGCGGCCCAGAGATGAACGTCTCCCATACGTGCAGCGCCTGGTCGCACAAGAGGGTGCGCGCTGGGTCGTCAGGGAGGTACTCGACGGTGCCGCCTTGCCATTCGTCGGGCCCGAGGTGGAACAGGTGCCCTTTGACCCGGTCGGGACGAGGGTGCTTGGGGGGCACTGCGGCGACCGTGAGGTGGCTGAAGGTGTCCCAGCCGAAGACATGGTGAAGCACCTCACCTCCGCCGCCGCGGAGACCGTCGTCGACGAGGACCACCCGGGTGCCCGGGGTGTCGACCGGCAGTCCGCACCTGCGCAGGTAGTCGCGGGTGTGATGGATGGCTCCTGCCGCTGCTTCGGCGGAGACCCTGCCCTTGTAGGTGCGGAAAGTCTTCTCGTCCAGGGGCAGATACCCGCCGGGAGAGTCCTGCCAGAGCGCCTCCATGACGTTCCGGGACATCCGGATCTCGGTGCAGTGACGGTCGAAGAGTTCAGGGTCGAGGCCGCGTATGGCAGCGGCAAGCACGTGCCCGTCCCTGGCCATGAACGCGACCTTCACCGAGGGGTCCTGCGCGACTTCCGTACGCAGATCTTGGAGGATGCTTGCCGCGACCCAGGTGATGAGCGGGGCGACTCTGCCCGAGACCAACCGGTGGGCGTCGTGCACGGCGAGAGTGTCGCGCAGTCCAAGCCCGTATTGCTCGCAGATGTCCCCCACACGGGGTGATGACACTTCGATGGGGGTTGCCGGGAAATCCCGTAATGCATGGGGAAGTTCGTTTTCTCCCACCCGAGATCTGCCCCTGGTTCCTCGCCCGGTTCGATCGTTCAGCCGCGTACGCTATCAGCACCCGCGAAAATGCCGGCCGGCGAGCGAGCAATAGAGGGTCCCCGGCGACGTTGGCACTGCCGATCTGGTCCGGCGGGAAGACGCCAGACCGGCAGGCCAGTTCCACCGGATTGACCCTCTTCGCCCGGCTGCGAACGAGTACCTGCGCCGGCCCGATTCCGGTGTCGGCGCATGGTCGTTGGAAGTCAGCATTTCAAGACCGTCGAAGGTCCCGTCCCTTCCATCGACGATCGAGTACGCGGCCAGGGAGCTGGGCGAGAGCGTCACTGCGCTGACGCAAGTGATCCGCTTCTGATTCGAGGACGAAATCAGCACCGTTCTCGACGCCCACGGTGCCTACGACAAGCGGGCCACCCGCGAGGTGCAGCCGGTTACCGCGCTATCCGGAGGTCTGGTTGCCACGGTGACGGCCAACCGGGCCCGGTCCGAACGGGGCGACGGCAGGGGTGTACCGCACCCGCGCGTGTCGGTCTCCGCGGCACTCCGCGAAGCGGAGCGTGCTGTTCGTATGTGCTCACGACGCCGGGCGGTCGCAAATCGCCGCCGCCTTCCTGGCCGAGTTGGCCGGCGAACGGGTGCGGGTGCGCTCTGCGGGCCGGAGCCGGGTGAGCGGATCAACCCTCTGGTGGTGCAGGCGATGGCGGGGGTCGGCATCGGCCTTTCCGGGAAGACTCCCGAGCAGCTGACCGGCGAGACCATCGGGGAAAGCGACGTGGTGGGCACCACCAGCAGTGCGCAGGCCTGCCTAGTGCTGCCTGTCCAGAGGCACGACGACTGGTTGTCGGAAGACATCACCGGCAAGGACCTGGACGGCGTGCACGCCATCCGGGACGCCATTCGGGCGCGAGTCGAGCGTCTCGTCGCCGACTTGGTTCCGCGACCGGGAGACGACGAGCAGTAGAACGCGCTGGCTGTCTCGGTCCGCGGCGGTACCCGGGTCGGGCGCCGCCGACGAGGGCACCGCACCACCGTTCGATCCGCACGCGGCACACTGGCCGGACCCGGTGGGGCGCGACTTCGCGTGGCCCGACGCCTGCGACGCAGTGATGCGGTGACGTCACCTACCCTGCCCACCGACAAGGGCTGGCGGTTCCCGGCCACTGCCATCGGCATCGCCACCCGCAAGGTCGACGCCTGGGGCAACGCCGTTGCGGAGTCGTTCTTCGCCCACACTCTTCGAGATCGCTTACTCACGGCTGCGGCGCCGATGCGCAGTCCGCAGCTCGACGGCTCACCGCCAACCATGCACGACGTCGTCAAGGGTTTCGGTCCAGTGCTGATGAGAGTTTGACGTCACGGAGCCCGGCGGTAAGGCCCCCGTCCACAGGGAGGGCGACGCCGTTGACGTAGCTCGCTTGATCGCTGAGCAGCCAGACGATCACGTTCGCGACCTCCTCAGGCTGTCCGAACCGACCAGCTGGGATGCGTTCGAGCATGGCGTTCCGCAGATGTGCATCGGCCAGGATCCGGTTCATCATTGCGGTCTCGATGTCGCCGGGGCAGACCGCGTTGAAACGCACCGTGTCGCCATGTTCCAGGGCCAGCGAACGGGTAAGTGCGATGATCGCGGCCTTGGTCGAGCTGTACGCGGCGAGGCCTTCGGTACCGATCAGCCCGGCGGCGGAGGCAAGGCTGACCACCGCGCCGCGGGCGGCGCGCAGCGCCGGCAGGCATGCTCTGGTCAAGGCATGCACGCTGTCCAGGTTCACTGCGTGCAGCTCCCGCCAGGCTTGTTCGTCGCATTCGGCGAATGTGGTGCGGGAGGTGCGGCCGGCGTTGTTGACCAGAGCATGCAGTCGGCCGTCACCGAGCTCGACGGCCTTTGCCGCGACCCGCCGAAGGTCCTTTGAGTTGGTGACGTCGCATCGTATGAATTGCGTTCGAGGGATCTCTGCCTCTGCCTGCCTGCCCGCGTCCTCCGCGACATCGGCGACGACGACGCGGTACCCGTCGTCGGCCAGCCTCCGGACGCAGGCGAGCCCAATTCCGTTGCCGCCCCCGGTGACGAGCGCAACGGGTCCGTCGGTCACGAGAGCGATCCTGCGGTGCAGGCCTTCATGAGTCGTTCCGCCACCGTTGCGGCATTGGGGATCGCTGCCCCCTGCAAGCTCGGCGCGGCAGGGATACGCAGATCGTTGGTGCCGACGCGTACCGGAGGCGCGAGCAGGGGAATCCCGTTCTCGGCCACGCGGCTGGTGATCTCGGCGCCGAACCCTCCGGTGAGGTTGGCGTCGTGGACAACGGCAAGGCGACCGGTGCGTGCAACGCTTTCCAGGACTGTGCGGTCGTCGAGCGGGTTGAGCCAGCGCAGGTCGACGACCTCGGCCTCGAGGCCCTCCTCGTGCAACGCCTCGGCGGCGGCCAGCGCGGTGTGCAGTGTGGCTCCCCAGGTGACCACGGTGATGTCGGTACCCGGTCGCGCGGTGCGGGCGCCGCCGATCGTCGGCCATTCCGTGCCGAAGGTCACGGGACCCTTCATGGAGTGGTAGAGCGCACGACTCTCGATGACGATCACCGGGTCGTCGCAGCCGATCGCGGCGAGGGTGAGGTCGTAGGCATCCTGGGGGGTTGCGGGCAGGCAGACCCGCAGCCCGGGGATGTGCGCGAAGAGCGCCTCGACGCTCTGTGAGTGCTGTGCGCAGGAACCAGGGGTGGCACCTTGCTGGGTCCGTACGGTGAGGGGGGCGTGGAGCCGGCCCTGAGATACGTAGCGGACATTGGCTGCCTGGTTGATGAGCTGGTCGAAGGCGACGAACGTGAAATCCGCCCACATGATCTCGACGATGGGCCGACGGCCCATCAACGCTGCTCCGATCGCGCCCCCGAGAATCGCCGACTCGGAGATCGGGGTGTCGAATACGCGCTCGCCGAACTCCGTGCGCAGCCTCCGGGTGACTCCGTGCACTCCACCGGGCAGGGCTACGTCCTCGCCGAAGAGTATGGTGTCGCCGCGTTCGGCCAGGGCACGGCGCAGTGCGGCGTTGACCGCCATGGCGTAGGACAGCGTGGTCGGTTCGGCAATGGTGGCTGTGTCAGGCATACATGTGCTCCTCGATGGTGCTCGGGTCGGCGAGCGGCGCGGCCAGCGCGCGCTTTGCGGCTTCGGCGACTTCCTGGTGGGCCGCGTCGCGGATGGCATCAAGTTCGGCTTGGGCCACTCCGCGCGCTGCCAGCAGTCGGGTCAGCCGTGCGATCGGCTCGTCCTCGCGTGCTTGTTCGACTTCACCATCAGGGCGGTAGAGCTGTGCATCGCCGAAATAGTGACCGACGAGCCGTTGTGTCATCGCTTCGATGAGTACCGGACCGCCGCCGCTGCGGGTGTGCGCTGCGGCCTGTATGGCGGTCTCCCGGACGGTGTCGATGTCGTTGCCGTCGATTCGGACGCCGCGCATGCCGTAGCCGGAGGCGCGGGAGTACAGACGGTCCGAACGAACCATGCTCGCGATCGGGGTGAGTTCGGAGTACCTGTTGTTCTCGACGATGAAGAGCACCGGCAGTTGGTAAACGGCCGCGAAATTCAGTGCCTCGTGCACGCTGCCCTGGTTCATCGCGCCTTCGCCGAAGGCCGCCACCGTGATCCTGCCGGAGCCGTCGAACGTGGCCGCCAGTGCCGCACCTGCCGCGATCGGAGCGCCCGCGCCGACGATCGAGTTCTCGCCGTACAGGCCGTGGTCGGGGGCGGAGAGATAGGCGGAGCCCCCGCGCCCACCGTTCACACCGCCGGCGCGGCCAAGCAGTTCGGCGAAGAGGGCATCCAGCGGTGTTCCGCATGCGATCGCCCACCCGTGTCCGCGGTAGGTCGGGAACACGGCGTCACGGCGTAGGTCGAGTGCGGCGCAGGTGCCGACGTAGATGGCTTCCTGACCGTTGCACAGGTGCACCGACCCGGCGATGAGGTTGTCCGCACGCAGTTGTGCGACATGTTCCTCGAAGTGCCTGATCCGCCACATGGAAGTCAGTTCGTTCAAGTACTGGTTGAGATCGCTCTCGTGCATGGGAACCCTTTCGTTGCCTGACGGCCTGTCAGCCCGCCAGGGCGCGGAGCGCCACGGCGACATCGTCGTCGTTGTTGAAGAAGTGGAAGCCGACCCGGAGACGATCTCGGTTGACCAGTGCCTGCACGCGGTGCGACCGGAGGCGGTCGCTCAGTCCGCTCGGGTCCGATACCTGCACCGTCACGATGTGGCTTGGTTGGCCGGTGCCGACCGAGGACGCTCCCGCGGCTTCGGCGCCTTGTCGGAATGAGTCGGCCAGCGCCAGGCAGTGCTGTTCGACAGTCTCGGCAGGAAGGCTCGACACGAGCCGCACTGCTGCCGCAGCGCCGACCCAGGAAAGCCACGCCGGTGACGTATCGCAGCGCGCCGCCCCCGCAGCCGGGTGGAGCCGGCCTCCGAAATATGCGCCGTCGGCGGTCGATTTCCAGCTGGGCAGCAAGGGCTGTAGCTCGTCGTGGTGCGGGGTGACGAGCCAGGCGGCTCCGCGTGGGCAGAGCATCCATTTGTAGCCGTGTACGGCGAGGTAGTCCGGGCGTACCGTGCCCAGATCCGGGCGAAGTACGCCGAGGGACTGTGTGGCGTCCACGAACAGCCGTGCACCTACAGCGTCGGTGGCGGATCGAACACGCGCGAGGTCGATCCTCTCACCGTCGATCGACAGGACATGGCTGACGGCGACCAGCGCGGTGGTGCCGTCGATGGCCGCCAGGAGGGACTCGGTACGGCCATGGGGCGCGGTGGGCACCTCGAGAATCCGGTATCCCTTGTCCCGCAGCGCGAGCCAGGGAAAGAGGTTGCTGCGAAATTCGTCGTCCCCGACGACGATTGTTCGCCTGGCAGGGGGAAGCGACGCCGCGACCGTGGCCGCGGCCTCGGCGACCGAACCCATCAGTGCGACATCGGCTTCGGGTACACCGAGGTACCGGGCGAATCCGATTCTGGTCGCCGGGGCCGCACTCTCCCACCCCGATGCGTCCAGTTGTCCGGCCTGCCACGCGTTGATCGCCTCGGTCAGGGCGTTGGTGACCGGCAGCGCACCGGGTGGGCTTGCCGGCGTGTCGAGCCAGACTCGGCCGGACAGGGCGGGGAAGAGAGCCCGGAACTGGTCCGGGGCCATCGGGCCGGTCACAGCCGCAGCTCCGGTCGGGCTGCGGGATGACTGGCCTCGGAAGCATGGAACATGACCTTGCGGGCGATGCTCGCCTCGTTGGCGTCCAAGCGGGCCTCGGGCATCGCGACGGTGAGGGACCCCGCTACCGTGCCGGCCAAGTCAAAGAAGGGTGCGGACACGCAGCAGACGCCTTCTTCGAACTCCTGGCGCTCGGTTGCGTACCCGTTGACGAACGCGGCGTTGAGTATTTTTCGCAGCTCTGCGCGCTGGGTGACGGTGTACTTCGTGAGTTTTGGCAACGACCGGGTCGGCAGGATCTGCTTGCGTTCAAGATCCGACAGTTGCGACAGGATGGCGCGGCACGAAGCACGGGCGTGTACGTGGTCGCGGGTGCCCGGCTGAAGCATCCGCACGACAAGTGTGTTGCGTCCCTCGGCGATCTCCTGCAGGAGGATGCTGTTGCCTCGTAGTACGCAGGCGTAGGCGGTGTCGCCAGTCTCGTCCCTCAGCGCGTGAAGGGCGCGTGAGACCCGGGGATCGGGGGTCAGGGACATCCGCAGGCGGCGGAACATCGCCGAGATGCTCGGACCGACCTCATAGAAGCCCGCCGGGGTGTGCACGACGTGACCGGTCAGCTCCAAGGTCTTGAGCATCTGGTAGCACGTGCTCTGGCTGAGCCCGAGCTTGTGCGCAATCGACTTGGCGGTCGCGCGCCCCTCGGCGTTCACGATCTCGTCCAAGACGGCCAGACCCCTGGTGAGCGTGCGCAGCTCTCGCGGGTCGGAGGTTTCGGCGGAGTCCATCACGAGCGTGACACCGCGACGACGGCCTCGATCTCGAGGAGCAGCTCCGGCGCGGCAAGCGCCGTGACCACCGCAAGCGAATGCGCGGGCACCGCGCCGTCGGGATACCACGCGGCGAAGACCTCGTCGCGCGCGACGCGGAAGCCGGCCAGGCTGTCCGTTCCTACGGCGAAGGTCACCAGCTTGACGATGTCCGCCGGTACCGCGCCGATCTCATCCAGGATCGTGCCGAGGTTGGCAAACGCCTGACGCGCCTGGGCCTCCGCGCTCGGGTCGACCGGCCGTCGGTCGAGGTGATTGCCGACCTGACCCGAGATGAACACGATGTCTGTGCACGCGGGGACCGTGGTGATGTGGTGGTATTTCCCGATCGGAGCGGCGACCCCGGTCGGGTTGGAGCGGCTGATCATTGGCAACCCCTTCCTGGAACGGCCGTCAACACGGTAGGCACACGGCACGGCCAGTTCCAGATATCCGCGGATGGATTCCGGGTATGCCGGAAAATTGTCTGTCGTGTGGCGATCGGCCGTCGAGTTCCGTTGTCACATCCCGCGTCCGACTGGACACGCCTTGATGGCCCTGGCCTCGGTCGCAGGCGTGATGACCTACGCGTTGGTCGCGAGAGAAGCCATTTGTTGTGTGGCGAACTTTCCGGAATAGCCGGAAAGTGGCTGCGGCCTTCTGGTGGTGGGGTCATCCGCCGCCTACGGTCCGGGGCAACCTGTCGACCAGAAAAACGCGGTACCGGCGGGATGTGAACGTTCCCGGCATGGAACCGGTCGGACGGGTGACCAGACTCCGCCTGCCATGGAGGAACCGTGGAAACACCAGAGACAGCGCCACGTGAGACGTCGTCCGCAACGATCGCCGAGGACGAGCTGCCCGCGGCCGTTTTGCACCAGAACGTTCTGCCTTGGTGGAGCATGTACGCCACCTCGATCGCGAGTGTGGCGCCCAGCGCCGGGCTGGCGCTCAGTGTCGCCGGAGTGGCCACCAACGCGGGCAATGGAAGCTGGCTGACCTTCGTCCTGATTACCGTCGGCATACTCGGAGTGGGCTACTGCGTCAGCTGGATGGCGCGGCGCTTCACCACCAGTGGCGGCGTGTACGGCATGGGCGCCGCGATCGGCGGGAACACCGGCGGGTACCTGCAGGGCGCCCCGCAATTGCTGTCGATGTTGATCGCCTTGCCCGCATTGGTATTCGGAGCGGGCATCTACCTCAGCGCCTTCGTGGTCAAGATCGGCGCGCCCGACAACCGTACGCTGCATATCACGTGCTACCTGGCCATCATGGCCGTCGGACTGTTCTTCGCATCGCGGGACGTGCGAATCGCCTCGCGGGCCCTGCTGATACTGGAAGGCGTTTCGGTCGCGCTTATCGTGATCTTGCTGGGCATCGCGTTGCTGCGCTACCACGGACCGTTCGTCGATCACGCGCAACTGGGTCTCCACGGCGTCACGATGCATGGGATGTTCCTGTCCGTGGCATTCGCCATGTACGTTATGTCCGGCTTCGAAAACTCCGCGACTCTGGGCAAGGAAGCGCGCAACCCGAACCGGGACATCCCCCGCGCGGTGAACGGAACCATCCTGATGGTTGGTGTCTTGTATGTCATCAGCGGCTACGTCGAGGTGTTGCTGCTGCCCGCCGACAAACTCGCCACCTCGGCGGCGCCGCTGAACGACATCGCCAACAACGCCGACATCGGCTGGGCCAGTTGGATCATCGACTTGTGCGTCGCGGTCAGCTTCTTCTCCTGCATGCTCGCCGTGACGAACACCGGAGCCCGGGTCCTCTACACACTGAGCCGAGACCGTGTGCTGCCTCGTATCTTCAGCCGGGTCACCGCAAGACACGGTGAACCCTGGTTCGCGGTGCTGCTGATCACGGCAAGCACGCTGGTGACCGTTCTCATCTTCGCGTGTATGCCGACCCCGCCGATCGAGGCGTACGCGTACTTGGGCACGCTGGGCGGATACTTCTTCATCGGGGTGTACCTGATGGTGATCGCACTGACGTTGCTCCACGCCGGCCGCAACCGGTCCCTGACCGGGTTGCTGCTGGGCGCCGGCGTCATCGGCACGGCGACCATGGTGCTCGCGATGTACTTCAGCTTCGTGCCACTGCCTGAAGGTCCGTATCGCACAGTGTTCTGGATCTTCATCGCACTGACCGCGGTCTCACTGGCGGGCGCGGCCTTCGGCGCCGCCCTCAAGCCCCGCTGGTGGCGCAACATCGGCACCCAGACTGACGGACCAACTCTTCACGGCCATTGACACCGCTGGTTGCGCTGGTTGAACGGTGCGTTCCGGCTTCCTTCAGCCGGCGGCGGACCGTGAATCGGGTGATCCGGCGGCGGCTCGCGTACGACCGCCTCGCCCCAACGGCCACGCCATCTACCCGAGGACTCTGCCGTGTCGCACCAAGGAGGGTGCACGAGTGACCACCATCCCGATTGAGCTGCGCGCCGCCGCAGTACGACGAGAACAACTCCGCGCCCACGCCCGTGATCTCGGCATCGATGGTGCCCTCGTGTATTCCCGGCGCCGATCCGCAGTGACCTGGCTCAGCGGCTACACGCCCGGCTTCATTTCCCACAGTGCCGCTCTGTGGGTGCCAACAGAAGGAGAGACGGTGCTGGGCGTCACCTTCCCCTTCGAAGTCGATCGCGCCCGTCAGGCCGGACTCCGCACGGTCGCCATTGACTCGCCTGTAGACCTGCTTCCCGAACGTGCGAGCAGCATCGGTCTTCTGTGCCGCGATCTGGTCGTGGACGAGGCCACGCCGGAACTGTTCCAGCAACTGGCTGCTCGCGGCGTGCGGCACGTGGACCTCGCCTCATGGGCCGCCGAGGCACGTGAAGTGAAGACCCCAGAGGAAGTGACTGCTCTCACCGCAGCCGCCCGAATCGGTGACCTCGCGCTGCGCGCCGCCACCGCCAGTCCGGGAGAGACCGACTATGTCGTCGCCGCACGCGTAGAGGCCGCTGCCCGAGCCGCCGGCGCACATCGCTGTCTGTGCCTCGTCGGCTTCGGCAATGGCAGCTTCGTCACCGAAGCCACTGGGCAGAGGCTCGAAGCCGGACAGGTGGTCGGGTTGGAGGTGAGCTTGTATGCGTTCGGCTGTTTCATGCATGTCAACACCACTCTGCCCCCGATGCCGGCACAGGAGACGGTCACGGATGCCGTGGGTTTGTGCCGCAGCGCACGCGCGGCAATTCTGGAAAGCCTTACGCCTGGGACCGGTGTCGACGATGTCGTCAAAGCCGGCGACGCCGTTTTGTCACAGCACGGGCTACTGCGCTTCAAGGAGTACGACTTCGGCCATGGCCTGGGCTGTGACACCCCGGAATACCCCAGGCTCATTCCCGGAACCGGTCGCACCGTCCGCAGCGGCGCGGTACTCGCTGTGCACGTCATGCTGCGTCGTCCTGGCGGCGAGACAGCGATGCTCGGCGGCCCGGTCGTCGTCGAACCAGCGGGTGCAAGGGAGCTGCTTCCGGAGGCGGTCTGGGCAGATCCACACTGACCGGCTCGTGCATGGTTGGCAGTCGGTCTGATGACACATCAGTACGAAGGCCAGCCAGGAACCGTCGTCCCAGACATGCCGGACCGACATGCGGCAAACGCCGCCGAGGCCGACCCGAGCATTCCCCGCGCACACGGGCCGACGGATTCGTGGGCGCTCCCATGCCGTCCGGAATCGAACAAACCCCACGTGGGCGCGACTGACCCCAGGGCGTGGTTCAGATCAACCTAGTTCGGCGAGCAATCCCCGCAAACGCGAGGCCAACGCCTTCGAGGAACTCGACGTACCCGGGCTCGCCAAGCAATCCCCGCGCACGCGGGGCCGACGCAAAAAACGTCGAGATGGGCGGGGCTGCCCGCGAGCATTCCCCACAAACACAGGGCCGACACTGCTGCGAACCGCGGGGAAGAACCCCGGAGCGGACAATCCCCGCGCACACGGGGTGGGGCCGACCTTGTGGACATCGGCACGATGACCAGGCAGGACGAGCGTTCCCCGTGAGTACAAGGCCGAACGCCGCTCCGGCCGCAACTAGGGCCTGTTCTGAGTTGGGATCATGGGGGTGCTGGCAGGCTGCGGAGCCAGAGGATGGCGCCGCGTAGGTGGAGTCCGGCGAGGTAGCTGTCGGGGGTCTTGTCGGTGCGGAAGGCGATGCCGCGCCAGTCCTTCATGCGGTTGATGCAGCGTTCGGCGGTGTTGCGCTGTTTGTAGAGCTCGGGGTCGTGGGTCACCGGGCGGCCGCCGTGTCGGCCTTTGCGTTTGCGGTTGGCGGACTGGTCGGCCTTCTCCGGGATGACCGCTTTGATGCCGCGTCGGCGCAGGTAGGCGCGGTTGGCGCGGGAGGAGTACGCCTTGTCCCCGGCCGCCGCGTGCGGTCGGGTGCGCGGGCGGCCGACGGGTCCGCGGACTCTGATCTTGTCCATGACGGGTATGAACTGCGGGCTGTCGGCGGCGTGTCCGGGGGTCAGCACGATGGCGAGCGGGCGGCACCGCCGGTCGGCGGCGAGGTGGACCTTGCTGGTGAGTCCGCCGCGGGACCGGCCCAGGCCGGCTGCCTTCAGCCGGGCTTTGCGCCGTCGGCGTTCCGCCCGCCGCCGCTCCCGCCCGGGGTCGGCCGGCGGGTCGCAGTCCTGGGCTGCGTCCATGTCCCGCGCCGTTCGCGAAGCCCCTTTTCCTCCGTGACGGCCTTGGCCAGGTCGTCCAGGAGGGCGGAATCTACGGCCATCCCCGCAGCGTCGTGGTGCGCGCGTGCGGTGGTCGAGTCGACGCTGACCAGGCCCAGGTCCACATCGCCACGGGATGCCGCCTCCGCGATCATCGCGTCCATCAGGCCCTGGAAGATCCCGTCCCGCGCCCACATCCGAAACCGGTCGTAGATCGTCGACCAGGAACCGTAGCGCTCCGGGACATCCCGCCAGGGGCTGTTGGTCCTGAATCGCCACATCGTCGCGTCGAAGTAGCTCCGCAGGTCAGGGATCGGTCCTGACACCCCCAACGGCAGGTGCGGCTCGACCAACTCCCATTCGGCATCGGACAGATCACCCCGAGTCATGCCCTCCGGTCTACCGCATTCCTCCAACCGCCGAGACCAGAACAGCCCGATTGAGATCCGAACTCAGAACAGGCCCTAGCACGGCGGCTCCGAGCGATCCCTGTGGATACAGGGCCGAAGTTTCCCAACGCGGCATCCGCAGCGGCATCAAGTGTGTTCCCGCCCACGATCTAATGCCTGTCTGAGGTCAGGTCCGACCGAGTTCGCCTCCACTCCGTCAGGCTAGTGCAGCGCATGCGGAACCACAGTGTCGATGACGGGCCGTAGTCCGCCGCGCCGAACGGATGATTGCTGAACCGGCCGTGAGCCCGGCTGCGAGCTGCCCGAAGCCCTCACGACTTCACTATTCCCCCTCCCGCAGCCGCAGTCGGACAACCGCGCCACCGTCCGCCCCGACACCCCAAAGGCGCGGAGCAGCACAAAGACGATCACACAGCCTCGACCACACATGGCCACCAACCATCGACCAGCCAGGCGAACTACCGCGACTCAACAGTGCCGTTGTAGACCTGCGGGCAACCCCGCGCACACGGGGCCAATGGATTCGCCGTAGACCAAACAGCGCAGGGTGACGAGCAAAACCCGCACACACGGGGCCGACTTCAGAGAGATGACAGCGTTCCGGATCAGCCCGAACAATCCCCGCACACGCGGGGCCGATACTTCGTGACGTGCAGGTCCGTGGCGATACTACGGTCTACATCCGGTGCTGATGCGACTCCGCGACAAGGACGCCTCCAGCGAGCTCGTGCATGGTTGGCGGTGGGGCGTCGAAGGCTGTGACGGGGGCTCGGTGCTCACATCCGCGGTGCCGACGAGAAGTCTGCGGTTTGCTGATGTGAGAGCAGACCCGCGACGGCTCGGATCATGTCGCTCAGGTGTTCAGCGGCGGCCGAGGTGCCGGGCGAGTGAGCGCCAGTTCTTCAGGTGCGCGATGCCGTGCTCGACCGGGATCCGGCGCGAGGAGCGCGCCTTCCGCCGGTGTTCGTGGATCTCCTCGTATCAGTCGGGGCGTTCTTCTTGACCTTGCGATGTGGCAGTGTCGCCACACGTCCGCCCGTCTGGGCCCTGAGTTCCTGGTAGCCGGCATCGGCCAGGATCTCGACCGGCGGGCCGTCTGCGAGGAGCCGGGCGATCGCTAACCGGCGGGCGTGGGTGATGTCCGCGCATCTTCCCGGTGTGGTCGGGCTGCAGAACAGCACGCGGTCGGCCTGGTCCGTGAGGACCATGGCCTTGACCGCGTTCTGCTTGCTCTTGCCGGAGATGAACCGGTTACGATTCCTGCGGTCGACGACGGGCCGCCGCACCCGGGTCTCGGTGCCGTCGGCGGTGCCGGTCTTCCCGGTCGCTCCGAGGTCGTCGACGACTTCGGCGAGGGTCTTCAACCGGACGCCGGGGCTGACGGTGCATCCTCGCTCGGCGAGCAGGGGCCGAACCTCGCTGATGACCGGGGTGATGGTGGAGCGGTCCACGCCGAACCAGCAGGCCAGCACGTCGTGGGTGGTTCCGTGACGGAGATGGACCAAGGTGGCCAGCAGCCGGTCGACGAACACCATCCGGTGCTTCGCACCGGCACCCACGGCGCGCCTCCGCGGCCGCGAAACCAGGCGCGCCTGATGCCGCGCGTGCCATAACGGACCTACCTCAGCTACGAGATCAGAGATCACCTCGGCCGACAGGCCGGTGATTCTGCGGTCTCTCACGATCGCTGCACGCGCCAAGTCCCCCACCACGCGACCATGATCGCCGATCAAAGTGCGACGCCCACCGCCAACCATGCACGAGCTCGTTATGGCGAAGCATCCTCCGGGGTTGGAATTCACATGGTGCTGGGCGATGTTCGGGCGTCGAACGCGAGCAGCAGCAGTGCTGCCCAGACCAGGACGAATCCGGTCCACCGGCCGACAGGCATCGTCTCGTGCCGGATCAGGACCCCGATGCCGAATTGCAGTGTGGGCTCGACGTACTGCAACGCCCCCAAGGTGCTCATTTTGGCGGTACGCGCGGCCGCGGCGAAGAGCAGGAGAGGAACGACCGCCAGGCCGGTGGTCGCCAACATCAGCGAGCGTCCGGGCGCGGCCACGTCGAAACTGCCCTCGCCGCGCCAGGCGAGCCACGCCAGATACCCGGCCGCCGGAACGAGCATCGCCGCGGTCTCGACGGCCAGGGACTGCACCGCGGGCAGGTCCACGGTCTTCTTCAAATACCCGTAGACCGCCCACGACCCGGCAAGCGCAAGTGCGGTGACCGGCACGTGCCCGTAGGCAGACGACAGGACCAGAACCGCACCGGCACCCAACGCCACAGCCGTCCACTGGACAGGGCCCAGACGCTCGCCGAACTTCAGGACACCGACGGCGATCAGCACCAGCGGAGCGATGAAATAGCCGAGGGCGGCCTCGACCACGCGGCCGGTGTTGACGCTGTAGATGTACAGACCCCAGTTGAACAGGAGAGTCACGGCAGCAAGCACGCTCCTGCACAACACCGCACGCGCACTCGCCACTTCGGAAATCCAGGCCCACTGCCGCCCTACCGCCAGCAGCCCGACGACGGCGAACATCGACCACACCGTGCGATGCGCCAGGAGTTCGACCGCACCCGCGGGCTTCAGCAGCGGCCAGTACAAGGGAAACAGCCCCCACAGCACATAGGCGCCCAGTCCCAGCCACAGCCCGCGCAACCCATGCCGCATAGGTGTTCCTCCCCGCGTTCCTCATCATCGACACAGCACGTACCTGTGCTTAAGACCGTGTCCTATGTGGTGTGGCTGCGGAGTCGTTTGAAGCAGATGAGTGCTGCGGCGAGGGTGGTGAAGGCGAGGAAGAGGTCGGATCTGCGTTCGTAGCGGATGGTGAGGCGGCGGTAACCGGT
>NZ_BAABHS010000052.1:0-50268 GCF_039542225.1 Yinghuangia aomiensis | reverse complement strand
CGGCATAGCCTTCCGAACCGACAAAACCCCCGACAGCTACCTCGCCGGACTCCACCTACGCGGCGCCATGATCTGGCTCCGCAGCCTCCCCACACGACCGTGATCCGAACCCAGAACAGGCCCTAGTTCCGTGGTGAAGGCGAGTTCGTCGAGCCCCCAAGCGGCGAGCCGCCGACCGGCCATTTCGCGTGCCTTTGCCACCACGGAAGGGTCGGCGGGCAGCTCCCACTCGGCGACATGGTCCTGCGGGACTTCCCGCGTGCGCACCAAGAGCAAGGCCGCGTCGTCGCGCTTCGACGGCTCGAGTCTCTCCAGAACCGCTTGGCCGATGGCCTCGATGTGCAGTTCGCGGTGCTCGTCCAACGCGCCGGCGAGCGCATTCATCCCCGCCACGATTCCCGCGGCGCCGCCTTGCTTGACCAATCCGTCGGTGTAGAAAGCCAGAATGCTGCCCGGCGGCACCGCAATCTCGGTCTCTTCGAAGGGAAGCCCACCGATCCCCATCGGAGGCCCCGGGTCCACGGCGGCGAACTCCGCTGCATGCCCAGGCCGCAGGACCAGCGGCGGCGGGTGCCCCGCGCTCGCGATCGCGCACGTCCTGCGGATTGGATCGAACACGGCATACATCGCCGTGGTGCAGAGTGCGCTCACCGCCACATCCGCATCGGCATGGTCGTCGGAACGGTCACCGTCGCCCTCGATCGCCCGCGCCGCGACCATGTCGTCAAGGCGGGTGAGCAGTTCCCGGGGGCTCGGGTCGGCCTCGGCCATGGTCTGCACAGCCGTGCGCAACCGTCCCATGGTCACCGTCGAGCCCAGACCGTGACCGACGACGTCGCCGATGACGAACGCGGTCCGCAGCGACGCGAGCGGCAGCACGTCGTACCAGTCCCCGCCTACGCCCGCTTCACCCCCGGCCGGCACATAGGTTCCCGCGGTCTCCGCGGCGTCCGCACCGGTTGTCCGAGGTGGGAGCAGACTGCGTTGCAGTGCGACCGCGACACGGTGCTCGCGCGCGTAACGCCGGGCGTTGTCCAAGGCCAACGCGCCGCGGGACGCGATCTCGACGAACAGTTCCACTTCGGCATCGCCGAAGTCGTCCGGGTCGGTGGTCCGCCATGCGGTCAGCACGCCCAGGGTGCGGTCGCCGCCCAGCATCGGCGCGGACAGCAGCGCGTGTGCGCCGACCGGGATCACGGCAGGCGAATCCGCCTCACCGAGCCCCAGCCTCCGGCGGAAGTCGTCCACGTCCGCGACGACCAGCACCGGACCGTCGCGCAGCGGGCCCACATCCGGACGAGCGGGCAGCGGTGGCATGGGCGCGCCTGCCGGAAGGAATCCGGGAGGCGTCCCCCCGGCGGCGGTCGCGACCGCTACGCGGAACAGCCGACGGGATGCCAGGTCCTCAGCCGGCGCGTCGTCCGTCCGCAGCACCGCTTCAGGGACCTCGACGGTGGCCACGTCTGCGAAATCCGGAACGAGCGCGTGGGCAAGGCGCTCGGCGACCTCGCGGAAGTCCAGCGTCCCGGCGATGCCCACCGCCGCATTGCGCGCCACCGATTCGAGCCGCTCTTCCCTTCGCCGAGCAGTGTCCCGGCCCTTCTCGCCACTTCGGCGCAGGAGCACGAGCCGGGATCCGGCGCTGGTGTCCGATGCGAGCGGCGCCAGCGTGTACTGGTAGTCGCAAGGCCCGTGCGGCGGGTGCAGGACGACAGTGCCGGAGGAGGGAGCCCCACGGCGCCGGAACAAGTCGAGGAAGGCCCCGAGAAGCCACGCGGCATCGGGTGTGGCCGAGAGCACCCGGCCCGCTCTGTCGATCACCACAGCCTCGGTCGACTCTGCTGTGGGCGGCCCTGACTCCCCCGACGCTGCGGGCCCCGCCCGCGCGCGGGCCGCGTCGGGAGAGTTCATTGCTCGACCTTCCATCTCCCCGAGAGGCCGCGATCTCGATTATTACCCCGCCCGGCGCCGGGTGCGACCATGCGGCGTCAAGCGGGCGGCCTCAGCTCCCGGCCGGCGGGACCGCGAGCCGCTGGATGAGCGTCGCGGTGTACTCGAGGAACACGTCCGGAAGCGAGATCGCCGGATCGAGCAGCCACATCGCCTCGACCCCGTGGAGGAACGCCATGACCTCGACGGCCTTGGCTGTCGGATCGATGTCCGTGCGGTAGCGTCCTTCGCTCTGGCCGCGCCGGATCTCGCCGGCGACTTGGTCGACGTTGCTGTGCTGCTTCACGCGAAGGCGCTCGTGCAGCGGGGCTTGGGCGTCGAGGTTCTCCATGAGCAGGACGGCGTAGGTGCCGATCTGTTCGGGAACCTCACGGAACCGGGCTTCGAGGAGACTCATCTGCTCGACGATGTCGCCGCCCGCCTGGAAATGCGTCTCGTCGTAGGCGTCCCGGGCGTCGAGCGCCGCGTGCAGGAGCTGTTCCTTGGAGGCGAAGTGGTGCAGGAGTCCGGCCGGACTGACCCCTGCCTCGCGGGCGATCTGCGCGAGAGTGATCCCCCGCCACCCATGCCGGACGACCAGGCGCTGTGTGGCGTCCAGAATGCGTTGTTTGCGATCCTCGCCTTTGGCGAGGAGTGTGGCGTACGGACGCTGTTTCGACACGGGACCCCCTCAAAACCAACTTACTGAACGTAAAGTAGGTCTGTTCGCAACGCCACGCAAGTGGTGCCCGTGCTGCCCGGTGGCCGACCACGCTTCCGTTCGGTCGGCCACCGGGCTGTCAGGTCGTGTGCGGACCCGGCGGTCTAGCGAGCGGCCGCGGCGGCGGCGCGCGCCCGCGAGCGGAACGCCTCCAGCTTGTCCGCGGGGTCGACGACGCGGTGGCTGCGCGACCGGATCGAGACGTCGTGACCGGCCGCCGCGGCGCGCAGCGCGCCGACGGTGGCCTGCTCCCGCGGAATGTGCGCGAACGGGTCGAACGAGTACCAGCGCATGGCGTTGAGGTGCGTCATCTTGTCGGTGTCCGCGTCCGGCACATCGTGCTGGGTCAGGACCTCGGACAGTTCTTCGGGCGCGTTCGGCCACATCGAGTCGGAGTGCGGGTAGTCGCACTCCCAGGCGATGTTGTCGATGCCGATCTCGTGGCGCAGCTTCACCCCGAGCGAGTCGCTGATGAAGCAGGTCAGGAAGTGCTCGCGGAAGACCTCGGACGGGAGCTTCCCGCCGAAGTCCTGGAGCGTCCAGGTCGCGTGCATCTCGAAGGTGCGGTCGAGCCGCTCCAGGAAGTACGGGATCCAGCCCGTGCCGCCCTCGGACAACGCGATCCGGATGTCCGGGAACTGCTTGATCACCGGCGACCACAGCAGGTCGGCCGCGGCCGACACGATGTTCATCGGCTGGAGCGTGATCATCACGTCCGGCGGGGAGTCGACGGCGGGGATCGTGAGGCGTCCCGACGAGCCGATGTGCACGGACAGCACCGTGTCCGTGTCGACGAGCGCCTTCCACAGCGGGTTCCAGTAGGGGTCGTGGAAGCTGGGGTAGCCGAGGACGGCCGGGTTCTCGGTGAAGGTGAGCGAGTGCACGCCCTTCGCGGCGACACGCCGCACCTCCGCGGCGCAGAGTTCGGCGTCCCAGATCACCGGCAAGGCCATCGGAATGAAGCGGCCCGGGTAGGCGCCGCACCACTCGTCGATGTGCCAGTCGTTGTACGCCCGTACCAGCGCCAGGGAGAAGTCGGCGTCGTCGGTGGCGAAGAGCCGGGCCGAGAAGCCGGGGAAGGACGGGAAGTTCATCTGGGCGAGGATCCCGCCCGCGTTCATGTCCTTGATCCGCTCGTGCACGTCGTAACATCCCGGGCGGATCTCGTCGAGGCCTTGGGGCTCGAGGCCGTACTCCCCCTTGGGACGTCCCGCGACCGCGTTCAGCGCGGCATTGGGAATCACGGTGTCGCGGAACTGCCAGACGTCCGTGCCGTCGTCGCGGTGCACCAGCTGCGGGGCTTCGGCCCGGTAGCGCTCCGGCAGGTGGTTCACAAACATGTCCGGCGGCTCGATGATGTGGTCGTCCACACTGATCAAGACCATGTCATCGCGATGCATCACAACGCTCCTTCGGTTCTTCGGTCCGGGTGTCAGTCCGAGGCGGGCAGCGGCTTGGCCGCTTTGACGGCCATGGCCTCGCCGCCGTAATCGAGTTCGCCCGCGCCGGCGAAGGTGCACAGCAGTTCCACGGTGTCGGCGGCGTCGACGTACCTTTTGCCGAGCACCGTGCCGGCACCGTCAGGGGCGCCCGGAGTGGACCGGTTCGCCGCTGGTTGCAGCGCGCTGCCGCAGCACGTGACGACCTGGTCGCCGTCGCTGCCCGGACGCAGCACGACCACACGCGTGGTGCAGGTCGTGCAGGCGAGTTGGTCACCGGCTCGCAGGGCCGGCGGTGCTGAGGTCATCGAGGGTGTTCCTTTCGAGCAGACGATCGGCGAGCACAGTGAGGTCGAAGGACTGGCGTGCCATCCAGAACCTCAGAAAGGCGGTCAGCGAGTAGCGCAGGAAGAGCGCGGAGCCGACGACCGCCGCGGCGATCCCGCCCAGGCCCAGCGCGAGGCCGTCCCGCTGGACCAGCGGGTCGGTCGTGTTGTGCGCGACGAAGTACGACGAGGCGCCCAGCACGAGGCCGACTGCCATCAGCACGGCACCCAGCCGCAGCCACAGCCGGGCGCGGCCGGCGGCCGGGTCGGGGATCTTCAGCTCCGCCAGCTCGCGGATGAACGTGTCCGCGCGCGTCTCGGCGGACGCCCTGGGGAGGATCTCGGGTTTGGCGGTCATACGGTGCTCCCCATGTAGAGGGCGGACAATTCGTCGCGCAGCCCGCCTTCGGGGCTGCCTTGCCAGGCGATACGGCCGCGGACGAGGACGGCCGCGTGGTCGGCGATGCCCAGGACGGCGGACGCGAACTGCTCCACGACGAGCACCGCGACGCCTTGGGCGGCGATCTCGGCGACCAGTTCGTAGAGGCGGGCGACGACGAGCGGGGCCAGCCCCATGGACAGTTCGTCCAGCAGAAGAACCGCCGGATCGGTGGTCAGGGCCCGGGCCAGCGCCAGCATCTGCTGCTCACCGCCGGACAGGGTCCCGGCGGCCTGGGAGCGGCGCTGCCCGAGGATGGGAAACCGAGCGTAGGCGATCTCTTCGATCTCCTCACGGCGGCGCCCGGTGAAGGTCATCATCAGGAGGTTGTCGCGGACCGAGAGGTTCGGGAACACGCCGCGGCCCTCGGGAATGAGGCACACACCGGCGCGCGCGAGATCGCGCGGGTCGGCACCAGTGGCGTCCCGGCCCCCGAGCACCAAGCGGCCGGCGTGTACCGGGTGGGCGCCTGCGGCGACCCGCAGCGTGGTGGTCTTGCCCGCGCCATTGGGGCCGAGGAGCGCAACGACGCGGCCGGGCCGCACGGCGACGTCGACGCCGTGCAGCACGGTGATCCGTCCGTAGGCCGCGTGCACCCCGCGGAGTTCGAGGATGTCGGCGGGTTCGCCGCGCTCGCTCGTCTGCGGCACGGCAGTCGGCGTGCGCGTGTCCGTGGCGTCGGTCATGCGTCCCCCAGATAGGCGGCCAGTACCGCTTCGTCGCGCCTCACCACGTCGGGCGGGCCGACCGCGATGACCTTGCCGAGATCGAGGACGTGGATGTCGTCGCACACGTGCATGACCAAGGCCATGTCGTGTTCGACGAGGACGACGGCGGTGCCGTCGGCCGCGAGGGCCCGCAGCAGGACGGCGAACCGGTCGGTCTCCTCCGCGTCGAGGCCGGCCGCGGGTTCGTCGAGCAACAGCAGCGCGGGGCTGACGGCCAGGGCGCGGCCGACCTCCACGAGGCGGGCCACGCCTGTGGGAAGGGCGTCCGCCGGCTGGTCGGCCACCTCCCCCAGTCCGAGGCGGTCGACGATCTCCGTTGCGGTGCGTGCGGCGTGCCGACGCTCCGCGCCGAGTTCGGCCGCCACCAGCAGGTTGTCGCGCACGCTCAAGCGCCCGAACAGCTCCAAGCGCTGAAAGGTGCGGGCGAGCCCGTACCGGGCCCGCCGGGCCGGACCGAAGCGGGTGACGTCACGGCCGCGCAGGACGACCCGCCCGGTGTTCGGGCGGCGGAGTCCGGAGACGACGTCGAACAACGTGCTCTTGCCGGCTCCGTTGGGGCCGATGAGCCCGGTCACCCGCCCGGCGTCGGCGGTCAGCGCGACCCCGTCGAGGGCGCGGTGCCCGCCGAACCGCACGGTGACCCCGCTAACTTCCAGCAGTGCCACGGGCCAGCACCTCCTTGTCGGTACTCCGCCATGGGCGGCGGATGCCCCACCACTCGACCGGGATGTCGACGGCGCGCCGCGCGTCGGCCTTGGCCGAGGCCCAGATGCGCAGCGCGAACCCGGCGACCAGGCAGACGACCAGGAACGTCCAGCCGCCGATCAGGCCGGCGGCGCACAGACCCCAGCCGATGGCGGTGGCAGCCAGGAAGGCGGACACCGCAAGCCGGTTGCCGAGAAACGCATCCCATTGGCGGCGCAGCCGGGGCACGACGCCGTCGGGATTCCCGCCCAGACCGACCCCGGCGAGGCCCGGAAGGAGCGCGACCAGGTTCTGCGTCCACGGGGCCAACGCCACGAGCGCGTTGAGGGGGCCGATGTAGGCGGTCCCGGTGAACAGGCCTCCACCCACGACACCCAGGCCGCCGACGACGGCGACCAGGAAGATCGGGAGTCCGGCCACGAGATTGAACTGCTCGGCGGTCACCGACCGCTGCTGCATCCCGTACAGGGCACCGCCGAGCCCCGCGATCGACGCGGAGAAGGCGAACACCGCCACGCGCGCGGCCAGAAGGCTTCCGCCGAGTGTGGCGTAGGCGGCTTCGCTGTCCCGGAGGGCAATGAGCCGCCGTCCGTAGCGGCTGCGGCGGACGGCGGCCACGCCGAGCACGGCCAGGGCCAGGCACACACCGGCAAAGACCAGGAGCTCTGCTCCGTCGTCGAGCTTCCAGCCGAACAGGTCGGGGCCGGGCATCTCGACCGAGCCCTGCTCGAACAGGGCGATGTGCACGCCGAGCAGGTCGAACGACGGCAGTGTGAAGATCCACCGGTCGAGGATCACGGCGAACGCGGCGGTCCCCAACGCCATGTACACGCCGGACAGCCGCAGCGCGGGCACCGCGATCAACGCCCCGACGAGTCCGGCGATCGCCATCGCCGCGGGTAGCGCCCACAGTTGACCGTGCGCACCCAGATGGGACCACACGACTGCGCCGATGCCGGCCAGGCTGAGCTGGCACAGGGACACTTGGCCTGCGTAGCCCGCGAGCGGGACGTAGGACAACGCGACCACACCAAGGGAGAAGATCGGACCGTACGTCACGAGGTCTGCTTCGCCGAGCACGGTTGCGAGCATCAACGCGAACACCACAGTCGCTCCGGCGAAGATCGCGGTTCCCCGTACGGTGGGCAACGGGACCGCGGCCAAGCGCGCCGTTTTCCCCCGCAGGCGGCCGTGCGGGAAGACGAGCAGCGCAAGGAAGAGCAGCAGTGCCGGGGCCGCAAGGCGCAGCCCGGGCAGATACGGGTTCTGCGGGAGGTAGCCGGCCAGGTAGCTCTCCAGGCAGCCGACCACGATCGCACCGAGGAACGTCAGCGGGAGGCTCCGCAGCCGCCCGAAGACCGCCGCGGTGTAGGCGCTCACGATCAGGAGGGCAAGCTGTGCGGCGTCCAGCGTGACAGTCGGTGCGATGAGGATTCCGCCGAGCGCCGCCAGCTGCGTTCCGAGCACCCACGCGATCCGATTGGCACGCACGGGATTGGCACCGGTGAGTCCGACGAGCGCGCGGTCGTCCACGGTGGCCCGCATTTCGGCGCCGGTGCGCGTCGAGTACAGCAGGATGCGCAGTCCGACGGCGACGGCGACGGCCACCGCGACGGTGATGGCCTGGTGCCACGTGACGGCCGCGGATCCGATCCGGAACGGCTCCTTGTCCGCGAAGAACGGCGTAAGGGGGCGCGGCAGATTCGGGTCCCAGATCCACCGTGCGACGGCGATGAGTCCGCTCAGCAGCGCCACGGTCACCACGAGCCGTTCGGCCTCGCCGAGGCGCTGCACGGGTCGCACCATCAGTTCGACGAGGACGCCGAACGCGGGTGCGAGCACGAGCAGCACGACGGCGAGCGCCACCGGCACCGGCCATCCCCAACCGACGGTCAACTGCCAGTACGTGAACGCCGCCAGCATGCCCGCGGCGCCGTGTGCGAAGTTGAAGACGCCGGTGGTGGTGTAGGTGAGCACCAGGCCGGAGCCGACGATCGCGTAGATGGCGGCGGTCGTGAGACCGACGATTCCGAAGGCGAGGAACTGGTCCATTACTTCAGGTCGGCCAGGCTCTTGTCGGCGTCGGCGAGCGTCAACGGCTTCTGGTAATTGCCGGTGAGCTTGAACGCCGGGGCGTCACAGCGGTAGGCACCCTGGGTCGGCTTGAAGTCGGCGGGCTTCCAGCCGTCGGGGGTGGCCTTCTCGATGTTGAAGCACTTCACGGCGGCATCCGTAGTGGAGACGTCGACGGGCGCCTGGAGACCGCCCGCCGTCCATGCGGTCTCCCGCTTGGCGGCCTCGTAGACGCACTTGCGGGTGAGGTTGTCGCCGCAGCTCTTGGCCGCCTTGGCGAACAACGTCCATGCGGCAAAAGCCCGCAGCGACGGCAACGACACCTGGGTGCCGGGGGCGTACTTCGCGAACAGGTCGACGACCTGCTTGGTCGCGGGGTTGGACGCGGCGTTCTCCAGCGGGTACACGCCGCTGAGGTCGACGAGGTTGTTCTGTGCGGACAGCGCTTGGCTGCCGGCGAGTTGCAGGAACTGAGGGCCGTACGCGTTGTTGTTGGCGTCGATCCAGTCGAGCTTGTAGTCCAGGTTGGTCAACGCCTGTTCGAGCTTGGCGAGCTGCGGGAACGAGCCGTAGAAGACCAGGCCCTTGACGTTCTTGCTCTTGATCGACTGCGCGTACGGAGTCCAGTCGGCCACGCCTTGAGCGGGGTACAGGTCGTCGTAGACGATCGATCCGCCGACCCCCTTGAGGGTTTCCGAGGTCTTGGCCCCCAGGACCTTGGTGACCGGGGAGTCGCCGTTGATGATGCCCAGGGCACCGGCGGAGGCGGGGTAGGCCTCCTTCAGGAGCCAGGTGTAGTAGCCGGCGTAACTGCCGTACGAAACGGCGCGCGCCTGGGCGTTGATCTGGAGGTCCGCGCCGTCGTTCTCGGGCTGCGACACCTGTGAGGGGAAGTCGGGCAGCAGGCAGGACAGCCGGTCCTTCACGCCCATGCCGTCCAGGGCCGCGCCGCCGCCGACGAGCGCGAAGTCGTCCCGGCAGGCCTCCAGCATGCGCTGGCGGACCTCCATCATCTTCGTGTCGTGCGTGGTCGTGACGAGCTTGCGGCCGTTGATGCCGCCGGCGTCGTTGCACCACTGGGTGAACACCTTGGCCGCGTCCGGGAACTCGGAGACCTTGGTGAAGCCGACGTCGGAGAAGACGCCGATCTTGATCTCGCCGGCGGTCACGCCCTGAGCCGGCGACGATGTGGGGCTGCCGGGACCGCACAGTCCCTTGAGGTCGCCGAAATCGGCGGACGCGGCGGCCCCGGCTTGCGGTGTGCTGCCTGACGGCTTGTCTTCCGAGCCGCCACGGTCGGAACAACCGACGGCGAGCAGAGCGACCACCGCGAGGGTGGTGAGGGTTCTCTGCGGTCTCACGGGCTGCCTCCTCGGCAGATCTCGCATGCACGACGGGAATGCGGGGCGCGCTACCGGGGACCCTGCCGCGGCCGGTCCGGGGATCGGTCTGTGGTCGCCGACCGGCGCTTGCGACCGCCGTGACATGACCTTCTCGATGTGGGGAAAGTATCTTCTCCGTTAACGAGAATCAATATCTCGCCCAGGTCGCCCGGAAGACCGCCGCCGCCTCGCCCTGGGCGCGCGCGCCGCGCGTCCTCGGCCTGGACACCGGCGTTGACGAGGCACCCCTCGGTATGGAAATCTGCAACTCAGATTTGAGAATGTCATTCTCCGAATGGGAAAGGGACACGTGCGCCATGACGCGACTACCGCCGCTCCCCGCGGAAGAGTGGGACGACCGCACCCGGGCGGCACTGGCGCCGCTGATGCCGGAGGACCGCCGTAACCGGAAGTCCGCCGGGAACGCGCTCTCCACGCTGGTCCGGCACCCGGATCTGGCCGAGGCCTACCTGCCGCTGGGAAACCACCTGTTGTGGGGATCGTCCCTGCCCCGCCGGGTGCGCGAGCTGATCATCCTGCGGGTCGCCGGCCGTACCGGCTGCGTCTACGAGTGGACGCACCACGTCCACAGCGCGACCAAGTACGGATTCGGCGAAGCGGAGATCGCCGCGGCGGGCCGCGGCGAAGCGGACGACCCGGTCGACCGGCTCGTCCTGGGCGCCGTCGACGAACTCGCGGACAGCTATGTGCTGTCCGACGACACGTGGAAGCAGCTCGGCGAGCACTTCGACGACCGGCAACGGATGGACCTGGTCTTCACCGTCGGCAGCTACCTCATGTTGTCGATGGCCTTCAACACCTTCGGCGTCGAGCCGGAAAGCGAAAGGTAGAACCGTGCCCCATTTCGCCAAGCCTGCCCCGGGCAGCTGGACCGAGAAGTACCCGGAACTCGGCACCGGCCCGGTCGACTACACCGACTCCGTCGATCCGGAGTTCTACGCGGCCGAGAAGGCGGCGATCTTCAAGCGGACCTGGCTGAACGTCGGCCGCGTCGAACGCGTGCCCCGGGTCGGCAGCTACTTCACCAAGGAGCTGTCCGCCGCGGACACGTCGCTGATCATCGTGCGCGGCAAGGACCAGAAGATCCGCGCCTTCCACAACATCTGCCGGCACCGCGGCAACAAGCTGGTGTGGAACGACTTCCCGCAGGAAGAGGTCTCCGGCACCTGCCGGCAGTTCACCTGCAAGTACCACGCCTGGCGGTACAGCCTCGAAGGCGAACTCACCTTCATCCAGCAGGAAGGCGAGTTCTTCGACGTCGACAAGGCGGACTACGGCCTCAAGGAGGTCGCCTGCGACGTCTGGGAAGGGTTCGTCTTCGTCAACCTCGACCCGCAGCAGACCCTCGCCGAATACCTCGGCCCGATGGCCGAGGGCATCGAGGGCTACCCGTTCCACGAGATGACCGAGGTCTACACCTACAAGGCCGAGATCGGCAGCAACTGGAAGCTGTTCATCGACGCCTTCGCCGAGTTCTACCACGCGCCCGTGCTGCACCAGAAGCAGGCCGTCAAGGACGAGGCCGACAAGCTGCTGTCCTACGGTTTCGAGGCCCTGCACTACGACCTGCACAGCCCCCACTCGATGATCTCGTCGTGGGGCGGCATGGCGCCGCCGAAGGACCCGTCGATGGTCAAACCCATCGAGCGCGTCCTGCGCAGCGGCCTGTTCGGCCCCTGGGACAAGCCCGACATCGAGGGCCTCGACCAGCTGCCGCCGGGCATCAACCCGGCCCGCCACAAGGCCTGGGGCACCGACTCGTTCGAGATCTTCCCGAACTTCACCCTGCTGTTCTGGGCGCCGGGCTGGTACCTGACGTACCACTACTGGCCGCTGGCGGTCGACAAGCACCTCTTCGAAGCGAACCTCTACTTCGTCCCGCCGAAGAACGCGCGCGAACGCCTCGCGCAGGAGCTGGCCGCGGTCACGTTCAAGGAGTACGCGCTCCAGGACGCCAACACCCTCGAAGCCACCCAGACCATGCTCAACAGCCGCACTGTGTCCGACTTCCCCCTGTGCGACCAGGAGCTGCTGCTCCGCCACCTGCACAAGGTCGTCGGCGACCACGTCAAGGAGTACCGCGATGCCGCTGCCCACTGAATTCGCCGACCTCGCGCCCTTCGAGGCGTGGGCCCTCGCCACCGAGCCCGAGCGCTACGCCAAGCGGCTCGCCTCGTCGATGGAGGACATGCAGGAGTTCTACGACGCGGCGTTCCCGCGGCTCGACGACGCCATCGCGTACTGCGACAAGCACCCCTGGGGCGACCTCCCCGACGACTCCCGGGCGCTTTTCCACCTCATGCAGTCGCTCGTGATGGTCTCGTTCCCCATCGAGGTCTGGAAGCAGGCGCGGGTGCCCGACAGCGGCGCCGCCTACCTGGACATCGTCGTGGAGCCCGTGGTCTGACATGGTGACCCTCAAAGCGGCCGGGCTCCTCGACATCGACACCGGGCAGATCGTCCGGCCGGGAATCGTGCACGTCGACGGCGACCGCATCGTCGGCATCGGCGGTGCGCCGCGCGGCGAGGTCGTGGACCTGGGCAACCTGATCCTGCTGCCGGGGCTCATGGACATGGAAGTGAACCTGCTGATGGGCGGGCGCGGCGAGACAGTCGCGTTCTCCCCCGTCCAGGACGACCCGCCGCTGCGAATGCTGCGTGCGGTGGGCAACGCCCGCCGCACGCTGCGGGCCGGCTTCACGACCGTCCGCAACCTCGGCCTGTTCGTGAAGACCGGCGGCTACCTTCTGGACGTCGCCCTCGGCAAGGCCATCGACGCCGGCTGGATCGACGGACCACGCATCATTCCCGCGGGGCACGCGATCACGCCGACCGGCGGCCACCTCGACCCGACCATGTTCGCGGCGTTCGCCCCCGGCGTCCTGCAACTGTCCGTCGAGGAAGGCATCGCCAACGGCGTCGACGAAGTGCGGCGGGCGGTCCGCTACCAGATCAAGCACGGAGCGCAGCTCATCAAGGTGTGCGCCTCCGGCGGCGTCATGTCGCACACCGGCACACCCGGCGCGCAGCACTACTCCGACGAAGAACTGCGTGCGATCGTCGACGAAGCCCACCGGCGGGGACTGCGCGTCGCCGCGCACACCCACGGCGCGGACGCGGTCCGGCACGCCGTGGAGGCCGGCATCGACTGCATCGAGCACGGGTTCCTGATCGACGACGAGACGATCAAGCTCATGGTCGAACGCGGCACCTGGCTGGTGCCGACCACGTTCCTCGCCGACGGCATGGACGTCTCCCACGCCGCGCCCGAACTGAAGGCCAAGGCCGCCGAGATGTTCCCGCGCGCACGGGAGTCCGTGAAGGCCGCCATCGACGCGGGGGTGAAGATCGCCGTCGGCACCGACGCCCCGGCCATCCCGCACGGGAAGAACGCGAGCGAACTGGTGGCACTCGTCAGCCGCGGCATGACGCCGCTAGCCGTCCTGCGCGCGGCAACGGTGAACGCTGCCGAACTGCTGGGCGTCACCGACCGGGGACGGCTCGCCGAAGGCCTGTTCGCCGACATCATCGGTGTGCCCGGCGACCCGACCGAGGACATCACCCTCACCCAGCAGGTCCGCTTCGTCATGAAGGGCGGGAAGGTCTATGTCGACTGACGACCTCGTAGCCATCCAGCAGCTCCTGGCCCGCTACGCCGTCACGATCACCCAGGGCGACATCGACGGCCTGCTCCAGGTCTTCACCCCGGACGGCACCTACAGCGCGTTCGGGGACACGTACCCCCTGGACGAGTTCCCCGCCCTCGTCGCCGCGGCACCGAAGGGCCTGTTCCTCACCGGCACCGCCGCGGTCGAGGTGTCCGGCGACACGGCCACCGGCACCCAGCCCTTGTGCTTCGTCGACCACGAAACCCATCACATGCGCATCGGCTACTACACCGACACCTACACACGGACCGAAGCCGGGTGGCGGCTCAAGACCCGTGCGATGACCTTCATCCGCCGCAGCGGCGCCCACGACTCGGGCATCCCGCACGCCTACAAGCCGACCGAGGCATGACCGCCGTTCCGACGGTCGAAGAGTTCCGGACCGGGGTCCAGGCGTGGCTCGCCGACCACGACCTGGCCCCCGGTCCGGGCCACTCCCTCGACTTCGACGCGGAAGTCGCGCAGCTTGCCCGCGTCCGGCGCGCGCTGTACGACGCCGGATGGATGCGGTACGGGTGGCCATCGCAGGTCGGCGGACTCGGCGGGCCCGCCATGCTGCGCGCGGTACTCGGCGAGGAAGTCGCCGTCCGCGACCTGACCGATCCCGGCCTGTACTCGATGATCGAAGTCCTCGCGCCGACGATGATCTCGTACGCGCGACCGGAACTCGCGGCCGAAATGGTCCCGCTGCTGCTGAGCGGACGCGAGCAGTGGTGCCAGGGCTTCTCCGAACCCGGCTCCGGCAGCGACCTCGCGTCCCTCACCACCCGTGCCGCCCCGCGCGGCGACGACTGGGTGGTCACCGGTCAGAAGGTGTGGACCAGCCTCGCGCAATACGCCGACCGCTGCGTCCTACTGACCCGCACCGGGCCGGGGCATTCCGGCATCACCGCGTTCTTCGTCGACATGGACTCCCCCGGCATCACCGTCCGCCCCCTGCGCACGATGCACGGCAAGGACGAGTTCGCCGAGGTGTTCTTCGACGATGTCGCCGTGCCCGCGGAACGCATGCTCGGGCGTCCGGGGGACGGCTGGCAACTGGCCATGGATCTGCTGCCGTTCGAACGCTCCACCTGCTTCTGGCACCGCATCGCCTACCTGTTCACCCGCCTGGACCGGTTGATCGACCGCACCGCGCTGGTGGACGACACCGCGCTGGGGTCCGCCTACCTCGCCCTCCACGTTGCGCGTAGCCGCTCGCACGGCACGCAACAGCGCCTGGCGGCCGGCGAACGCCTCGGCCCGGAGACCTCCGTGGACAAAGTGCTGCTGGCCACCGCCGAGCAGCAGCTCTACGACACGATGCGCGACCTGCTGCCCGGGACCGTCGAATTCACCGATGCCGAGCTGCGTTCGGAGTTCTTGTACTCACGCGCCGCGACCATCTACGGCGGAACGGCGGAGATCCAACGCAACATCATCGCCCGCCGCCTGCTCGACCTGGGGAAGGACTGACCGTGGACGCCGCGGAACGGGACCTGCTCGCCGACGCCCTCCGCAAGACCATGACCGCGGCCACCGGCCCGGAGCTGGATGCGGCCCTGGAGGGTCTGGGCTGGCACGACATGCTGGCCGAAATTCCCGAGCAGGCCGTCCCCTTGGTCTTCCGACTGCTCGGCGAGACCGGCGCGCACGCCCCGCTGATCAACGACGTCCTGCGACACGCGGCAGGGTTCCCCACGGGAGGGACGCTGCTCCTGCCCTGCGCGGGCGGAGCGTGGTTGGTGTGGGAACGCGACGGGCGCCCGGGCACCGGGATCGATCCCGAACTACCGCTGCACACCGCGGCGGATGATGATCCGACTGCCTTGAACGTCCAGCTCCCCCCGGCGGCCTTGGCCGCGGGCCGTCGGGCGCTGGGTTGGTGGCTCCTCGGCAGCGGGCGGGCCATGCTGGCCTTGGCACGCCAACATGTGCTGGACCGAGCCCAATTCGGGCGCTCCCTGGCGTCCTTCCAAGCGGTCCGGCACCGGTTGGCCGAGACCCTGGTCGCCCTCGACGGTGCCGAGGCCGCGCTGCTCACAGCAGGCGAGAGCGCGGACGCAGCCACAGGCCCCCTCGAAGCTTCCGATCGCCGTCCGGACGACTATTCCGACGACGAACTGGCTGCGTTGCTCGGCAAGGCCGCGGCCGGCCAAGCCGCACTGACCGCCGCACGGCACTGCCAACAGCTTCTGGGCGGGATCGGGTTCACTACCGAGCACGACTTCCACCGGCACGTCCGACGGGTCCTGGCACTGGACACACTGCTGGGCAGCACCCGCGAACTGACCCGCGAAGCGGGCGCCCACGCCCGCCGGGAGGGACGGGGCCGGCGGCTCGTCGAACTGTGAGGCGGCGCCGGTGTCCGCTGCCCCGCCGACGTTCGAGAACGCCGGGGGGCAGCGGACACCGACTGGCTGACGACGCCAGAACGCATGCGCGTGTCAGGCGTCGGCCACGGCGTTGCGTCGGGCGATGTCGCCGAGCAGACGGGCACTCGGCTTGACGGTGCGCTTCTGGGTCTTGCGGTCCACGGCGATCATCCCGAAGGTCGGGCCGTAGCCGAGCAGCCACTCGAAATTGTCCAGCGTCGACCAGTAGCAGTAGCCGCGGACGTCGATCCCGTCGGCGAGGCAGCGCTCGACACCTTCGAGCGCGCTGCGGACGAACGCGGCACGGCGTTCGTCGTCGTCGGTGGCGATGCCGTTCTCGGTGATGTACACCGGGAGCCCGGCCGTGGCGGCGCGGCGGACGACGTTCTCCAGCGCCTGCGGGTAGAACTCGTAGCCCATCTGGGTCAGTTCGGCGCCTTCGGGATGGGCGCACGCGAGGCCGTCCGCGCCGATCACCACGCGGCTGTAGTTCTGGACGCCGAGGAAGTCGTCGCCTTCCATCGCGGGCAGGAAGAACTCGAAGGCTTCGGCCCACCGTTCGTCGGCGGCTTTCTCGCCGCCCGGCGCGGCCTGCCAGTCCTGGAGGGCGAGTGTGATGCCCACCTTGGTGGAGGGGCTCGCCTCGCGGATGGCGCGCCGCGCCTCGGTGTGCGCGCGCGTGATCAGCTCCAGGCCCGTTTCCGTCCAGGTGAACAGGAACAGGTTCAGGTTGTCCGGGGTGGTGCGGAGTGCTTCCGCGCCGACCTCGCGCCAGTCGCGGCCGCCGCCGGCTTCGTCCCGGGCCACGCCCACCGGTGCCTGCTCGGCACCGCCCGCCGTGCCGGTCATGTCGGCGATCATGCGCCGCGTCAGCATCGCGATGTTGGCTTCGTTGATCGTGCAGGCGTACGGGATCAGCGGGCCGAGTTCCGTCATGACGGTTCGGCAGTAGGCGGCGAACCGCTCAGGCGTGCCTGCGTACTCCCATCCGCCCAGCCGCGTGAGCCAGGCCGGGCTGGTGAAGTGGTGCAGTGTCACCATCGGAACGATCCCGTGGTCATGACAGGCCTGGAGCACATCGCGGTAGTGCTCGATCGCCGCGCGGGAGATGAACCCGTCCTCGGGCTCGACGCGGGCCCACTCGATCGAGAACCGGTAGCTGGTGAAACCGAGTTCGGCCAGCAGCGCGATGTCCTCGCGAAAGAGCCGGTAGTGATCGCACGCGTCGCCGCTCGGCTCCGCGAACCGCGACCCGGGGACATGTTCGAGCACCCAGAAGTCGCTGGCGATGTTGTTGCCCTCGACTTGGTGGGCGGCGGTCGCGGAACCCCAGAGGAAGCCGTCGGGGAACGTCATGCGGGTACTCCTTGGCGGTCGGCGGCCGGGAGGCCGCCGGGATGAATGAAAGCAATGCGCACTAGTAATACGCATTAGTATTATGTCGGCCCTGTTGCCTGGCAAGGTGGCCGCGCGGGGATGGCAGCGGGACCGGGCGGGCTACGACAAAGCTGCTGCCTGGTACGCGAACCTGGTGAGCACGGCGTCGGCCCCGAGCGCTTCCACACCGACTACCCTGCCGGTGAATCCGCCCGCCACCTCGGTGGAGAGATAGCGTCCGTCCACCTCCGCGAGGCGGTGGAAACCCCCGTCGAGGAAACCGAGTTCCAATCGGTCGGGCGGGTTGCGGGGATTGAAGTCCTCGGGCACTGCGACCGCCCGAACAACCAGCGGCCGGTCCGCGGCGATGCCTTCGGCCGTGGCCAAGGTCTGGTCGAGGGGGCCGATCACCATGCGCACCGAGACGGTGTCGCCCACGCGCTCGACCGCAGCCCAGTGGGCGTCGTCGATGCGGATCACCAGCGCCGCGTCCCCGGCGGGCACGGTGGCGGTGGCCTGCCATTCGTCGTCTCGGACGCGCACCGAGAGCAGGTGTCGGGCTTCCCTCGCCTCCGGTCGTCGGCCGGCCCGAAGGACGGCTCCGTTTGGCGGTGTGCCGTCCGCATTGCCGCGAAGCGTGACGAAGCTGCGCGGGTCCACGCCGGGTGCGATCCAACGCGGGTGCAGGTGGGGACCGGTGAACTCGTCGGCGAACGAAGTGTCCGGGGCCGGCGCCATGAAGGCGTCTGTGGCGGGCACCGGCCAGTCGTCGACCCAGTCGATACCGGTGAGGAAGGTCTCCCGGCCGTTGACGTGCCACTTCGGGTGCGCTCCCCTGGGACGCACGCCCAGGTGGACCATCGCCCAGCGGCCGTCGGGCAGCTCGACGAGGTCGGCATGCCCGGTGTTCTGCACCGGATGGTCGGTACTGCGGTGTGACAGGAACGGGTTCGCCGGGTGTCCTTCGAACGGACCAGTGGGGAACCGCGAGCGCGCAATCGAGACTCCGTGCCCCGGCCCCGTGCCGCCCTCCGCGATGACGAGGTACCACCAGCCGTTCCGGGGAAACAGGTGGGGGCCTTCCGGGTGCGACAGCCCCGTTCCCTCCCAAAGCTTGCGCGGCTCGCCGAGAAGCGTTCCCGTCGACGGATCGAGGGCGGACTGCATGATTCCGAGCATCGACCAGGTCATGTAGCACGTGCCGTCCTCGTCCCAGGCGAGGTCCGGGTCGATCCCGATTGCGCCCGTGGTGTACACCGGGTCGCTCCACGGGCCGGAAGGGTCGTCGGCACGGACGATCAGGTGGCCCTTGCGCAGATCCGCGCGATTGGTGGTGATCATCCAGAAGACGCCGTCGTGGTGGCGCAGGGTCGGTGCGTAGATCCCGCCGCTCGCGCCCGCGATGCCAGGTGCGACGTTGAGCTGGGACGGTCGATCGAGGACGTTGCCGATCTGCTCCCACCCCGTGAGGTTCCGGCTGTGGAAGATCGGGACGCCGGGGAAGTACTCGAAACTGGATGTGGCCAGGTAGTAGTCGTCGCCGACCCGGCAGATCGACGGGTCCGGGTGGAACCCGGGCAGGATGGGATGGCTGTTCAAAGGTGTCCTTGGAGCGAAGGCGGCTGCCCGGTGCTTCCGAGGCGGTGTCACTGGCTGCGCGTGGCCTTGGAAGCACCGGCAGCCGGGCTCAGTGGTGGCCAGGGGTGTCCTCGTAGGCGCCGTCGATCACGGTGGTTCCGCTCCAGACGATGTCCGTGCTGCTGAACCCGGCCATGACGGTGATGTCGCCGGGCGCGACGCCGCGTCGTCCGTCGGCCATGGTGTGGAACAGCCGCTCGACTGGCGCCTCCAGGACGACCTGGCGCCGTTCACCGGCAGCGAGGGCGACCCGGGCGAATGCGATGAGCTGCCGTACCGGCCGCACCACGGCGGACAGTTCGTCGCGGGCGTAGAGCTGTACGACGGTTTCGCCGTCGACGTCTCCGCTGTTCGCCACGGTCAGCCGGGCGCGGATCACGCCGTCGGCAACGTCGAGCACGGATTCGTGCGTCTCGTCCGGCTCCACGGCGAACGTCGTGTAGGACAGGCCGTGTCCGAACGGGTAGAGCGGGCCCTGTGCCGTGAGGTCGCCGTAGCCGTGCCGCGTGCCTGTCGGATGGCTGTACCCACTGCCGTGGTGGTGGCCGTGGTAGAGCGGCAGTTGCCCGAGATGGCGGGGGAAGGTGCTCGGGATCCTGCCGCTGGGGTTGACCCTGCCGAACAGCACGTCGGCGATCGCCTGGCCCGCGGCTTCGCCCAGCAGCGGGGCGAGGACGACCGCGCGGGACGCGCGGGCGACCTTCTCCAGCAGCAGCGGGCGGCCGGAGACGACGACGGTGACCAGCGGCTTGCCGGTGGCGGCGAGCAGTTCGACGAGGTCTTCCTGGTCTCCGGGCAGCGTCGGCGACGCCGTCGACTGCCCCTCGCCCGCGGTGTTGTTGCCGACCCAGCCCGTGCGTTCGCCGACGACCGCGACCACGACGTCGGCCGCGGCCACCGCGCCGGCAACGGCGGCGGGGTCGAGCGGCTGGGCGGAGTCCGCCTCGAAGCTGCCGAGGGACGCGAAGTCCACCTTCGGATCGACGGCACGCAGCGCGTCCAGGACGGACGGAGCATCGGGGTGGAGCCGACGGGTCACGGCCTCGAACGCCGGGTCGATGCCGGGCAGGCGTGTTTGGAAGATGTCGGTGAAAGCGAACGACGCCGGGTCGATCCCGGGGACCTGGCCGGTGCGGACCGCGCGGATGCCCTCCCACATTTCGTTGTGGGCCGCGGAAGTGTAGGCGCCGAAGTGGATGCGCAGCTCGTCGGCTGCCGGTCCGACGACGACGATGCGCGGACCGCCGGGAGTGAGCGGCAAGGTGCCGTCGTTGTCGAGCAGGACGATCGCGCGTTCGGCCATGGCACGCCGGACCTCGGCGGCCTCCGCACGGTCGGCACGGACCGCGGCTGCGACTCGGGTGGCGCGCCCGAGGCTCGGAATCAGGCCGACCCGTGCCTTGATCGCCAGGGCGCGGGCGACGGCGGCATCGATCACCTGTTCGTCGAGGCGGCCCGCGGCGACCTCGTCGGCAAGGTGGGAGTAGTTGTCGTCCCCGGGGAGTTCGACATCCAGACCGGCGGACAGCGCCTGTACGGCGGCTTGCCCGTGGGTGCCCGCAGTCCGGTGGGCGGTGCGGAGCATGTTCACCGCGTCGTAGTCGCTGACGACGACCCCGTCGAATCCGAGGGCTCCTCGGAGGAATTCGGTCAGCAGCCAGTGGTCGGCCGCGGCCGGGATGCCGTCGATCTCGTTGTAGGAGTTCATGACGACGGAGAGGCCGGCTTCGCGGATGGCGCGTCGGAACGGCTCGGCGTACTCGTCGACGAGCGTGCGCTTCCCGAGTTGGGTCTGGGCCTGGTTCAGCGCACCCTCGGAGACTCCGTAGCCGAGGAAGTGCTTGCCGGTGGCGAGGACGCCGGTGTCGTCAAGGTCGCCCTGGATGCCGCGGACGAACGCGACCGACATCTGTGCTGCCAGTTCCGGGTCCTCGCCGTAGGTCTCGTGGACGCGGCCCCAGCGCGGGTCGCGGCAGATGTCCATGACCGGGGAGAACAGCAACTGCACTCCGGTGTCGCGCATGTGCGCGGACGTCACCGAAGATGCCCGCCGCACCAGCTCGGAGTCCCAGGTCGCGGCCTGTGCCCAGGCGGTGGGGAACTGCGGACCCGACGGGTGGACCAGGCCGCTGATGCCCTCGAAGTGCACGAGCGCACCGATGCCGAACGGCGACACCTCCCGCGCCACGGCCTGGAGGTCGGCCAGTGCGGCGCGCAGGCTGTCGGTGTCCTCGCCGAGCGCCCACGCCAGCGAGAAATGCCCGACACCGTACGGTCGCTCTTCACGCAGGCGTCCCGTGTCGACGACCGGGCCGGTGCCGCCCGGGGGCGGCGGGCCGAAAAGCTGCGGTACGCCGACCCCGCCGAGCTGCGCGATCTTCTGCTCCAGCGTGAGGCGTGAGACCAGGTCTGCGATGTCATGTGGATTCGCCTGCACAGCGGCCATGTCCGTTCGTTCCTTGTCGTCAGGGTGTATGTATGTGTGGCGTTGCGCGAGCCGCATCTCGCCGTTCGGGTCGTGTGCTACGTGCCACGCCGGACGCAATGGCGTTGCTCGGCTCGGCTCTGATGCAGCTCCGGGCAAGAATCACGTCGGGAAGTGCCGTGAGCTGCGGACGCTCATCCTGCGAAGGCCGGTTGCGGAAGCCCCTGCCCCGCGTCCGGTACGACCAGCAAGGACCCCGACAGCGCATGCGGGGCGGTCAGACCGGTACGTGCCGTGGTGATGTAGAGGTCGGTCAGCTGCGTTCCGCCGAAGGCACACGCAGTCGGCCTCTCGACGGGCAAGGCCAAGGTTCGGTCGAGAGCGCCGTCGGGCGTGTAGCGGCGCACGGCGGCCCCGTCCCACAGAGCGACCCAGACGGAGCCGGCCGCATCGACCGTGAGGCCGTCCGGCCAGCCCGCGCCCTCCTCGATCCTCACCCAAGGGCGGCGGTTCTTCGCCTGGCCGTCGCTGTAGTCGAAGACGTCGATGCGCCGGGTCGGGGTGTCGATGTAGTACATGCGGCTGCCGTCCGGGCTCCAGCCGATGCCGTTGCTGACCGTGGCGTCGGGCACGACGACGACTGCGCTGCCGTCGGCGGCGACACGGGTCAGTGTGCCTCCGCCGGCCGTCTCGTCGTAGCGCATCGTGCCCGCCCACAGCGCGCCGTCGGGAGCGACCGCGGCGTCGTTGCCGCGCCGTCCCGGAGTCGGTGCGTGGTGCAGCCAGGTGAACTCGCCTGCGGCGTCGTACAGTCCGATCCCGTCGCGCAGGTTCACCACCGTTCCCCCGCCCGCGCGCGGTTTGGCGGCACCGACGTGCTGTCCGGTTGCCGTGGCTTCACTGTGTCCGGAGACCGGGTCGAAGCTATGGATCCGTGAGCCGAGAATGTCCACCCACAGGAGTCGCCGCGCGCCCGAGTCCCAGGTCGGGCCTTCGCCGAGTTCGACCGAGGCCCTTACGGCCTCCTCCAGTTCGAAGGTCACCCCATCGCCCCCCGGTGGCCGAGGCGTGCGGACAGTTCGGCAGCACCCTCCGTAGCCAGCCGTACCAGTTCGGTGCGGCGCTCGTCATTCCAGCGGATGGTCGGTACCGAGATCGACAGCGCGGCGACCGCCTTCCCCGTCTCGTCGCGCACCGGCGCGGCCACGCACGACACGTCGAGGTTCGACTCGCGGTCCTCGAACGCCCGGTCCTCTGCACGGATGTCGTCGAGCGCGGCGTACAGGGCCGCCGGCTCGGTGATGCTTTGTGGCGTCAGAGCGGCAAGAGGCGCGTCTTCCGGAACGAGCGCACGCAGTTCTTCGTCCGGCAGGGCGGCAAGGAGCATCTTGCCGACCGCCGTGCAGTGCGCGGGAAGGCGCCGCCCGGCTGCGGACACCATGCGCACAGCGTGTGTGGAGTCGACCTTGGCGATGTAGATGACATCGGCACCCTCCAGGACCGCCACGTGCACCGTCTCGCCGCACGCCTCCGCGACGCGGCGCGCAGCCTGCTGTCCTTCGGAGGCGAGGTCCAGCTGGTCGGCGTACCGGCTGCCGAGCTGGTACAGGCGCACACCCAACCGGTAACCACCGGTGGACTCCTGGACCAGGTATCGCCGCGCCACGAGCGTGGCCAGCAGCTCGTGCACGGTCGTACGCGGGAGTCCGGTCTGCCGGACGATCTCCGGGGCGGAGAGGGGGCCGTCGTGGTCGAGGAACCTTTCCAGGATGTCGAAAGCCCTGGTCACGGCCGGAACGAGTCGTCCCACTAGCGGTTGCCTCCGGTGGTGTGCGTGTCCTGCGGGTCGGGCACCGGGAAGCGTACGAGTTCACCCGGCAAGCGGGAGCCGAGGGGCGACATGCCCTCCGCCGCACCCAGCCGCTCCAACAAGTCGAGGACGAGCCGCCCACGCCGCACCCGCTCGCGCGCAGCCGACAGCACCGTGGCGCGGAGGTGTTCGCCCGAGGGATAGAGCGCGGGGGCCTTCGACAGGCCGAATTTCAGGTACAGCGGCGCACCGCGGCGGATGAGTTCGGCCGCGTCGTACATGCGTACGTATCCGCCCAGGTCGTCGGGCGCCTCGATGTACAGATCCATCGGGGCGCGGCTGGCATGCCGGATTTCCGTGAGGTGTTCGAGGGTGAGATCGGACGGGATGTTGAGCGAGTCACCGCCGAGGCCTTCGAAGACCGCGTAGGCGGCGGGGTTCACCGGCCCGATGAGTGCGGACACCTTGAAGGTGGTGTCGGCAGGCAGGATGCCGGCGACCCGGGCGCGGTGCAGGGTCCACAGCACGCCTTCGTCGGCGACGAGCAGGCAGCGGACGCCCATTTCGGTGGCGCGTACCGCGTCCTCGACGCATCCCGCCACCGCGTCGTGTCCCCGCGCGCGCAGCCCCGCTCCGCCAGACGGGGTGCGCGTTCCGGCACCGATGTCCCATGTGCCGCGCGGGCCGGTGAACAAGCACAGTTCGACGTCGCGTTCGGCACACGCGGCGACCATTTCGTGTATCTCGGCGTCGGTAAGCATCCAGACGCCGCTGCCCTGGCTGACCCGGTGGATCGGCACATCCAGGCGCTCCGCTTCCTCCAACACCACGGCAAGAGCTTCCGGCCCTTCCACAGACGGGAGTTCCGTACGCCACGAGCCGCCGTCAGGGAAGCGGTGAGGCGAGGCGTCGGCAGGGTCGAGCGGGGCAGCCGCGAGCCCGAGTGCGGCAAGAGGTCCTTCCGCAGGGCGACGGCGAGTGGCAGGTGTGGTCATGTGCTGTGTCCTTCAGTACCGGCCGGGCGGAGCGGCGTTGGGATGAACCGGGCGGGTTTGGTCGGCGGAGGCAAAGGTCAGGGGAAGAGCAGTACCTTGCCCACCTCCGGGCTTCCGCTGCCGACCAGATCGAGCGCACGGGCGAAGTCCCGCAGCGGGAGGCGATGGGTGATGAGCGGCCGCGGGTCGAGAATGCCCGCGCCGAAGGCACGCACGGCGTGCGCCCATGCGGCCGGCGGTGCGCCGAAGACCGTGCGGACATCCAACTGCCGCACCACCAGGTCCGCGGGATCGAGGCCGGGCGCATCCGGCGCCGGGATGCCGGCGAGGACGAGCCGTCCGCCGCGGCGCAGGAGCGAGGCCGCGGTGCGGGCCGACCCCGGTGCCCCGGCTGCCTCGATCACGATGTCGAAGTTTCCACTGATGTCGAGTCCTTCGACGTCTCGGTACGCCGCGGCGCGGCAGGCTTCGGCGCGCGCCCGGAGGCCGGAACCGCGTCCGACGGCCAGCAGCTCGGCCGGTGACGAAGCGGCGACGAATTGAACCGCGAGCAGACCGAGCGCACCGGTGCCGACGACGGCGACTCGGTCGCCGGGGCGTACGTCGGCGCGCAGAGCCGCGGCCGCAGCGCAGGCGGCGGGCTCCAGGAGGGCGGCGCACGCGAGGTCGGCGTCGTCGGGCAGGACGTGCAGCAGCCGGGCAGGGAGCGTGAGCGTGGTGGCCATCGCACCGGGGCGCGTGAACCCGGTTTCCTCGTACGCCGCGGTGCACAGCGTCGTCTCGCCGTTACGGCAGCGGTCGCAGACCTGGCAGTTGCGGAAGCCTTCCCCGACGCATTTGCCTCCCACGAGGGAATCGGGGACGCCCTCGCCGACGGCCTCGACGATCCCCGACCACTCGTGCCCGGGAATCAACGGGTAGCGGACGTATCCGGCGGGCCGAGTGCCGTGGTAGACCTCCCGGTCGCTGCCGCAGACACCGACCGCGTGGATCCGCACCCGGGCTTCGCCGGGCCCGGGTGGGGCGGACGGATGGTCGACGAAGCGGAACGTCCCGGGCCGGTCGACCACCAGGGCGATTCCGGCGGGTCCGGCGTTCAACGCCCGGCTCCCGGCGTGCGCTTCTCCCAGCCGTCGGCGAAGAGGTCGAAGTGCGCCCGCTGCTGGGGGAATTCGGCGGCCGCGTCGGCGTCGAACTCGACACCGAGGCCTGGCGCGTCGCTGATGTCGAAATAGCCGTCGACGACCTCGGGTGCTCCCTTGACGACCTTCTTGATCTCGGCGTCGGCGAAGTCGTTGAAGTGTTCGAGGATTTTGAAGTTCGGGGTGGAGAAGCCGACCTGCAGCGATGCGGCGGTCAGCACCGATCCGCCGACGTTGTGCGGGGCCACCAGCATGTAGTGGGTTTCGGCGGTCGCGGCGATCTTCCGGGTCTCGGCGATGCCGCCGATGTGGCCGACGTCGGGCTGGACGATGTCCGCGGCCTGGGACTCGAACAGCTCACGGAACTCGATCCGGTCGTGGATCCGCTCCCCCGTCGCAATCGGCAGGTCGACCTTCGCGGCGACTTTGGCAAGGGCCTTGAGGTTCTCCGGCGGCACCGGCTCCTCGACCCATGCCGGGCGGAACGGCGCCATCTCGTGGGCGAGCCGGATCGCGGTCGACGGACTGAACCGCCCGTGCATTTCGAGCAGCAGCTCGGTGTCCGGGCCAATGGCGTCGCGGACTGCTTCGATGAGGGAGACCGCGTAGAGGCCTTCCTCGTAGGGAAGTTCGAATTTCCCGGCACCGAACGGGTCGATCTTCAGCGCCCGGTAGCCGCGCTCGACGACCGCGCGAGCGGCATCCGCGTAGGCCTCGGGGGTGCGCTCGGTGGTGTACCAGCCGTTCGCGTACGCCTTGACCCGGTCGGTGACCTTGCCGCCGAGCAGTTGCCACACCGGCACGCCCAGGGCCTTGCCCTTGATGTCCCAGCAGGCCATCTCGATGCAGGCGATCCCGGACATGACGATCTCGCCCGCGCGGCCGTAGTCGCCGTACTTCATCCGGTGCACGAGGTCCTCGGTCGCGAACGGGTCCGAACCGAGGATGTGGTTGACCTTGGCTTCGGCCAGGTAGCCGAGGAGCGCGTCCGTGTGGCCGAGCATGCGGGTCTCGCCGACGCCGGTAAGCCCCTCGTCGGTGTGCACCACCACATAGGTCAGGTTTCGCCACGGCGTGCCGACGACGTACGTATCGACTCGCGTGATCCGCATACCCAGGCTCCTTGTTGTTCGAAATTTCGTCACTGGTTCGGAATACCGACATGACGCTAAGCTGCCGGAAACGACGCTGTCAACGAGGCGAGAAGGGCATTTCCGTTGAGCACACCCGTCTGGAGCATCGACCCGCGCACCGGCGGGCATCGCGTCCGCGTCACCGACGAAGCCGCGTCCACGGATGTCGACGCCGTGGTCAGAGCCGCCCACGCGGCCCGCAGCGCGTTGGCCGGCCGCCCGACGCGCGCCGCCTTCCTCAGGGCGTGCGCCGCAAGGCTGGAGGCGGCCGGTGAGGCGATCGTGGCCGCCGCCGATGCCGAGACCGCGCTCGGCGAGACCCGCCTTCAAGGCGAACTCGGGCGCACGTGCACGCAGTTGCGAGCCTTCGCCGACGCCGTCGACGCCGGAGCCTTCCTCGACGCGATCATCAACCACCCCGACCCGACGATCACCCCGCCGGTCCCTGACCTGCGGCGCTACAAGATTCCCCTCGGTGTCGTCGCCGTCTACGCCGCATCAAACTTCCCGCTCGCCTTCTCGGTCCCCGGCGGCGACACCGCCAGCGCGCTCGCCGCAGGGTGTCCGGTCGTGGTCAAGGCACATCCCGACCACCCGGAGACCTCCGAAATCGTTCTCACGGTTCTCCGTCGCGCCGCCGCCGACTGCGGTCTGCCCGACGCGGTGGTCTCCGTGGTGCACGGCTTCCAGGCCGGACTGGACCTGATCCGCCATCCGCTGATCGCCGCGGCCGGGTTCACCGGCTCGGTGCGCGGTGGACGAGCCCTCTTCGACGCCGCGGCCGCACGTCCCGTGCCCATCCCGTTCCACGGCGAGCTGGGCTCCCTCAACCCTGTGGTGGTCACCCGAGGTGCCGCAGCCGACCGCGCCACGGATATCGGCGAAGGCCTCGCAGCCTCCGCAACGCTCGGCGTCGGCCAGTTCTGCGTCAAACCCGGCCTGGTACTCGTCCCGTCAGGGGATGCCGGCGATCGCCTCGTCTCCGCACTCGCCGGGAAGCTCGCCGCCGCCGAGCCGGGAGTGCTGCTCGACCACCGCATGCGCGACAACTTCCTCCGGGGCGTCGCGGAACGGTTGGCACTGCCCGGCGTCACCGCGCCCGTGGTGGCCGGGCCGGAAGGCGAACACGCCGTAAAGCCCGGTCTCCTGACCGTTTCCGCCGACGCCGTCGCGTCCGGCAGCGCCCACGAGGCGCTGCTCGAAGAGTGCTTCGGCCCCGTCACCGTCATCGCACGCTACGACGACGACGCGCAGATCGAAGCCGTCCTGGCAGCCGCGCCCGGAAGCCTGACCGCCACCTTGCATGTGTCCCCGGAAGAAGCGGCCGGCCAGGGGGCAGGCGGCGCCTTGCTGGCTCGCCTGACCGAGCTTGCCGGTCGCCTGGTCGTCAACGGCTGGCCGACCGGAGTCGCCGTCGCCGCTGCGCAACACCACGGTGGGCCCTATCCGGCGACCACATCGACCTCGACCTCGGTCGGCATCACGGCCATCGAACGCTGGCTCCGCCCGGTCGCCTACCAGGGCGCCCCCGACGCACTGCTTCCGCCGGAACTGCAGGAGAGCAACCCGCTGCGGATCCCGCGATTGGTGGACGGCAAGCGCGAGAGCTGACGCACGACGGGCCGGTTTCCCATCCGCCGCGGGCGGGGCGAAAGCGGCCCGGTCCAGTCGACCGTCGAATCACTCTTTATTCAGCATCGGAGGCCACGTGTCATTCCGCTGGGGCATCGCAGGAACAGGAGCCATAGCGAACGGGTTCGCGGACGCACTGGGCCGAATCCCGGACGCCCAGCTGGCGGCGGTCGCGTCCCGAAGCCAAGAGAAGGCCGACGCCTTCGGCGCCAAGTACGGGATCCCCAGCACACGGCGATACCCGTCGTATGAACTGCTGGCGGCCGACGACAGCATCGACTTCGTCTACGTCGCATCGCCGCACTCGCATCACCACGAGCACACGCTGCTCTTCCTGAACGCCGGACGGCATGTCCTTTGCGAAAAGCCGTTCGCTCTGGACGCCTCGCAGGCCGAGGAGATGGTCGCCGCCGCCAGGCGGAACAACCGGTTCCTCATGGAAGCAATGTGGTCTCGCTTCCTTCCCGCTTACGTCAAGCTTCGCGAATTGGTGCAAGAGGGGCGGATCGGATCCGTATTGTCGGTCGAAGGGGACTTCGGCATCCCCTTTCCCGGCGACGACCTCTCCCACCGCCTTTTCAACCCCGCCCTGGGCGGCGGTTCCTTGCTCGACCTCGGCGTATATCCGCTGTCACTGATCAGCATGCTCCTCGGGGAGCCTGATCGCGTCGCCGCGTCCGGCCGCCTCGGTCCGACCGGTGTCGACGAGCAGATTGCGGTTGTCTGCGGATATGCCGATGGAGCGATCGGCATCGCCAAATCCTCCATACAGTCTTGGCTGGCCTGCACCGCCCGCATCACCGGCACATCCGGGCACATCGAACTTCCTCTGTTCATGCACTGCCCCGACGAACTCGTCCTGCACTCCCAGGGCACCACAGAGCGCTTCAACCTGCCCGCGGCGCGCGACGGCAGTAGCGAGGAGACCGCCGGCGGCGGCCTTCATCGCCAAGTGCAGCACGTCCACGAGCAGGTCCGAGTAGGTCGGCTGGAGAGCCCCATCATGCCGCTGCGCGAATCCGTCGCCGTCATGCGGACTCTCGACGCCGCACGCCATCAGATCGGCCTTGTTTACCCAGACCACTGAGTGCCCCGGCGGCATTCCCGGCAGGATCTCGGCCTCAACAGGCTCGCGTACGGCCCTGGCCCGCCCGGAGGCGCCTGTCGGATTCTTCGGCCAGTTGGCGTCACGGTAACCCAGGCCGTGAGCAGCAGCCTGAGGGTGTCGACGGCGATGTGACGCTGACGACCGGTGATGCGCTGGCGTGCATCTACGCCTTGGACGGAGGCCTGCACGTTGGCGGCGGTCTTGCGGATCTGGCTGTCGAGCACCAAGCGCTCGGCTCTGCGTCGCGGTCGGCCTGCCATCGGACGAGGTCCGCAGCAGGCAGTTGAACTGCCAGGAGAAGCCGTCCTGCCTTCGGCCGGCAGACCAGACCAGACAGACCCGACCTTCCGCGACGCGGCGGGTGATCTTGCGTGGCGCTACTTACGCCTTGGTTGCAGCGGGAGTGTTCCTGACGGCGCACCAGTGGGGCCGGTTCCTTTGTCTGGGCACGCGCCACCAGGCACGATGAGCCGTCGCGCGATGCCTCACGGGCTGAGGTACATGAGCAGGTTGTCGACGATCGCGAAGCCGAGGCGCTTCTGCAGCACGCCGTGCGGGTCCATGCATGTATCGGCCACGCAGCGCGCGACTTGCGCGCCGACGAGGTAAGCGGAGTTCAAGGCTGCGCTGGACAAGGCAAGCCGTATCTCGTCTGCGCCTATTTCGGCGGCTGCTTGGACGAGGAGGTCGGCGAGAAGGGCTTCACGAGGTTCGTTGGGCGCGGTGTGTTCCAGCGGGTAGACAAGGGCAGCCCCGAGCAGGCGGCCAGCCTGGGTGGCCATCCAGAGATGTCGGGGTGCGAAGCGTTCGTCGCGGGTCCAGCGCGTGAAGGTGCCTGCTGCGGTCGCAGGGCTGTGCCGGGGCCGGTTTTGAGCGTAGAGGCGGGCGAGTTCGGTGGTGAGATCGCGGCCGTCGTGGGGACCGATAGTGGCCGGCATCCGAATCACGCTCGAGGGCGGGGGCAAGTCGCGTTTGAGGAGCTGGTGAGGTTCACCTGCACGCCAGCCTGCGGAGGCGTAGAACTCGGTTCCGCGGGCTCGGGTGGCGGGGATCTCGGCGCTCGTGCACAGGATGCCTGTTGGCAGGGCGGCGAAGAGGGTGCGGCCGATACCGCGGTATTGGTGGTCGGGGTGGACGACTGGTCCCCAAAGGCGGCCTCGGCTTCCGAGGCCATCGGGATGGCGTAGGGCAGCGGCGCCGACGAGCAAGCCACGATGGGTGCGCCGGAGCGCGAGGATGGTGGGTGGTGCGCTGTCGGGGGCTTGGAGGCGCGAGCGGACCAGGCCGGCGCTGATGGGGCGTTGGTCGGGCCAGCCCGTCACCACCTCGTAGGCGAGGTGGGCGAGGCTGTCGTCGAGGTCGGGGCTCTCGCCCGGTCGGTAGTCGAGGATGGTGACGTCGGCGTAACTCATGTCTTGCTCCCGGGCCGGCGGGGGTGCTGGGCGAGGACACCGACGCGGAGGCTCGTAGCGCCGGCGCAGTGGGCCGGATGCAGGCGCTGCGCACAACTGGCCGGACCGTCGTTGATGTACACCGCGGTGTCCGAGAATGCATCGGCAAACGCGTCGCGAAGGTGCTCTGAGGTGGTGAACGGGCTGGTGCGGGACGGCCGTTGAAGCACATTCACGGCATGGCTGGCCCGCTGTCCCGGGGGCCCCGGGTAAGCGGCAAGGACAGCGGCCGCCTGGATCCACCGCCCCGGCCGGTCGTACTCGAGGCGTGAGCGCGAGGGTTGGGCGACGCGGGCGGTGTACGCCAGGACGCCGTCCTCACGCAAGGCGCCGGCGAGCGCGAAGACAGTGGCGCGCACGGCGTCGCTGGGTAGCAGGGAGAGCAGCCCGTCGGTGATGACGAGGTCGAACCGTGCGCCGAAATCGGGTAGTTGCGGGGCCTCGGCCTGGCGGGTGACGAGTGCCAGATCGACATGATTGGCGTAGGCAAGCGCGAGCCGCAGCGGGGTGGCGCACCGGTCCACGAGGTAGACGTCGAGGCGGTCGATGCCGAGTAGGTCTGCGAGCGTCGCGAGCATCGCTTCGTCGGAGGCGCCGCAGATCAGGACACGCAGCCGCGGTCGGTGCGTGAGGCCGGTGCGGTCGAGGGCAAGGCGGTAGAAGCCGCGGTGCCAACCTGGGTGGCCTTTGAGCCCCGTGGACCGGAACAGGCGCCACGTAGCGTGGTAAGGAAAGCAGACCGGCGGGCAGTACGTGCGGGCGGTCCGCAGGGCTCCGGTGATGGTGAGGATGCTGGTCATGCCGGGGCCTTACGGGCGATGAGGTGCCACAGGCGGCTGATCTGGCGGTAGGGGTCGCGAGCGCCGGCGCGCCATTCGAGTTCGAGGATCTGGTCGAAGTCGGGGGGTACGGGGGCGTTGCCGAGGTGGTCGGTGAAAGTCCGGACTCCGTACCAGGCCAAGGTTGCGGCACCGAGGTCGCTCAGGCGGGCAGTGACGTCGTCACGGTCGACGCCGCGGGAAGTGACACCGAAGTTGCCGGTCTCGATGTTGGTGTCGAGCATGGCCAGGGCATCGGCCCAGCGGCCCTCGAGCGCGGGGCGGAAGGCCAATACCTCATCGGACTTGGCAAGGACGGAGACCACACCTCCGGGCGCTGCAGCGGCGACAAGGGTCTGCAGCAGGGGCTCGGGGTCATCGACGTACATCAGAACGCCGTGGCACAGTACGGCGTCGTAGCCGTCCCCGACCAGGTCGAGCGCAAGCTCGCCGGGGCCAACTGTGAGGGTGATGCGCGCCACGGTTTCTTCGGGTTCGTCCGAGGCGCGGTCGCGGGCCTGGTCAACCATTGCCGGGTCGGGGTCCAGGACGGTAACAGTGTGGCCAGCCCGGGCGAGCGCGATGGCCTGTTCGCCGGTGCCGCCGCCGATGTCCAGCACGCTGCAGGAGCCGTGTGGCAAGTGGGAGAGCAGGGCGCGAGTGACCAAGGCGTGGCGCAGGGCGCCGCGCAGGGTGGTGGAGTGGTGGGCGTAGGCGGCGGCCAGGTCGGCGGGGTTGCCGCTCCAGGTGTTGGTGTTCACAGGCGCCCTTTCGGCTGGGGAGGAACGGATGGGGATGCATCAGTGATCTCGGTGATCAGGTCGTGAAACAGCGACGCATGCTGGACAACGAGCCGGACCGAGAAGTAGCGGTCTTCGAGAAGGGCACAGACCTTGATGCCCGCAGGTCCGGAGTCCGCGAGGGTCCCGTCGCGGGCGAGGCGCTTGGCGGTCAGCAGAGCGGCGACATCACGCGGCGAGAACTCGGGGATCCGGGCAGCGGGCAGCCCGCACCACACCGGGACGTGCAGCTCGGGCATCAGCTCCCACACGACGACGTCCCGTGGCACGCCTGCGGTAACCAGAACAGCGAAGTGAGGCAGTCGCAGGTAGCCGGCTGCAGCAGGTCGCAGGTGAGTGTTGGTGACAGCTGCGGTGCCGAGATCGAGCGGCGCGCGGAGCCGCGTCAGATGGGAGGAGAACGCCAGGGCCAGGCCGGCGGAGTCGGCGTCCGCGCTCGGGTCCACAAGGGACACGGCGCGCACCCGTTGTTTGACGGCGAGCTCCATGGCGCAGCGGTGAGGGAATCCGGGTGTCCAGGTGCGGATGACCTCGTCGTCGGCTAAGGCGACAGGGTGGACCGGACGGCGCCGCTTGGTACGGGCGAGGACGACCGCCATGACACGCGTGGGATGGTAGGGCTTGGATGCGATGACAGGCAGCTCCGCCGACGTGAACCAGCGTTCGCGACGGGCGTTGGTCTGGTCGGTCATCCCTGTCCGCCCCGGTCGAACCCGCTGGGACCGAATCGCGCGTAGTACGCCTCCAGCAATCCGCTGGATTCCAGCACGCGGTCGGTGGCGCGCACGTTGTGGCCGGGGCGCAGCGTGTGATCGGGGCGGGCTAGGTGCGCGGCGCCGACCAGAAGCGAGGCCAGGATCAGGTCCGCGTAGCGGTTGGGCAGGGACTCGGCTTCGTAGAAGTTGACCGGCTGGCCGTGGGCCAGCACGGTCGCGGTCGGACCGTGCTGGTAGTGCAGCCGGGTACTGACGCCGAGGTCGTCGACTCGCACCGCTTCGTCGGTCAGCTCGTCAAGCGCGAACTCTGCCTGTCGGCTGGTGGTCGAGACCAGGTAGCAGTCGGCTCGCAGGGCAGCAGTGTGTTCGCCCCGTAGGGACGTGCGGCCGGTCGATCCGACGATCAGCAAAGGCGCATGGCAGGTGAGGAGTTCGGGAAGCGAGCGGCTGGTGACGAAGCCGCGCTCGTGAGCAGCTACCAGGCGCACGGTTTCGCGGTCGTAGACCGCAACACGCATCCGGCGGTCCCGCAGCACCTCCGCGATCTGCTCCCCGATCCGACCGAAGCCCAGAACCAGTGCGGGCCGGCCTTCGAACTTCTCATCAGGCAGGAGCCGCAGGATGTTGCGGCACGCGGCGTCCGCGATGCCGTATGACTCGATGGTCGCCTTGAGCCGGGATTCAGCGACGGAGAAGACTGGCAGCGGCAGATCGTCGCCGTACATCTCCAGCTTGGTGATGCCGCTGGTGGTCTGCTCCACCAAACCGCAGTATTCGGCAATCAAGTGAGGAAGTTGATCTACCAGTACAGGGAGGGTGTATCCGCCGTCGTCGACGAGCAGTCCGCGTCGGCCCTGCGCTCGAGCGCGGTCGGAGTGGTCCTTGAGTGCCTGCCCAGCTTCGGTCCACGGGTAGACGCGAATGCCCAGGCTTTCCAGATGGGCGTCGACGCGGTCGGTGTACCGATACGAGTACCCCTTGTCGAGGACGGTGATGGCTTCTGTGGTGACTCCCATGGCTCGGATGGCGTCGACCATGACGAGGAAGTCGGTCATGTGATGCACCGTCAGGAATGGGCTGACTCCGGCTAGGGCACGGACGCCAAGCCGTCGTGGCATCGACGTGGTGAGCGGCATCTGCTCGTGCAGAGAGGCGATTTCGGTCGTGCTGAAAGCCACCCGCAGAGCGGCCCGACGAACCTCGGCCACGTGCTCGACGAACAAGCGCTGCGTCCGGGGGCCGGACTGAGGTTGGACCAGGGCGAGGATCTCCCACCGGCCGGGGTTGCGGCTGCCGACGCAGATCCGCACGTCGGCGTACTCGGTGGCGACGAAGTACTGCCCAGCCAACATGTCCGCGGACGCCTGCGATCCGGGGAAGCGGCTGCGGATCGCCGTAGCGATCTGTCGGACCGCAGCGGCAGCATCCTCCGCGGTGCCGCGCAGTTCGGTGACCGCCCAATGCGCTTGCAGGTAATCGTCGACGACGGGCGGGGAAATGGTGGCGGACATGGTAGGGCTCCGTTTCAGCGCGGCGTAACACCACCGGACGACCCAGAACGCATGGCGAACACCGCCAAAACGCGCGGCGTCGCGTTGTGGTCCGGGCAAGGAGGCAGGCGTGGTGCGCGAGAGTTTGGACGTCAGACGGCGGCGAAGTCGAGGGTCAGCAGCATCGCGGCGTGATCGCTCAACCCGGCCAGCCTGGGTTCTTGGAGGTAGGTGCAGGTGCGGATGCTGTCGGCGTGTTCGGCGCTGACGAACCCGTGGTCGAACCGGTAGCCGTTCCCGGCACGTCCGAACCAGCTGTGCTCGACGGCTTCCGGGTGCAGGGCCCGAAAAGCATCGACGAGCCCGGCTGCGGCGAAGGCCCGGTAGAAGTCGTACTCCCAGACGCCGAACACGTCGTGGTGCGGCTGATGACCGGGTTCAAGGACGTTCAGATCACCGGCCACGACCAGTGGCGTGTCGCCACTGTCGGCAATCAGCTTCGGCAGGCGCGCGGCAAACGCGTCCTGGACCGCTCGTTTGGCGACGTTGCGCTGCTCACCAGGGCCACCACGCGACGGCACGTAGAGCCCGACCACGACCACGGCCTGTCGGCCGGTCGCGATCCGGGCAGCAGGCGCCCGATGCGGCATCACGGTCATGCCGACGTCGACCTGCACCATCTCGTCCAAGCGGCAGGCCAGGATCGTGAGGTACTTGTCGCCCGCGCACACGGGCTCCATCACGCGATAACCGTGCTCGCGCAGAGCCTGGGCCAACGCGAGCCCGCCCGGTCCGTGTCCGACCTCCGTCAGGACCAGTACGTCGGCGTCCTCGCGTTGCGCGAGCCATGCGGCTTGGGTGCGGGAGCGCTTCTCGGCGGCGTGTTGCACGTTCCATGTGAGAATCCGGAATGCGCCGGGCATCGGACGGTCCGGGCGCGTTTCACCGAGCAGGAGCAGTTGCTCGGTCTCGTCGCGCAGCCCACTCATTGCCCCGCTCCGTCCCGCTCGGTCCCGACCTCATCAAGGAACACTTCTCCGGACGAATCGAGTTCGTGCTGCAGCCGGGCGCCAACAGCGCGCACGAAGGCCAGTTCGTCCTCGGTCAGCGGCTCGCCCAGACACGTCAGATTCTGCTCGACGTGCTCTTCGCAGGTGAAGCCGACGAGGACCGCAGCGTTGTCATCCTGTTGAAGGCAGTACCGAAGCGCCACCCGCACCAAGGCTGCCCGGTCTCCCCCAAACCGTTCGCGCAGCGGCGCCAAGCCTGCCTCGATTACCGTCAAGGCGTCGCGGGTGAACCACCGTTTGCGGTTGCGGTGGTCGCCATCGCCGTAACGCGGCGGCCTGACGGCGGTGTGCTTCCCCGTGAGCAGCCCCTGCGCGAGCGGCTTGTTCACCAAGACGGACACTCCATGGCGGCGTGCGAAGGCAAAGACCCTCGCGCCCGCGGGAACGGGAGTGAGGGCGTTGAAGCGAACGGCGAGCAACTGCGGCCGAATCGCCTCGAACAGGCGATGGAACCGAGCGTGCTTGTCGTCACGTTCCGCCTTCGCCACCTGCAGGCGCTCGGTCGCGAACCTGTGCGGGCCCCGCATGCCGACTGCCCGCACCAGCCCTTGCCGCTGGAAATCGCGCATCTGCTCGACGGCGCCGGCCAAATAGCGGTCCTTTTCGCCGAAGTCCGCGTTGTGGAAAAAGTAGGCATCGAGGTAGTCGACACCGAGATTGTCCAGCGTGGACTCCAGATGGCGCCGCATCTGTCGCGGTTCGTACGGGTGGTCTTCGTCTCGCAGGTAGCCGACCTTGCTGGAGACGACGACTTCCTCGCGCGGGACTTGGCGCAGGAGTGAGCCGACGAGGCGTTCGCTGTGCCCGTGACCGTAGACGTCCGCAGTGTCGAACAGGTTGGCTCCAAGCTCGAATGCCCGCTCCAGGGCGGCACGTGCGCGGTCGTCGTCGGCCGTCGTCCAGCCCATCGGTAGGCCGAGATTGTGGTCCGGCCCGCCGATCGCCCAGCAGCCCACCCCCAGCGGATTGACCTCCAGCCCTCCGGCCAGAACGCGTCGACCCGCACCGCTCGACCGCGTGGTCATCGTCCCTCCAATTTCATCTCTTCTCATGACGATTACGCAGATTCCGTGCTGGGCGTAGCGCTACGGTGGGGCGCCATGACCAACCCCGCAAGCACTGCGGTGCCGCAGACCGCGCTGGACCTGGACGCGATCCTCGCCAAAGCGTGGACCGACGAAGGCGACTTCACTGCCAAAGAGTTCGAGCGGGCACGTGCCCTGTACGCGTCGATGCGTGCGCACGATGCCCGGCTGTTGACCCTGCGCGAAGCCGTCGCCACGGAAGTTGCCGCCTGGACGGGCTGCACACCGCGTGACGTCGGCTCGCTGGGCATCCGCTGCAATCTGGAAGCATCCGACCTCGACCTCGGCATCAGTTACCCAGTCGACCGTCGTGACCACCTGATGCAGGCGCTCGCCCCGCACACACGCTTCCTCGCCGAGCGCCGGACGAGCTACAGCACCACCCGACTGGTGTTCGCCTTCGAGCGCGAGGGTGTCGAGGTGGACCTGAGCGCCCTGACGCCGGAGGACTTCGCCGTCGCGACGCGCATGCTCGACCAGATCGACAGCAACATGACCGAGACCGAACGCGTCGCCTACACCTGGGTCAAGCACCTGCTGCGCGCAAGCGGCGACCTGGAGCGTTACGCAGCATGGAAGCTCGTCACCTATGCGAGGTTCTGCCCCGAGTTTGACTGGCAGCCGATCCCCGAGAAGGCCAAACCCACCGCCTGACGGGGCCGGTCTTGGCCTGCCGACAGACAGGCCAAGACCACAATCAGGCACCCGGTCGCACACAAGGGCACCCCCGCTCTTCGGCAAGTTCAGGTTCCGCACGGGTCCGCCACATTGATCAGCGTCCACTCGTATGTAGCCAGCCAGCGCGCGTACTCCCCGTCAAGAACCGCCGCCGTCTTGGCCGACAGCGCAGTGCGGACCCGAGGCACCGTGTACGCCATGGACCTTCGCAGCTCCGCCAGCTCGCCTTCGAGCAGCACATGCAGTCGACAGTCCAAGTCGGCGTGGTCTGCCCCGATGTCGGTGCTGCGAGCTTCGGCGATCGCGCCACGAAGCACGGCGTAGGCCGCGTCCTTGATCACCGCTCTGGCCGCCCGAACCGCCTGCCGCGGTGCCCCGTCCAGCACCTTCTCCAGCGACTTGAGCGTGTAGTCAAACGCGAAGTGGCGGTCCACCCACCGCTGTGACCAGGCGCTGCACATGCCGATCCGCCAGTCCGCGAACCGAGCATCGACCCGGCCCATCGACGGATCGGGTTCGCCCGCTAGGCCGGCCGCTTGGACCCGCCGGGTATAGGCGGCACCGACCAGGCACTCCATGGACACCAGGAGGTACGAGATCCCCGAGTAGAACGGACGACCGGTCGCGTGCGCGGCTACAAACTGCGGGTCACGGACAGCACGGACGACCTGCTCTGGAGACAGATCCGGACGCGGCCGCAGCAGCAAATCCCGCCGCCCCTGGAACGCGCAGGTGGCCACCAACTCGTCCATGGTCATCATCTGGTCGTACGTGATGTAGGTGAACCGCGTCGGCACACCGAGCAGGGAGAGCGTCCGAACCGCAAGTGCGTTCTGCTCACCCGTCGTGCGTTTGTTGAACCGCTGCAGGACGCTGTCGACACCCGACTCCACCCCGAACAAGCACCGCCGCAGACCGCGATCAACCAAGTCGCGCCACAACCGCACCCGCTCGGAGTGCCACAGGAAGCCGCGGTCGGGCCGGACGACCTGGTCGACCCGGCAGCTGCTTTCCCAGCGAAAGCCTGCTTGGTGCACCGTCGAGGCGATCTCGCGTGCCCGGTCGGCCGCCTGGTCACCGCGGCCGATGAACTCCTCGTCGACCAGATACAGCGTCCGCGACACGTCCGGATGGCGATCGAAGACCGAAGCAAGACGCTCCATCAGCCAACGCAGTGAATCGGCGTCGCCACCTGCCCACACGCCCTTGTGCGAGCGCGGGCAGAAGCTGCATGCATCCGTGCAGCCACGCGACGCCTCTGCTTGGGCCACCCCACCCGCTGCCAAGGTCGCGTCCAGCAGATCCAGCTCCGGGAGGAAGTCCGTCTGCTGTCGGTTTGGCACGGCGGGGGTTCGCTGCCGACCGATCGACAACGCCCCACCCCGAGTCACTCCGGAGTAGCCGATGCCGTGGACCTGGCCGCGGTCGATATCGCCGTGCCAGTGCAAAACCAGATCCTGCATCGTCGTCTCCCCGGCGCTGCGGGCGATCAGCAGCCGGGGATAGCGCTCCAAGAGCAGAGCCTCGTTGCGCGCGGTCAAACTGCCACCCGCGATGACCATCGGCGGCGTCGGCACAGCAAATGCGCGGTCGAGCACGCGCGTCAGCAGATCGTGCTGACCGAACGTCGCAGAAACACCCAGGATGTCGACGGGGCCGACGTCCAGCTCCTCGACGATGTCGTCCACGGTCGCGCCGAGTTGCATGTCCATCAAAGCGACCTGACCGGACAGTGTCCCGCGGGCCGCCCGGGCAAGGTCGGAGATCCCCAGCGGGAACCGCGGCAGCGGGAAGAACTCCGGGTGATACAGCGCGGCGAGCAGGACGCGTGGCCGGCTCAGCCGGTGCACCGCGACGTCGTCGACCCGGGCCAACGACAGCCAGCCATCCGGCTGCTCGAGCTCCACGTGGCCATCGGCCCAAGCGGGCCAGTCCCTTGACGAGTGCGGGCGCCCAGACAGGTCTGCCACAACCCACGACCACACAGCCTGACGGACCGCCCGGTCCTGGCGCGGAAGGCCATCGAGGTGACAACCACGCCTTCCGGCCCGCTCGACGAGCAGAAGCCGACGATCCGCCGTGCCCGCGACGAGGACGCGGGCCGCGTGCTTGCCCAGCACGGCGGCCACCCACCGGGTCAACAACGCCGGGTCGATCGCCACGGCGTCCGGGGCGTCCGTCACGACCTGGTGGACGTCACCGGCCCACGTGGCGGCACGGACGGCCTCAATGGGATCGTCCGCGGCAGCGCAGAGTACCGCTTGCAATAACCGGTCCCTCTGTTGGTTCATGCGAACCCCTCGTCTTCCAGGGAGATGCGGTCGGGTAGGACCCAGCGGCACTGCGGCCGCGGGCCCCGATCGGACTGCTCACAGAGTCGAACGGCCGCCGAACGAGCACCATTCGGCGGTCGTCGCCCGCCAGCCCAAGCAGGCTGCGACCACGCGGCCGGATTCGACCGCGGTATCCACCAGCGCCACCGAGTGCGCGCTCCGCCCTCGGAGAGGTACGCCGCCCCGCGCTCCAAACGGTGCCCAGCGGACCGCTGTACGCGCCGGCGAACGTCCGCGACAATCGCGATTTCGCGGCTCGCACCGGCACCCTGCGATAACCGCACGACCTCCGCGCTCACCAGCACTCTCGCCTTCACAAGTCACCTGGGGGACGTAGTCGGATAACGCAACCCGCCGGACTTCATGGCAGCGTCCGCTTCGGCGAGCGCACGCAGTACCGTGCCGGTCGTGTCGTGCGCGAGCAGGAACGTCCCGAGCTGCACCCACATGTGCGCAGCCATCGACGCGTCCAAGTCGAAGGAGTTCGTCAACGTCATCGGGCCCACCGGCAGCGGGACATGGCGACACACCAACTCGTTCGCGCACTCGGCACGCGTGCAGGGGCCCGGCGGACAAGGGGTGTGAGCGCATGTGTCGTCCCGGCATGCCAAGGCGGTCATGAACCGCGGTGGGCTCCGGCGGACGACCATCCGTGCCTGTCCCCCCTTGATGGCGGCGATGTCCACGTATGTGATTCCGTGGGACTTGGGCGTACTCATGGATCCCCCGTTGCAAAGGTGCGGGTGCGGAAGGCGGTTCCGGGCGGCGGCCCCCGTGGACGATGCCGCCCCATAGGCCGTCGGCAGGCCCAGCGTCAGGTCGCGTGTTCCGCCGGTCCGGTCGAGGCGTGGATGTCGACCGGAAGCTCGTCCGGGCACTTGTCCACGGACAACGCGGCGTGTACGTCCACCTCCGCGACCGACCAGCCATGGCGTACACGGAGCAGGCTGTAGATGCCAGCCGCCGTGGCGTTCAAGTAGGCGGCCGCCTGCCGCGCGGCGGCCGCGGCCTCGGCAAGTTCGGCTTCGCCCTGGTACCGCCGCGTGTCGGCCCTTTCCTGATTGCCGCGCCGAACTGCATAGAGCAGCAGGTCGGCGCCCGGGAAGTACGTCAGCGTCATCAAGGGCGGGGGTTCCGCCGGCACACTGCCGGCCTCCCACTGCAGGCCGGCGGTCACGTCGCGTCCCGTGGATCGAACTTCGTGAGCCCGCGGACAATTTCGTCCAGGTCGGATGCGATACGGAACGTGTGCTTGGAGTGCCTAATCCAGACCCGCAGCACATCCGGGAGCTGCGAGTCCCGCCAGGCCGAAAACTGGCGTTGCCAGCCGCCTACCGTCCGGACGCTCTCGTAGATCAGCGTCACGCCCAAGGCCGCATCGCGAACGGCCCCGAACGGCCCGTCCGGGATCTCGAGGGTCCACACGACGGTGGTCCTGTCGTTGAGCAACAGCTTTAGTCCGCAGCCGGGTTCGTTGTTGAGGGGCGGCACCACTGCCAGTGGCAGAATGATTGCGCCCTCTCCGGCGGCATCGGGGACGGGGTTCACACACGCTCCTCAATCGGCGCCACAGCAGGGCGGCCGGACGCAGGACGGATTCGGGCTAAGTCGATCGTCAGCTCGGCACCGAGACGATTAAGTAGTCCTGCACTAATTGCCGCCGTCGGGGCAGCGCCTCCGAACGGCGACGCAAGCCCACACCGACTTGCCGCGCATCGACGTGGCCGCGCCCCAACTCAGCGACAGTCGCTCGACGATGCGCAGGCCGCGACCGTGGCTGTCGCCGTCCTCCACCGAACGTCGGAGTCGTGGCAGGACGGGACTCGCATCATGCAGTTCGATACGCCAGTGACCGGGCTGCGCGAAACACCGCGCCCGAATCGACCGACTGACGTCGCCGGCATGGACCACCGCGTTGCCGGCCAGTTCACTGACAACCAGCACAAGATCGCCAAGTGCGTCCGGGTCGACGTGGTCCGCGGGGTGCACCGCGTCGCGAACAGCACGGCGCACGAGGGGAACGGATGATTCCGTCGGCGGCACCGTCATGTCGACGATGACGCGATTCAACTCCTCCGGCATGCGTCCGACCCCCTCGTGCTCGCGTGTCCGGCGCCATCCATAGGCAACTCATGGAAGACGACACCGGCTTCGGTGGTACTTACCGTCCCGCATCGGGGAGACGAACACCCCGTACACGCTTCCACGGATTGCCTGCCACACATGCACCCGGCTTGACCTGCGCGAACGCCCAAAACTTGGCACCAGAACTTGCCGCAGCCGTCATCGATTTGCATCGCCCGCGCGTTCCGTGACGGCTACCGTGGGTGCAAAATCCGTCGCGGATACGGGGGAAGACGTGCCGCAGACACGACGTCAAAGCATCAAGGACCAGCAGCGGCAACTCCGCGAAGAACTGGCCGCGCAAGACCTGGGCATCGACCGAATCGCGGCCGAGATGGGGCGCCAGTTCAGACTTCGCCCTCGCTCCGCCTACCGTGTCGCCCATGGCTGGACCCAGGAGGCCGCTGCGGATCGCTACAACCGCGCTGCCGCGGCATGTGGCGTAGACGCCGACGGCGCAGCAAGCATGGACGGCCCCCGAATCTCGAACATCGAGTCATGGCCTCAAGGAGGCCGTCGTCCCACCCTCCCGGTCCTCCGGGTCCTGGCAGCCGCCTATGGCACCACGGCCGATCAGCTGATCGACGTCGAGGACCGGCGACGCATGCCGGCGCAGGATCTCCTCCTTCTCGGAGACATGACCCGCATGGAAGCCAACGCGTCCGCAACCATCGAAGCGACAGCAGCGTCAGGGCGATCCGTGCCGCTCGTGCTCCAAGTGTCGACGCCGCCGACGTCTCTTGCGCCCCGGCACGAACCCGCTGCGGGGGCGGATCCCATGGCCGCCCTACGGTCCGCCCGTCGCCTCGTCGACCGCACGCTCGCCACCGGAACCGTCACCCACAAGCAACTCGACCACCTGGCCCTCCGTTTGGAGGACTATCGCGCGCACTACACGATGACCCCGCCGGCCGCGGTTCTCCCGGAGTTGCTCGCGGATGTATTGGAAGCACAGGCAATTGCAGCAGATCGCCAGCCCGGTCTCGTCCAGCTCCGGCTTTCCGAGAACATTGCGCTGCTGGCGTCCTTGGTCGCCGACGCCCTGATGAAGCTCGGCGCCATCCACGAGGCCACAGGCTGGCACCGGACTGCGCGGGCCGCGGCCGAGGACACCGGCGATCCGGAGCTCCAGGCTCGAACACTGGTGCACGCCGCCATGCTCCCCTACTACTTCGGGGTCCCCGAACACTCCCTACGGCTTGCCCGCGAAGCACGCCAACTGCTGTCGCAGCAACACTCCGCGGTCGCCGCGAGCGCAGCCGCGGCGGAAGCCCGAGCCGCGGCCCGATCGTGCGACTTTGCGGTGGCCGTGACCGCCATGGCGGAAGCGCAACGACTCTTCGACCTGACCCAGTCGAAAGTCAATGCCGACCAGGCCGACGCCTTCGGCTTTCCCGAGCGACGGCTCTTGCTCTACATGAGCGGGACCCTGACGTACCTCGGCGAATTGAAAGCTGCACGCGCAGCGCAAGTCCGCGCCAAGGCCATGTATCCGCCGTCCAGCGGCATCGACCCCGCGCTTCTGGACCTGGACGAAGCGGTCTGCTACCTCCACGAGCACGCTCTGAGCGATGCCTGCGAGCTGGCTATCAGCGCATTGCAGGGCGTTCCGACCGCACATCGGACCCTGATCCTGAACGCGCGAGCGCAACATGTGCTCGACGGTGTACCCGTAGCCTTACGTTCGGCTCCCGTGGTGAAGGAGCTGCACGAGGTGCTGGCGCTTCCGGCAGGCGGCAGCCCGGCACTGTGACCGGCCCCCGCACACATCGGAGCCCGATCGAGATGTCCATGCCGCAGGCATTGGCGGGCGGATTCGCCCAGGACCAGATCCACGAGCTGCTGACCGAGGCCTGCAACCGGGTCGGTCTCTCCAGCAGCGGCGCCACGCTATTGCGCGGTCACAGCAACGCGGTGTTCCTCTTGGCGCCCGAACCCGTGGTCGTCAAGATCCTCCGCCATGGCAGCGACATCGAAGCGGCGGTGGCCACGACCCGGCTCGCGCAATGGCTCCAGGATCAAGAGTTCCCAACGGTGTCGCTCTACCCCGGCGTCGACCAGCCGCAGCTGGTCGACGGCCACGCGGTCACGTATTGGACGTACATCCCGCAACCATCCTTCCCCGTAGCTGCAGCCGAGCTCGGCAGGCCCCTCCGGCTTCTGCACGAACTCCGGTTGCCGTCGATACCGCTTCCCCGGCTCGACGCGTTCGCTGCGATCCGGAGGTCGATCGACGCGACCACGGCCCTGACCGACCGCGAACTCGGGATCCTGAATGACCGGTTCGACGAACTCGACCGCTGCTACCCGGATATGCCAGAACTTCGAGACGTCGTTCTGCACGGCGACCCCCAGCACCGCAACGCCCTGATCTTGCCTACAGGCACCGTGCTATGCGATTGGGACAGCGCCGTCGTCGGCCCCCCGGAATGGGACCTGGTCACCATCGACGTCCACTGCCGCCGCTTCGGCTACCCACCCGACCACTACGACGACTTCGCGGCCGCGTACGGACGAGACGTGCGTGATTGGAAGGGCTACCGGTTGTTTCGAGGCCTACGCGAACTCCGGATGATCAGCACGAACGCCCGCAAGGCCCAACCCGGACCGACGCTTGACGAGGTGCGACGCCGCATTCGCGGCCTCCAAAACGGTGACGACCATCAGAGCTGGAACATCCTCTGAGCGTGGAGACTGACCTGACGCCAGGTTCGCCCGTGGAGTTTCGTCGTGACTAGCTCCTCGAAGTCGGCAGATCTACGCCGCCGAGCAAAAGCAGCCACGTCAGCCGACGACGAGACGCCCCTCCGCACCGACGCTCGAACCCCCGGAGCGGCGCACCAGCGCATCTGATCGCCAGGATTCCGGTCCAAGGGCGCGGGCCCGACCCCGGACCTGCCGCCACCGAGGACGACGCGTGGTCGAGGATGCCGCGGATGAAGGCCGCGTTGCCTCTCCCCCGACGATCCTCGGTGATTGCCCTGTCCACGTCAGTGGCACGACTCATCATCGGAGGCGTGAATATCAATATGGAGTGGGCCATCGCGGAGCTGGATGTGTTCCTCGATCTCACCATCATGCGTAGCGCGGCGGCACCGGGCGTGTTCACGACGGCCACGAGGACCAAGGGCAGCGAGGCGCAGGTTGTTGAATCGGCGCAGGTGGTGGAGAGGATTTTGGACGTCGTCATCCCGGATTGGCGCTCCCGCGTTCCGGATGGTCGAAACGGGAGAAACCGCTGGTTCCAGCACAACGAGGCTGCCCGCCGTGCGAAGGTCGCACTCCAGCGTGAAGCCGAGGTCCGCGCGAACCTTGGTGACAACGCTCCGCGCCTGAACGCCTCCCACCTGCACCCATGGGTTTGGGAGGCCGCGAAGGGACTCTGGGCCAATCGCCACTACCGAGAGGCGGTACGTACGGCGGCCGTGAGCGTCAATGCCGAGTTGCAGGACAAGGTAGGCCGCAAGGACATCGGCGAGAAGGACCTGATCAACCAGGTCATCCGGACCGACCCGCCGCAGCCGAACAAGCCCCGCCTACACGTCATCTCGGACGACGGAAGCCCCACGTTCACCAGCATGCAGGAGGGTGTCCGGGCGTTCGGGGAAGGCTGCTTCCGGGCGATCCGCAACCCGATCAGCCACAACAACCTGCCCGAGCTGACCGAGGACGAAGGCCTGGAGCAGCTCGCGGCGTTCAGCGTCCTCGCGCGGTGGATCGACGGCGCCACGGTCCACACAATCCCGTAGCACCGGCTGATCTGCGGGAAGGCCGCGCCTCGGCCCGGTCCGTATGGGCAGTCACTGTGCCGTCCGGCGTGCACACACCGGACAACCGACCGTTTGCCTTTCGCCGGCGCCCTCCAGACTCGGCGGGTAAACCGGAACACCCGGTCCGGCCGTTCGTGGCCCGAGGACCTCCATGGCCGCGGTCGGCTTGCCGCACAGCGTCAGCGGCCCGGGGGCCTGCGAGCCGAAACTGCTGGGGCGGCCGGCGTGCAGCTTGCCGTGCAGGTGCAATGCCCGACCGTAGTCGTCCAACAACACGATGATGTCCATACCCGCCACCCTCGACCGCTCCGGCGCCTGCTGCACGCCTCGACCCGCGGGCAACAGGTCGGGCTCGCCGCACGCTGGGTCGGCCCGGGATACGCCCGTTCGTGGTAGTACCCGGCTGGGCGCGTGCTCGTTGAGGGTGGTGTGGACCTGGTCGACGACGGCCCCGCGGGCGCGGGAATGGTGTTGGTGTTCGGTCCGGTCGCCGCGCTGGATCAGGTGGTTGCCTGCCTGATCGAGTGCGGCGTTCTGACCGACGCCGAGCCCGTCATGTCCGACACCGACAACCCGGACCGCGGATCGTGCGTCCTGCACGTCCCCGAACAGGGGCGCGTAAACAACACCGGCAGAGCAGGCCAACTCGGCCTGGTGCCAGCCGGGATCCTCAAGACGGTGTTCGGCCTGTGGCGTGGCTCCAGCGGCGCCTCAGGTCGGCCTTCTGGACGCCACCGCGCCTCGGCGGGTGGCTAAGCACGGTGTGCGGGGCTCTCACAATCCGCCCCGAGCGGGAGCCCCGCACACCTGCACCCTGACGTAGCCAGACAGTCGGATGAAGGCGCGTGATTCGTCGTGATGTTCCATCGGTGCTGGTGCACCTGGGACCGCCCTGGCGGGTGCCGAATCAACCGCTTCCCCAGGCGTCCGTGACGGGAAGTCGATCGTGCCGACACGCTCCGGACACGCCGACGTCGTCCTGAACGGGCTGATGCCGCCTGTCCTCGGCCACATCGAAGTCGAACTGCGCGCTGCTCTGGCTCTTGCCTCAGCGCGCCTGAGGTCGCCCGGGCGTGCGTGACTCGGCCCAGCCCGCGCCCGAGCCGAGGGTCAGGGCAAGCCACGTGTGCTGGCCGGCGGTCTGGTTCTCTGGCCGGCCAGCAGCACGAACTCGAACGCCAGTACGATTCAGTCATGGGGCGCAAGGACGACGTTGCGGGTGCATGGGGCACGTTCGGCGAACGTGCCGCCGCGACGCTCGGCGGACACGGCGCCAACCCTGCAGCACCACGGCATCGCCCTCCGCCCGACGACGCTCCCCCGCCTCCATCGACCGGCGGGCCGTGGGTATGGGTCGAGATGCCGGAGGGGACGGGCACCGTCGTCGCACGCGCGATCCGCTGGCGACGCGACCGGTCTGGCGCGTGGATCATGGTCGTTGCCCATCCGCTGTGGCGGGATTGGACCGACTGGGAAGGCGGCGGATCGGAACCCGGCCCCGCCCAGGACTACCAAATCGTGCCGGATGATCGGCTCTGGCCGATCCCGGGTCAGGACTACGCAGGGGTTCCGAAGCCCCCGCGCCACCGGATACAGCGCCCGACCGGATCGTTACGCACGCGGCGACGCCCCCAGGGCCAGAACGCCGCGGGGTCCGCGTCGGACCGAGGCGGCACCCGAAGGCGCCGAGCCAAAGGCCGGGCGGGCTTGGGAGCAGACGCACACCATAGTGTTGATCATCCCAGTTGGCGCACTGTAGTGTCCCCAGGAAGCTCAGACTCCCGGAGGTTCCACGTTGCCCCGCTCAGCAGAGCTGCCGTCCCTGGCGGCCAAGCTGGAGGCTCTGTTCCGTAGCCGTCCTGGTCGCCCCTACAGCAACCAAGAGGTCTCGGACGAGATCAACCGGCGCGCACGGGGCGACGGGACAACGGTGTCGGCGAGCTTGCTCCAACAGTTGCGCAGCGGCTCGAAGACCAACCCGACGGTGAACACAGTGGAGGCCATCGCCGACTTCTTCGGGGTGCCTGCTGCGCATTTCCTCAGCGGCTCGGCCGATGGGGTGCTTCCCGAGGAGCGCGCGTTGCTTGAGTCGATGAGAGACAACGATGTGCGCTCCGTCGCGCTACGGGCGAACGGCCTGTCCCCGGACAGTCTTCGGATGATCATCAGCGTGATCGAACAAGCGCGTCGGCTTGAGCACCTCGACGAGAACAACGACGGCACCTAGGGCACCACGCTCTGCGGGGTTCCGCGGAGGCGCAGCACTCCCAGCACGAAGGACGGCGTCGCGGTATCGCCGCGGCGCCATCCCAGCACGACCAAGGAACGATCGCGTGGACATCAAGACGTTGCGGGCGCAATGCGCCCGCCGCTTGGCCGGACTTGAGATACCGGACCCCTTCGACATCGATGTGCTGTGCGAGAACGTAGCGACTCACAGAGGGCGCCCGTTGCATGTGCTCCCGCTGCCCGACGGCGCGCCGTCCGGGATGCCGTGCGGCATGTGGATGGGCACCGGGAACGCCGACTTCGTCTGGTACGACGGTTCGACATCGCGTGCGCACGCGGGCCACATCATCGCCCATGAGCTGGCGCACATTCTGTGCGATCACTTCGGGCCGGTGGACGAAGTCCTGTCCGCTTCGCTGGCGCCGCAGATCGATCCGTCAACGGTCAAGCTGATGCTCGGGCGCACGCGGTACGACACCGAGCAGGAGCGCGAGGCCGAGCTGATGGCCAGCCTCCTGACCGCTCCCGCCGCTGCTATACCCAAGGTCGAGGGTACGGTCCTCTCCCGCCTCCATGACAACCTCTTCGCCCCGACGCGCGGTCGCCGGATCGGCGGTGGGCGGTGACCTCCTCGCTTGAGATCGCGATCGTGTTCGCCGCCTGGGCGATCGTCGTGTGGCGGCGTCCACCGCTGCGCCGTTCGCTGCGCGAATCTCCTCTGTGGATGACCTTCGCTGCGCTGGCGCTGGCGCTGACGGTCCGAATACCGCAGGTGAGTTCGTTCCTGGAGCAGGCCACCGGCGTTGCCCAGATCGGCACGCTGCTGAAGCACTGCATCGGCATCATCGCGATGCTGTCGCTGATCAACTGGGCGACGGCTCTGACCACCAAGTCGGCCGATTGGGTACCGCTCCCATTTACGGCTCCGCGCTACGTGGTCGCGGCGCTTTCGATTGTGACCATGGCGGGGTTGTTCCTGGCGATCCCTGGGCGACGTCCCGGGGACGATTACTTCATTACCGAGCACGCCGGCAACGCCGTGGCCACCTGCTACCAGCTCGTTTTCGTCGCGTACGTCGCACTGGCTATGGCGATCGCGACGGTGCTGTTCGCGCGCAGCGCACGCATCGCCCAGGGAGGGCTTCGCACCTCGCTCGTCCTGATGGCGATCGGCTCTGCCACCGGCATCGGCTACACGATCCTGCGGACCTTGTACCTCGTCGCAAGCCAGCTGAAGCAGCCGTTCCCTGGTGGGGATTCGGGCTTCGAGTCTGCGTCGAAGTGGCTCAAGATCATCACCATCGCCATGGTGTGCGCGGGAACTTCGTATCCCGCCTACGCCGCCGCTGTCCGGGCCCGGCGCCAGTGGACCGCGCTGCGGGCGTTGGAACCGCTGTGGGTCCTGGCCACGCGCCCCGTGCCGCACGTCGTCCTGGTTGACATGGAAGAGCAGCCAAGCCGCTTCGACCTGCGGGACACCGACTTCCGGCTGCACCGGCGCATCATCGAGATCCGTGACGCTGCGCTCGTCCTGCGCGACATCGCCCCGAACGGACTGTGGGAGGCGGCCCTCGCCGAGGCGGAAGCGTCCGGGCTGAGCGGAGACGAGGCCCACATCGCGGCCGAAGCGATGTGGTGGACCACCGCCGCACAACGGGCCGCCGACGACGAGCACGGCGGCGGTGACGAAACGTACCGCGCGCACCCCGCCGATCACACAGACGAGGAAGCCGCCTGGCTTACGCAGGTCAGCGGCTGGCTCGATCGGCCGATCGTGCGCGCCTTCGTCGCCGCGCCGGGTGCGGAGAGTCACGCATGAGCACCGTCACCCCGTCGCGCCCCGAAGCCATGAGCGCCACGCCCCGCGCATCTGCGCGCGTCGCGCGCCTGGTCACTGATTGCCTGGAGCCGAAGACCTGGATCTTCGCCGTGCTCTTCCTCGTCGGCATCAAATCCGACGGCCTAGTCGGTGTCGCTTGGGCCATCCATGCAGCGGTGTTCGCCGGTGTCGTCCCCATGGTGGTCATCAAATCGGGTGTCCGGAAGGGCAACTGGTCCGACCGACACCTTTCGGCGCGTGCACAACGCCTGCGGGTGATCCCCCTGATTCTCGCGTCGCTGTGCATCGGCATCACCGTCATGTCGGCCGGGAACGCGCCGCAGGAACTCCTGGCAGCCGTTGCCACCATGGTGGCAACGCTCGTGGTCATCATGGCGATCACCACAGCGTGGAAGATCTCCGTCCACACATCCGTGGCCGGCGGCGCCGCGACCATGACCGCGCTCGTCCTTGGGCCGTGGTGGTGGGCCTCATCGATGCTGGTCCTGCTCGTCGGCTGGTCCCGGATCGCACTGCACGACCACACTCGGGCCCAGGTCGCCGCAGGGGCACTGCTCGGGCCAACCATGGCACTGCTGGTATTCGCCGCGATGACCTGACGTCACTAGGGCACGTATCTGGTTGTGATCAGTTTGCGGGAGTGGCCATCGCGGCAGGGCCTGATCTGGTAGACCGTGTTGTGTGACACGAGTGCAACTGACGGACGATGAGTGGGAGTTCATCGGGCCGCATCTGCCGATCGGTGACTATGGCCCGTATCCCGAGCGGCTGCGGCAGCAGTTCGAGGGGGTGGTCTGGAAGTTCCGGACGGGCTCGCAG
>NZ_BAABHS010000051.1:0-51270 GCF_039542225.1 Yinghuangia aomiensis | reverse complement strand
CCGGTTCGTGCCCGCGCCGCACTCCGCGGCGAGCGAGCCACGGGCGCGCCTTGGGGCGACGGCGCTTGCGCCGCGGCGGCAGACTGCGCCCCGGGCGGACCAGCCTGCGTCCCGCGCGGCCCCTGCGCCGCGGGCCCCGTCGGCTGAGCCCCGGTCGCGCCGGCTCGTGTCCGCCCGTGGTCCCGCTGCGGAGGCGGCGCGGGCGCAGGCTGCTGCGACTGTGCGCGAGAGCGCGGTTGCGGTTGCCGCTGCGGACGCGCCGCGGGCCGACCCGGCTGCGCCCCGGGCGGACCAGCCTGCGTCCGCCCCGTCTCCTGCTGCTGACGCGCAGCCGTGGGTGCAGCGGTGGGTGCCGGGCCCCTGCTGTTCTGCGGTGCAGGCGCCGCAGGACCGGCGGGCGCCGCACCGCGTTGCGGGCGGCCGGCCGTCGGTGGTGCCGGCTGCTGGGGGGCGTTCTGCTGCGCCTGCGGCCGCCCCTGGGCAGCCTGCGACGGCGCGGGGCCGGGTCCGGCCGCGCTTGCCGGGCTGCCGCTCCCGCCCTCCGCGCGCCTGGCCACCGCCAAGCCGTCGTCCTGCGAGTACGCGAAGGTGAGCGGCGGAGCCGGGCTGCCCCCGCGGTGGGCCGCCGCGACCTGGTCGTTGTACGACTTGAAGGCGTCCCGGTCCTTCTGCGTCACCGTGGCGTTCGGCACGGATGCCGCGTCGGTGTCAGCGACGACGTCCATGGCGATATGGAGGTTCCGGCTGAAGATCTCGTTGTCGATCGCCTGGATCGCCTGGAAGCGCGCCTGTCGGCGGCCGAGGTCCGTCGTGTCGGGCATCGCCGCCAGAACGCCCTGCTCCGCACGCAAACGCGCGTACTCCCGCGCTTGGTCAGCTACCCATTGCCGGTATGCCAGCCGGTCGTCCCCACCCGGCCCTTGCCGCACGAACCAGTCGGTGACACGGAGCCGTTGGACCAACTGACCCGCGGCGTCCGCCGGCGAGACCAGAACGCCAGGGTCAGAGAGCCGCACCATGGATCATGATGCTACTGACCGCCCCGACAACCGAGGCGGTCACCGCGCGATTTGTCTGCCTTCCCCGCACTGCCGCGCGTTGTCCGGCCTACCGCACCACCCGCGCGCTCTGCATCTCGCTCTGCACGAATGTCGTCAGCGCCACCCCGTGCAGTCCGCCGAGGCCCCCGCACACCACCGGCACGAACTGGTCCGGACGGGCGGCCAGCGCCACCCGTCCCTTGTCGTCCACGCGGCCCTTGGCGGTGAGCACGGCCGCGTTGTCGGGGCGGAAGGCGTCGATGGGCTGCCAGGCGTGCTCGCACACGTACTCCTGGAAGTCCGCCGGGTCGGGGAACGCCTCACCGAGGCGGCGCGCCCACATCGGGTTGATCAGCAGCACGATCTGGCCGCTCTCGCCAGTGAGTTCGAGGAACCAGTTGTTGAGCGGGAATGCGACCGTCTTGGCGATCGCGTAGGCCAGGTCCCGCGGGTGGTCGTTGTTGACGTCCGCGAACGGGAACACGCCCTTTCCGCCGTGCACGGTGACCACTTCGTCGTCGGTGCGGAAGCCGCGCCGTTCGGCGAGCGTGGGCCACGGCGAGCGTTCCTCCCACTCGCCGAAGCACAGCCCGAAGCGGGCCGGCTGGCCGAAAACCGTGCGGGACGTCTCCCCGGCCCGCTGCCCGCCGATGTTGCGCAGGCACAGCGCGACCGCGCGGCCGATCGTCATCGAGCCGCGCCCGGCCGCGCCGCCGAGGCAGCCCGCCCGGTAGTCGATACGCAGGTCGTCGCGGGCGGGCCCGTTGACGATGAGCATCGGGAAGACGCTGGACGTCGTGGTGGTCAGGCCGACCGCGTTCCACTCGGGCACCAGCAGCGCTTCCAGTGCCGCGATGACGTAGGGGAACGCCGCCGGTTCCACCCCTGCCATCGCGGCGTTGATCGCCACGAGTTCGACGGTCGCCAGGCCGTGCCGCGGGGGCAGCGCGCCCAGGACGTGGTCGCCGGGGTACGGCGTGGCCGCCAGCAGGGCGTGGATCCGGTCGTCGGTGGCGGCGAGCAGCGGTGCGCCGTCGCCCCAGCCGCCGTCGAGCGAGGCTTCGTAGAGGGCCATGCCGCCGTCGTCGTCGAGTTCGAGGACGGGCGCGGTGAGCTCATATGCGGCAGCTCTCTTGCTGCCTTTCCCGGCGGTCTTGCCGCCGGTCTTGCCGCCGGTCTTGCCGCCGGTCTTGCCGCCGGTCTTGCCGCCGCTCATCGGGTCGCTCCCAGGAGTTCGACGAACTTGGGGTAGTACTCGGCGGCGATGCCCGCGAGTTCGTCCGTGGGGCGGCCTTCGAGCGGATACGGCAGGACGAGGATTTTCAGGCTCGGATGCCCGAGGAACGACGCCATATTGCGGGCGTGCGTCTCGAATTCCTCGCAGACCGCGACGACGGCGGGCCGCCGGAGTTTCTCCAGGGCGACGGCGTCGCTGACGCTGTTGGAGGTGCAGGAGCCGCAGGTGCCGAGTCCGGAGACGCCGCAGTCGACGCGGTTGGCCCACTTGTCGACGTCCTTGCGGGTGCGTTTGCCTTCGTCGCCGACGCGGCCTTTGGCGACCAGGATGTCGGGACGGGCGCCGTCGTCGAGCAGATAGCGCTGCCACGCGTCGACGATCAGCATCCAGGACCGCCACGAGCCTTCGTGGCGCAGTCCGACCGTGCGCCCGCGCAGCGGGCCGTCCACGGTGAAGGACGGTGCGCCGACGTCGAGCGGCGGACGGGCGACCGGCAGCCGTACGCGCAGGCGGCGCGGGGCGGAGGTGCTGCCCATGGTCAGATTCCCCCCTCGGGAAGCGGGTTCGGGGCCTCGGTTCCGGGAGACGGCCGGAACCGCGGGGACGAACGGGTCAGGCGGTTTCCGTGTCCCGCCTGGGGTCGTGCAGCACCAGTTCGAACTCGTCGGGGATGCCGCGCCGCAGCACGCTCTCCACGACGTCGGCGAGGCGGTCGGGCGGCAGGACGCAGTCCCGGCACGTGACACCGTCGAGTTCGAGGCGGAGTTCGACGACGGCGGTGCGCGGATCGGCGCGGATCAGGACGAGGTCGGCGCCGTCGGCCCGGAGGGGCCGGCGGAGTTCCTCGACGGCGGCGGTGACGGTGCTCTCGTCCATCGGTCCTCCGGGCGCCGGAAAGCCCGAACGTCGAACCGTGCGGCGCGATCTGACGGTACGTCGACTGCGTGCGGTGATCAACCGCCACGCGGTGCCGAAGACGCGCCGTATTCGGCCAGCACCTCCGCGGTGTGGGCGCCGACGGCCGGTCCGGCGGCCCGGATGCGGCCCGGCGTGGCGGACAGCCGCGGGGCCGGGGCGGGCATGGTGACGTCGCCGACGGGGCCGGAGTCGACGTCGAGGAGGTTGCCGCGCGCGGCGATGTGGGGGTCCGCGGCGAGGGCCGCGAGGCTGTTGACCGGGGCGACCGGGATCCGTGCGTCGACCAGGGCGGCGACGACGGTGTCGCGGTCGTTTGCGGCGACCCAGTCGGCGACCAGGGCGTCGAGTTCGTCGGCGGCGGCCAGGCGGGCTTCGGACGTCCCGAAGCGGGCTTTGCCGGCGTCGGTGTCGTGGCCGATGACGCGCAGCACGCGGGCGACCTGGCGGTCGGTGGTGCCGGAGACGACGACCCAGTGGCCGTCCTTGGTGGCGTAGACGTTGCGCGGCACTCCCCCGGGCACCCGGCTGCCGGTGCGGCCGGGGGCGTCGGCCGAGCGGTCCCAGCCGGCGACGGTGGGGCCGAGGAGGCCGAGGACGGGCTCGTACATGCTGACGTCGACGTGTTGTCCGCCGCCGCCGAGGACTTCGCGGTTCCGGCAGGCCATGAGGGTGCCGATGACGCCGGACATGGCGGTGAGGCTGTCGCCGAGCGGGATCGACGGGAGCATCGGGGGTCCGTCGGCTTCGCCGGTGAGGTGGGTAAGCCCGGCGTAGCCCTCGGCGAGTGAGCCGTTGCCGAAGCGGTCGCGGTAGGGGCCGTCGGCGCCGTAGCAGCTGACGCTGACCAGGACGAGGTCCGGGTTGATGCCGTGCAGGGTGTCCCAGTCGGCGCCCCAGCGCCGCAGCACGCCCGCCGGGTGGTTCTCGACCACGACGTCCACGCCCGCGGCGATCCGGTGCAGCGCGGCGACGCCGTCGGCGGTCTCCAGGTCCAGCACCACGGAACGCTTGTTGCGGTTGATGTACGGCCACAGCAGGGACTGCCCGTCGCGTTGCGCGCCGATGAACCGCAGCGGGTCGCCCCCGGGCGGCTCCCATTTGACGACGTCCGCGCCGAAGTCCCCGAGGATCGCGGCGATCTGCGGTGCGGACAGCAGCGTGGACAGGTCGAGCACGCGCAGCCCGGTCAGCGGCCCGGCGCCCGAGGCCCCGAGGCCCGCGGGGCGGGCGTGGTCGGGTGCCGGTTCGCCGGTCATCGGATTGCTCCCTCGGGTCACACCAGGTGCGCGACGGCCCCGTAGACGGTCATGGTGTCGAGTTCTTCCGGCGTCGGTTCCGGACCCTCGGGGTCGGGGCGCCAGGCGATGACCTTGACGAGGCCGGGTTCGACCGGGGCGAAGCCGTCGAGCAGTTCCTCGATGCGTTCCCGGGTGCGCGGCACGACGGGGGCGCTGGCCTTGTCGTAGACCTCTTCGGCGAACCGCTTGAGTTCCTCGGTGCGGTAGGTGACGTGCGTGAAGATCAGCATGCTGCCGGGGGCGAGCGCGTCGCGCAGGGTGGCGACGATGCCGTCCGGGTCCTCGCTATCGCGCAGGAAGTGCAGGACCATCGACAGGACGACGACCACGGGCTCGTCGAAGTCGATGACCTCGCGGACCTCGGGCGCGGCCAGGATCTTCTCGGGTTCGCGCACATCGGCCTGCATGATGCCGGTGCGGCCGCGCGGGTCGCCGGCGATCAGCGCGCGGGCGTGGGCGAGCACGATCGGATCGTTGTCGACGTAGGCGACCCGGGCTTCGGGAAGGATCGCCTGCGCGACTTCGTGGATGTTGCCGGGCGCGGGAATGCCGGTGCCGATGTCGAGGAATTGCGTCATCCCGTAGTCGGCGACGGCCGAGCGGACGGCGCGGGCCAGGAAGTCGCGCGAGGCGCGCACCACGATCGGCACTTCCGGGGCACCGGCCATGATCTGCTCGGCGGCGGCGCGGTCGGCGGCGAAATTGTTCTTGCCGCCGAGGAAATAGTCGTACATCCGCGCGGGATGTGCTTTCGAGGTGTCGATGCCTTGCGGCACGTGCGTCTCGACTTCGTCGCCCCGCGGCAGGCGCCAGGGCTCGGATGCCTGTTGGGTCGTCACGACTGTCTCCCGACCTGTGAGTACCGGGCCGTATGGTCAACAGAGAGTATCGCGGGTTTCCTTAACACCGTCATAGAACTCCGGGAACGAGCCGGTTGTTTGAGAAATGCCGACGCCCGGTACCGCCTCCCCGCGGCGCGGGCGCGGCGTGCCGAAAATGGCCCCATGAGCGATCACGACGGTCAGGCGGGCCGCGGCACCCGGACGGCGGACACGCCGCCCCGGTCCGCCTCGCGGACGGCTACGGCGGCGGAGCGGGAGAAGGCGCGCGGCGTCCGCCGGATGAAGGCGATCGCGGCGGCGTTCCTGGGCGCGGCGACGGTCGTGTTCCTGCTGAGCCGCTGGGCCGAGGCGCGCGGCGCGGGCGCCTGGTCGGGCTACGTGCAGGCGGCGGCCGAGGCCGGCATGGTCGGTGCGATCGCCGACTGGTTCGCGGTGACGGCCCTGTTCCGGCGCCCGCTGGGGCTGCCGATCCCGCACACGGCGATCATCCCGACCCGCAAGGACGCGCTCGGCGACAGCCTGGGCGAGTTCGTCGGCGACAACTTCCTGTCCGAGGCGGTGGTCCGCAAGCGGCTCGCGCACGTGGACCTCGTGCGGCGCTTCGGCGGGTGGCTGTCCGAGCCGCGGCATGCCGAACGGGTGACCGAGGAGGTCTCCGCGCTGGCCCGCGCCGCGTTGACGATCCTGCGGGACGAAGACGTGCAGTCGGTCTTCGGCCATGCCATCACCCGGCGCGTCTCGGCCCGGCAGGTCGCGCAGCCGATCGGCGCCCTGCTGGGCCGGGTGGTCGCGGACGGCGGGCACCACGGCCTGGTCGACCTGGTCATCGACAAGGCCTACGCGTGGCTGGTCGACAACCGCGAGGCCGTGCTGCGTGTCGTCTCGGAGGAATCCCCGGACTGGTCGCCGAAGTTCCTCGACCGGACGGTCGCCAACCGGGTGCACCGCGAACTCGTCCGCTTCGCCGCGGACGTCCGCGACGACCCCGACCACGCGGCCCGGCAGGCCGTCGACGCGTTCCTCGCCGACACCGCCGAAGACATGCAGCGCGACCCGCGGATGATCGCCCAGATCGAAGCCCTGCGCGACCGCACCCTCGCCCACCCGCAGGTCCAGGAACTGATCGCGTCGGTGTGGGCGGCAGCGCGCGCGATGCTGGTCGAAGCCACCGAAGACCCCTCCAGCGAACTGCGGGCCCGCGCGACCGCCGCCATCCGCTCCTTCGGCACGCGCCTGGCGGAGGACCCGCGGATGCGCGCGAAGGCCGAGAAGTGGCTGGCGGACGGCGCGGCGTACATCGTCACCACCTACCAGACCGAGATCACCGCGCTGATCACCGACACCGTCCGCGCGTGGGACCCGGCCGAGACGTCCCGCAAGATCGAGCTGCACGTAGGCCGCGATCTGCAGTTCATCCGCATCAATGGCACCGTGGTCGGTTCCCTGGTGGGATTGTTGATCTACACGATCGGGCGATTGTTCTAGGACGGCTGTTGTGGACTTCAGCGACGTAGTGCGGACGACCGGCGCGGTCCGCCGCTTCCGCGCCGACCCGGTGCCCGACGCGGTCCTCGCCCGGGTGTTCGACAACGCCCGCTTCGCCCCGAGCGGCGGCAACCGCCAGGGCTGGCACGTGGTCCTCGCCCGCTCCGAGCCGGTACGCCGGGCCCTGCGCGAACTCTCCTTCGAAGGCTGGACCGAGTACGCCGCCTACGTCGCCGCCGACCGCGTCCCCTTCGCCCCCGACGACGACGGCCGATGGCGCCGCCCGCCCAGCGACGTCGACTTCAGCACCCCGGCCCCCCGCAACCGCTTCGTGGAAGAACTCGAACGCGCCCCGGTGATCGCCGTGCTGGCCGTGGACCTGCGGCAGTTGGCGGTGACCGACGCGGACCTCCCCCGGCAGAGCATCGTGGGCGGCGGCTCGGTCTACCCCTTCGCCCAGAACATCCTGCTCTCCGCCCGCAACGAGGACCTCGGCGGCGTCATGACCACCTTCCTCTGCCGCCGCGAAGCCCAGGTGAAGGAACTCCTCGGCCTCCCCCGCCCCTACGCGGTGGCCGCCATGCTCGCCCTCGGCTACCCGGAACACCACCCGCGCCGGTTGACCCGCCGCCCGGTCCCGGACTTCGTCACCTTCGATCACTTCGAGGGCGAGGGGTTGGCAGGACTGCCCGAATCGCGTTAGACCACCGATTCCCCGCGGACGATTTCCCGCCGGCCTCCGCGGTCAGGCCACCCCGTCGATCCGCAGCATCATGGCCTCCTTCGGACCGACGAACACCACGAATACCGGCTCGTCGAGGCCGAACCAGCCGTCTTCGCCGAGCGCAGCCACAACACACACGCCGGCGTCGCCGTCGGCCGTGCCACCGGTGACACGGCTCACCGGATCGTCGAGCATGTCGCGGAGCAGCTCGTCGACGAGTTCGCCCGCGACGGCTTCGTCGGCTATCTCGGCAAAGGACAGGTACGTCTCACGGCACTCGGCAGCCAAGGCGGCGACTTCGGCGCGCCACGACTTCGGCTCGAACACGATATTGAACTCGCTTCCCCACGCGGCAAGTTCGTCACCCCAACCGGAGTCGGCGATCCAGGACGTCACCGTCTGCGCGTCGACCGCGGTCAAATTGTGGGAAGCGAGCCTCACGGCGAACGATATGTGGGTGTTGTTGCTCACCGGCAGGCCCTCGCTCAGCAGCATGCCCGCGCTCATGGCGCGCAGCGCCGCGTGGACACGGTCGGCGTCGTCGTCGGCCAGGAGATGCCCGTCGGAGCAGCCATGCCCGCCGAACGAGCAGCCGGGGTGCGGCAGCAGCCCTCCACGGCGCACCGGTGCCGGTGCGTACGGGAGCACGCTGAGACGGATCACGTCGTACGCTCCCGCGGACAGGACGTGCAGATCCCCCGGCACCGGGCGGCCGTCGTCGAAGCCAACGGCTTCGACGGCATGGAACTCCGAGCGGTATTCGGTCAACAGGCTCAGGAACTCGTCGAGGAGGGCCGTCACACGGAGGCTCGGTTCCGCACCGTGGTCGCGCCACGGGCGGAGTACCGCCTCGGTGACCGTTTTCCCCAACGCGTCCTTGTCGAGGGGTTGACAGCCCAGGGCTTGGCGCGCGCTGTCGGACGGCGGGTCGATGTGCGGAAACAGGCCCGTTTCGTACACGGTCGCCAGGTTCACCCAGTCACCCCTGGCTCGGCTCGACCGGTCGTGCCTCCGACCCACCGCGTAGAGCCCGGGGACGGCGGACCCGCGCGGCGCATCCTCGGCGATCCAGCGGGACAACAGGTAGGCACGTGCCGCCGCGGCAATCGACGCATCGTCCCACCACGGACCGTCGTCGGCCTCGCCCGGACAACCGTGGTCGAGGAAAGCGCAGAAGCTGATGTGATGCACGCGGAACTCCCGGTCTGGGGGGGCTGATCGGCCTCAGCCTGCCGCGGGCTCCCGACAGTGCGGGGCCAGGTCGTCCACATTCCGCGGCACGTCAGGCGTGACACGTCCCGCCGGGTGTCGAGTCGCCGGTCAGTCCACCACGTACCAGTTTCCCTTCTGGTACTCCATGGTCGAGATGCCGAGTTCGTCCTCGGTGAAGGTCACGGACGCCTTGATCGCGCCCGCTGGGATGTCGACGCGGGTCGTGCCCGACACGGTCACCTTGGCCGGGTCGATCGTCGCGTCCTGGAGTGCCTTCTTCTGCGTGGGCGAGATCATCTGGAGCATCATCGTGAAGCTCTGCCGGCACGAACCCGCGCCCTCGGACTCGGCTTGCTTGGCGGCGGGTCCGGCGATGTCGCACAAGGTGTCGAGGTCTCCGCGCCCGAGGGCGTGCAGCACGGCCTCGTAGCGCTGGATCGCGCCTTCCTTGGTCTGCGGTGCCGAGCCGCCGCCCGCCTTGGTCGTCGCGGGTGCCGCCGAGGCGGGCGCGGACACGGCCGACGAGGTCGCCGGGCGCGGCGCCGCGGCCGTGGACGCGAGTGCCGGCGGTGACGCGGCGGCCGTCGCCGGGGCGCTCGTCGCCGGCTTCGCGTCGTCCTTCGACTTGTCGTCGTTGCATCCCGCCACGAGCAGGATCCCGGCCACCGCCACCACGCCTACCGCCGACCGCACCCGGTACTCCCATCCGCCCCGCGTCGACGCCGATGACGTCAACGGGCCATGACTTGGCTTGGCAAAAGGCCGATGGTAGACGGATCAGCCGTTGTTCGCCCCTTCTTCCCGAAAACCAACCAGATCGGACACCAAGGCGGCCCACCGCTCCGCATCCGCCTCGCAACCGCGCGTCTGGCCTCCGGCCTGCAGGAACGCCGCCATGCGCGCCCGGTGCGCACCCGCGGCCATCAGCGCGTCCAACGCGCGGGTTTCCGCAAGAATCCCGGCGTCAAGGTCACCGAGCGCGATATCCACAACACCCTTCACCGCAACCACGGACGCGGGCGGCATGGCGGCGATCCGCCGTGCGACGGCAATGGCGTGGTCGAGCAACTCCTCGGGCTTCACGACACCTTGCAGCCAGCCCAGCTCGGACAGTTCGGCAGCATGCACGTCCCGGCCGGTCAGCAGGATCTCCAACGCCCGCGCCCGGCCCACCATCCGCGGCAGCCGCGCGGTGATCCCCGAGCCGGGCAGGATCCCCATCGGCACTTCGGGCCAGCCGACGATGGCGGCGGCAGTCCCGTACCGGAGGTCCAACGCGGTGAGGAACTCGGCCCCGCCCCCGCGCGCGGCGCCGTCGACGACGCCGATGTTGACCCAGCGGCTCCGGTGCAGCCGGTCCAGCGTCGCCGCCGCCACGTTCGGCTTCTCCGGCACCGGACGCTCGCCGCCCGGCACTTGCGCCAACGCGGCGACATCCCCGTGCATCAGGAAGAAATCGGGGTCGGCGCTCCGCCACACCACCGCCCGTACCCCGGGATCCGCGTCGAGCCTCCCCAGCAGCCCGATCAGCGCTCCGAAGAAGGCCCCGTCGACCAGCTGCAACGGCGGATGATCCACCGTCACCACCACGACCCCATCGGCCTGTTCGCCATCGAGCCGGAACACGTCACTCATCACACACTCCCGAGATCACCGGCCCCCGGGTCTACCGCGGCAGCCGAACGATCACAAGCACGCGCCTCCTTGTGTAGTCGTTCCATCACGGAGCGAACAGGCCAAGGAGTAGGTTGGGAGGCCTTCCTCAACTCGACGCCGCAACCTCGGGGGAGCCGCGATCATGAGTGCCGAAAAGGCAATCGACCCAACCGAGTCCCTGTGGGCTCTCTTCCGGCACCACCTGCGGTTTCTCCGCCATCGCGCAGGGTTGACCCAAGAGGCGCTCGGCACGCTGGTCCACACATCAGGCAGCCATGTCGGACAGATCGAAACAGGTGAACGGCGCCCGCACCCCGACTTGGTGCCGGTGCTCGACGCCGCACTCGAGGCAAACGACATGCTGAACCACTTGGCCCATTTGGCGCGTGAGGCTCACGATGGCTTCCCCGATTGGTTCGCCGGCGTCGCCCGCGAAGAACAGCGGGCGACACGAATCCGCACCTACCAGCCGCAGATCATTCCCGGCCTCCTCCAGTGCGAGGCATACACGCGTGCGCTGTTCCGCGAATTCCGGGCACCCGGAGGCGTCGACGAGGAGCAGGTCGCGGCACGCATCGAGCGGCAGGGCGTCCTCCACCGCACCGATCCACCGCTCCGGTATTGGGCCATCATCGACGAAGGGGCCCTCAACCGGCTGATGTCGACACCCGACGTGGCAGCCGCACAACTGAGTCACATGCTCAAAATGCTCGAACTGCCCAACGTCGTCATCGAAATCCTGCCTGTCTCGTGCGGATTCCACGCCTGCATGGACGGGAACCTGCTGCTGATGACGCTCCCGAGGCGCGGCGAGGTCGCCTACGTCGAATCCATGGGCGACGGCGACTTGTTCGTGGACGAAGTCCGCGTCGCCGAATTCGAGCGTCGCTACGATCTTCTTCGGGCCGAGACGCTCTCGGCCTCCCGCTCTGCCCAGTTTCTGCGCGAGCTATTGGAGGGTTCCCGATGACGACGCCCACCCCCATGACGCGCATTTGGCGCAAGTCCAGTCACAGCAACCAGCAGGGCGGCAACTGCGTGGAAGTCGCTCCCCTGCGCCGGCTCCGCCTTCCGGCATGGCGGAAGTCGAGCTACAGCAACCAGCAGGGCGGCGACTGCGTCGAAGTGGCCCCCGCCGCCTCCACCATTGCCGTCCGCGACAGCAAGGACCCCCTCCGCGGCGAACTCGCCCTTGCCACTCCGGCGTGGACCGCCTTCACCGCCCGCCTCGTACGAGGCTGAAGCAACAGCAACGGCCACCGCAGGCTCCGAGGGCCCGCGGCGGCCGTTGCGCGTGCGTTTACTGCGCCGAAAGCTCCTCCGCCCGCGACTTCGCCGCGCGGAGGTCGACCTTGCCCGCCGCCGTACGCTCGATCGCGTCCACGAAGTGGATTTCCTTCGGGGCCTTGTAGCCGGCGATCTGGGTGCGGGCATGCGCGCTCAGCTCGTCGAAGCTCGGCGCCGATCCCTCGCGTGGGACCACCAGCGCGGTCACCCGCTGGCCGAAGCGCGGGTCGGGGACGCCGACCACCACAGCATCGAAGACGTCCGCGTGGGACTTCAGCGCGGCCTCGACCTCGTCGGGGAAGACCTTCTCGCCGCCGGTGTTGATGGTGGCGCTGCCGCGGCCGAGGAGGGTGAGGGTGCCGTCCTCTTCGATGAGGGCGAAGTCGCCGGGGAGGACCCAGCGGCGGCCGTCGCCGTCGATGAGGAACGTGGCGCGGGTCTTCTCGTCGTCGCCGTGGTAGCCGAGCGGGATGTGGCCGCTGACCGCGAGGCGGCCGACGATGCCGGAGCCGGGGGCGACGGGCTTGAGGTCGTCGTCGAGGACGGTCGTGGTCGCGGACGACGCGAAGCGGGTCGCGCCGCCGGGGGCGCCCGCCTGACGCGCGGCCGCGCCGGTTTCCGAGGCGCCGAAGCTGTCGATGACGAACAGTCCGGCGACCTTCTCGAGCTGGTTGCGGACCGGCGCGCTCATCGGGGCGCCGCCGTTGCTGACCGCCATCAGGGAGGACAGGTCGTACTTGCCGGTGTTGGCCTCGTACCAGTCGGCCAGCGGCCGGGCCATGCCGTCGCCGACGACGGAGAGCGACAGCACCTTCTCCTGCTCGACGAGTGCCATGACCGCGTCCGGGTCGAAGCGCTTTCCGGTCCACAGCAGGTAGGTGTTGCCCATGTAGAACGTGTTCCACATCGACCACTGCCCGCCGCCGTGCATCATCGGCGCGAGGCCCATCATCACGTGCCCGTTGGACGCGAGGACGTCGCCCGCCAGTTCCTCCGGGGAAGCGAGCTTCGGCTTGCCCGAGCGGCCCGCCTGGAGCGCCGCGAAGAAGATGTCCTCGCTGCGCCACAGCACGCACTTCGGCATGCCGGTGGTGCCGCCCGTGTAGAGGCCGTACAGGTCGTCGCCGCTGCGCTCGCCGAAGTCGCGGGCCGGGGAGGCGGCGGCCAGGGCCTCCTCGTAGCGGGCCTCGCCGGGGACCGCGTGCGACGGGTCGGTGCCGTCCTCCAGCACGACGACGTGGCGCAGCCCGGGGAACTCCGGCGCGAGCCCGGCAACCAGGTCCGCGAACGCCCGTTCGACGACGATGGCGGTCATGCCGGAGTTGTCGAACAGGTAGCGGAGTTCCGCCTCGACATAGCGGTAGTTGATGTTGATCGGCACGGCGCGCGCCTTGTGGACGCCGACCATCGTCTCGATCCACTCGGCCCGGTTCCAGGCGTGGATGCCGACGAAGTCGCCGGGCTTGACGCCCGCGTCGACCAGGTGGTGCGCGACCCGGTTGGCCCGCTCGTCCAGCTCGCGGTAGCTCAGCCGCACGTCGCCTGCGACGAGTGCCGCGCGCTCGGGCACGGCGTCGACGACGACCTCGAAGAGGTCGGCGAGGTTGAACGTCGGGCTGGCGGTCATGGAACCCTCCGCGCGGTCGAGCAGGCATGGAACAGGACTGGAACAGGTTTCAGGCAACATACCCTTGACAAGGTCAAAAACATAGCCGGAGGCTTGAGCCCGGTGCGTCCGGCGACAGGACCGGCCGCGGCAGGGATTTCCACGGGAGTTTCGGGATGCGTGTACACGACAAGGTGTTCATCGGCGGCGAATGGATCGCCCCGGCGGGCACGGGCACGTTCGACGTGCACAACGCCTCGACCGAAGAGGTCATCGGCCGCGTCCCCGCGGGTACGGAAGACGACGTGAACGCCGCCGTCGCCGCCGCGCGCAAGGCGATCGACGGCCCGTGGAAGGACTACACGCCCGACCAGCGCGGCGACGTCATCGCCGGGCTGTCCGCCGGGATCATGGGGCGCCTGCAGGAGTTCGCCGAGATCATCGCGCAGGAGACCGGCTGCCCGATCGACAACTCGGTCGGCGTCCAGGTCTTCAGCTCGACCATGGTCCTCGACTACTACGCCAAGCTGGTCCGCGAGTACCCGTTCGAGGAGCAGCGCCAGGGCGCCATCTTCAAGACGCTGGTGCGCCGCGAGCCGGTCGGCGTGGTCGCCGCGATCGTGCCGTGGAACGTGCCGCTGTTCGTCACCGTCCTCAAGCTCGCCCCGGCGCTCGCCGCGGGCTGCACGGTGGTGCTGAAGCCGTCGCCGGAGACCGCGCTGGACGCGTACCTGCTGGCCGAGGTCGCCATCGAGGCGGGCGTCCCGGCGGGCGTGCTCAACATCGTGGTCGCCGACCGCGAGGTCAGCGAGAAGCTCGTCGTGCACCCGGACGTCGACAAGGTCTCGTTCACCGGCTCGACCGCGGCCGGCCGCCGCATCGGCGCGCTGTGCGGCGAGCGCCTGCGCCCGGTGACGCTGGAGCTGGGCGGCAAGTCGGCGTGCATCCTGCTGGAGGACGCGGACCTCGACGTCGCCGTGCCGGGCCTGCTGCCGGGCTCGTTCAACAACAACGGCCAGGCCTGCGTCGCGCAGACCCGCATCCTCGCGCCGCGCAGCCGCTACGAGGAGGTCGTCGCCAAGCTCGCCGAGCACATCTCCGCGATGACCGTCGGCGACGCGCTGGAGAAGGGCCTGAACATCGGCCCGCTGGTCTCCGGGCGGCAGCGCGACCGCGTCCTCGGCTACATCGAGAAGGGCCAGGAAGAGGGCGCGCGCCTGGTCGTCGGCGGCGGTCGCCCCGAGGGCCTGGACAAGGGCTACTTCGTCGAGCCGACGCTGTTCGCGGACGTCACCAACGACATGACGATCGCGCGCGAGGAGATCTTCGGCCCGGTCCTCGTGGCGATCCCCTACGACGACGTCGACGACGCGGTCGCCATCGCGAACGACTCCGACTACGGCCTGTCCGGCGGCGTCTGGGGCACCGACGTGGAGGCCGCCACCGAGGTCTCGCGCCGCATGGCGACCGGCACGATCAGCGTCAACTCGTGGGTGGCGATGGACTTCGGCGCCCCGTTCGGCGGCTACAAGCAGTCCGGCCTCGGCCGCGAGCTGGGCCCGGAGGGCCTGGACGCGCTGGTGGAGCTGAAGACGGTCGTGCTGCCGTAGTCCCGCGTTTCCCGCCGGTGCCCCGGGGTTGCTTCACCCCGGGGCACCGGCATGTCCACGGACGGGCGCACCTGCGGGGAATCCCCCAGACCCGGCCGCCGACGGCTGCCATCATGCGCACGTGGACACTCGACGCATACGCCGTACTCCTCTGCCCACCCTCGCCGCCGTGGCCCTCACCGGCACCCTGCTGGCCGCCTGCGGCAGCGAGAAAGCCGACGACAACGACCTGTCCGGCGGCAACACCGCCTCGGTCCTGCTCCACCCGGCCGCCGGCGCCACCGCCGGCCAACTCGACGCGACCGCGGCGGTGCTGCGCAAGCGGCTCGAATACGCCGGGGTCAAGAACGGCAAGGTGACCGTCGAGAACGGCACCATCAAGGTCATGGTGCCGGACGGCCCGGGCGGCGGCGCGGACGCGCTCCAGGGGATCGAGAAGGACGGGCGGCTGGAGTTCCGCCCGGTGCTGTCGGCCGCGCGGGCATCCGCCGGGTCGGGGGCGCCGACGCCCGCCGACGCCACGCCGCAGACCGCGGATCCCGCCAAGTACCCGGGCGTGACGGCCGAGTTGGTGGCCGCGTACAACGCCCTCGACTGCACGCGCCCCGGCACCGGGACGGCGAACGCCGGCCAGTCGGCCCAGGTGGTCGCCGCCTGCGAAGACAAGCCGCAGGACGGGACGCCCGAGCGCTACCTGCTCGCCCCCGCCGAACTCACCGGCTCCGACGTCCAGTCCGCCGAGGCGGAGACGCCGACCTCGGGCCAGACCGGCGGCTGGCAGATCGCCCTGACGTTCACCACGTCCGGCGCCGACAAGTTCACCAAGATCACCGGCAGGCTGGCCGACAACTCCCTGCCGACCAACCGCTTCGCCATCACCCTGGACGGCCGGGTCGTCATCGCCCCGTCGGTCATGCAGGAACTCACCGGCGGAAACGCCGTCATCACCGGCCAGTTCACCAAGTCCGAAGCAACCCGCACCGCGGCAGTCCTCCGGACGGGCAACCTCCCGGTGGCCTTGACGGCCGACCCCGTGGTCACCAACAGCGCCAAGTAGCGGACCAGGGGCGGGCCGGCGCTCCGGCCGGACCCGCCCCACCGCGAGCGCACCCCCGACCGGCCTCTTCGCGGTCCGGGCATATCGGCCTCGTGCCCCGGCAGACCGTCGTCGCGCCGCCGCTTCACACCAGCTCCAGACAACCCCCTCGAACATTTGCGATCCATGTGAGACACTGTTGTCTCAAATGACGAATTCAAGTCTCCACCCCGACACCCGCAGCTCCGCAGCCCCGCAGCTGGACCCGCGGCGTTGGATCGTGCTCGCGATCCTCGCCGGAAGCCTGCTGCTCATCGCGATGGACACGACGATCCTCAACGTCGCGTTCCCGTCCCTGGTCGAAGACCTGCAGCCGGGTTCCGTGCAGCAGCTCTGGATCATCGACGCCTACGCCCTCGCGCTGTCCGGACTCCTGGTGACCGCCGGCGCGCTCGGCGACCGGTGGGGACGCAAGCGCCTGCTGATGATCGGCTTCGGCATCTTCGCCGCGGCCTCGCTCGGCGCGGCCTTCGCGACCGAGCCCTGGCACGTCATCGCCGCCCGCGCGCTCCTCGGCGTCGGCGGCGCGGCGATCATGCCTTCCACGCTCTCCCTCCTGCGCAGCGTCTTCACCGATGCGCGCGAGCGGGCGCTCGCCTACGCGATCTGGGCCGCCGTCTTCGGCGGCGGCATGGCCCTCGGCCCGGTCGTCGGCGGTCTCCTCGTCGAGCACCAGGGCTGGCAGTCGGCGTTCCTCCTCAACATCCCCGTCGCCCTCGCCGTGGTCGGGTTCGGCATGTGGTTCATCCCCGAGTCGCACGGTCCGCGCGCCGGAAAGTGGGACTGGTCGGGCGTCGGCCTGTCGATCGTCGGCATGATCGCCCTCGCGGCCGGCATCAAGGAGCTGGGCAAGAACGGCGTGGCCGACCCGATGCCGTGGGTCCTGCTGGCGATCGCCGCGGTCACGCTCACCGTGTTCGTGCGCCGCCAGCTCCGCATCGAGCACCCGCTGCTCCAGGTCCGGCTGTTCGCCGACCGGTCGTTCAGCATCGCCGCGGCGGCGATCTTCCTGAGCATGATCGCCATGGGCTCCGTCATGTTCCTCATGACGCAGTGGTTCCAGTACGCGCAGGGCCTCAGCCCGCTGGAGGCCGGCGTCCGCCTGCTCCCCGCACCGCTCGCGCTGATCGTGACGTCGCTGCTGGCCCCGCGCCTGATGGACCGCTTCCCGATCCGGCACGTGCTGGGCGCGAGCCTGGTCCTCATGGCCGCCGCGCTCGCCGTCCCGTACGTGATCGACCGGTTCGGCACGCTCGGCTACCCGGGCATCGCGGTCTCCCTCGGCCTGCTCGGCACGGGCACCGGCGTGGCGACCACCGTCGCGTCGGTGACCCTGATGGCCGCCACCCCGACCAAGTACGTCGGCGGCGCCGCGGCCATCGAGGAGACCAGCTACGAACTGGGCGCCGCCATGGGCGTGGCCATGCTCGGCAGCCTCGCGTCCGTCCTCTACCGCCACAACCTGGCCGATGTCGGCTCCGGCCCGACCGCCGACTCGATCCGCGACTCGATCGGCGAAGCGGCGCACGCCGCCGACCGCATGGGCGGCACCGCCGGCGCCGACCTGCTGCACAAGGCTTCCGAGGCCTTCACCGCCGGCATGACGCCGACGTTCCTCATCGCGGCCGCCCTGCCGGTCGCCGCGGCGGCACTCGGCTGGGCGCTGATCCCCAAGGACCTGCGTCCCACGGAGGAGGCACACTAACCGCGCCGACACCCCCGCACGCCGCCGCCGGGGCCGGGTCGGGGCCATCCGACACAACCGGTGTGTTTCCCGAGGTGTGAGAGTGTTGGGGGATATGTCTCCGAGGAGGGCGGTCAGGCCGGCGGCGGAACGCGGGCCCGGAATCATGACGAGTACCGAGCGATCCCCGCACGCGACGCGGGACTTGATGGCGTCGTTGGGAACCTCGTGGATGCGGGCGCCCTACCCGGCGTTGGTCGCCGACGCGGCGGGTGTCGTCGTTGCCGCCAACGAGCAGGCCGCACGGCTGTTCCCCACCGCGGTCACCGGCGCACCGCTCGACGGCGCGGTGCCGCGCTGGTTCGTGCGGGCGCACCGGCAAGTCGCGGCCGGTGCCCGGGATTCGGCCGGCCCGGTGCGCGGCTGGCACGGGCGGCGGGCACTGGAGGCGCACGCCACCCACGGATCCGACGGCGAAGTGGTGTGGTGGCTGGTCGACGACACCGACCGGCATCGCGCCGAGACGGCTCTCAAGAGCGAGCAGGAGCGCACCGCGTTCCTCGCCGAGGCGTCCTCGCGTCTACTGGCGTCGCTGAACACCGAACGCTGCATGGAAGTCGCGGTCGAGCTGGCGGCGGAATTCCTTGCCGACGCCGCGGTCCTGGTGGCCCCGTCGGCGGGACGACGGCATTCGATCGCCACCGCCGCCGGCGGCCGGCCGTCCCGCCGGTCGGTGCGGATCGATCCCCAGGCGGTACCGGGGCTGGCGGAGGCCCTCCAGGGCTACCCACCCGTTCCCTCGCGGTGGATCGACCCCGCGGCGGTGCCCGACTGGGCTTTTCCGGAGGGTTTCACCGGTCCGGTCGGATCGGTCGTGGTCACGCCCTTGCCGGGGCACGGCATTCCCGCCGGTGCGCTGATCCTGCTGCGCCGCAGCGACCATGCCGCGTTCGACGCGTCCGAGGAGCTGTTCGCCCGCGTCTTCGCCGCGCGCGCCGGTGTGGCGTTGTCCGCGGCCCGGCTGTACCAGGAGCAGAGCCGTGTCACGGAGACGCTCATGGCCGAGCTGCTGCCGCCGGTGCTGACGCAGGTGCACGGGGTGGAATTCGCGGGAGGCTACCGCGCGTCCCAGGAAACCGAACGCGTCGGCGGCGACTTCTACGACGTCCATCCCGGCACCGACACCGGCCGGGAGACGCTGGCGGTCCTGGGGGACGTGGCCGGCAAAGGGCTCGACGCGGCCGTCCTGACCGGCAAGATCCGGAACACCTTGCAGGCGCTGCTCCCGCTGGCCGACGACCACGGGAATCTGCTGCGGTTGCTCAACGGCGCCTTGCTCACCCGCCTTCATACGCGTTTCGCCACGCTGGTACTCGCCTCGGTGCGCAGACAGGGCGCGGATGCGCACCTGCGGCTCACCTCCGCGGGCCACCCGGCCCCGCTGATCGTGCGTCAGGACGGCACGGTCGACGAAGCGGCGACGGCCGGCACGCTGATCGGCGTGCTGCCGGAGATCACGTCCACGACCGCCGAGGTGGTGCTGCGGCCGGGGGAGACCTGCCTGCTGTTCACCGACGGTGTCACGGAGGCCAAGGGCGGCCCGCTCGGCGACGTCATGTTCGGCGAGGAGCGCCTGCGGGCCGCATTGGCCGAGTGCGCGGGTATGCCCGCAGAGGCCGTCACCGAGCGGATCCAGATGCTCGTCGCCGAGTGGCTGGGCGGAAACCGGCACGACGACATAGCCGTGATGGCCATCACGGCATCGCATTCGGCGCATTTGACGGCGGTGGAAGGGCGGACACCGGGCAGGTTCACCTCATGAACGAACCTGTTGTCACCGAGACGGCGCACGAAACCCAGCTGTTGGAGCCGGCCCGGGAGGCCCTCTGGCAGGCCGTTCGCGGCCGCGACGAGTACGCCGCCCGTGGCGTCGTCTTCGCACTTCAGGACACCGGAGTGAGTGTCGAGGACGTCCTGTTGGACGTCGTCGCCCCGGTGCAGCGCAGAGTGGGCGCCGAATGGGCCGCCGACCGGCTCACCGTCGCCCAGGAGCATGCCGCGACCGCCATCCACGAGCGGGTGATCGCCGCCTTGGCGCATCGCAACGTCGAGCCGGCGCCCGACGGCGCTGCGGGTACGGTCGCGGTGTCCTGCGTGGAAGGGGAATGGCACGCCCTCCCCGCGCGGATCGTCGCCGAAGTCCTGCAGCAGCGGGGTTACCGGGTCGATTTCCTGGGTGCGCAGGTCCCGACCGCCCGCCTGGTCACGCACCTGCACCAGACGGCACCGGTCGCCCTGGCGTTGTCGTCGTCGCTGCCCACACGGCTTCCGGACGCGCACAAGGCGATCACCGCCGCCCAGGCCGTGGGCGTCCCCGTCCTCGCCGGAGGTGCGGCCTTCGGGGCGGACGGCCGCCACGCCCGTCGGCTTGGCGCGGACGCGTGGGCTCCCGACGCCCGTTCCGCCGCGGCCGTGCTCGACCGCGGCCTGCCGCGCCCACGGAGTGGAGCGGTCCGCCAGACCGTCGAGGACCTGCCGCACCTCGCCGACCAGGAGTACACCCTGATCGTGCGCCGCAAGCGGCAGTTGGTGCGCAACACGTTGTCCGGCCTGGACACCCGGCTGCCCGCCATGCGGTCGTACGGCGACGCCCAACGCGAGCGGACCGCCGAAGACATCGGCCACATCGTCGAGTTCCTCGCGGCCGCGCTCTACACCGACGACGCGGACTTGTTCGCCGGATTCATCGGCTGGACCGGAGACATCCTGTCGGCGCGCGGCGTACCCGCCCAGGTCCTCGCTCCTTGCCTGGCCGTCCTCGAGGAGGAACTCAAGGACTTCCCCCGGGCGTTGGGCGTCCTCAAGGTCGGCCGCGCCGTTGTGCGCGGCGCCACACCCCCGGCCCCCGGCGGAGTTCCCACCGCATGACAACACAACCCGAGGAAACCTTCGGCCTGGAGGCCGCACGCGACCCCGCCGGCGACGCGCACATCCGCGTCACCGGCGCCCTGGACTGGGAGAGCGCGGACGAACTCGTCGAGGCGGCACGCACGTTCCTGAACACTGCCCCGGCCCCCGGCACACTTCGGGTGTGCTGCGAACGGCTGACCTCGTGCGACTCCACGGGGCTGACGGCTCTGCTGACGATCCGCCGCGAAGCCACCGAGGCGGACACCGGCCTGTTCCTGGACGATCAACCGCCGCTCCTGAGGCGACTGCTGGGAATCACCGGCACCGCCCACCTGTTCGGCGGCGCGGACCCCGGCGATACCCGCAGGGGAGGCCGCGACCGGCGGCATGCCGCGGACGGCAGCCCCGCACCGTCGCAGGCACCACCCGGGCCGTAGGCCGACAGTCCAAAAGCTGAACAGGCCCGGGACCGGATGCACCGACTTCCGCGAGGGCGCTTCCAGCCCCACGATCGCGTGCGGCAGCATGTGCCACCTAGGCCGAGGAGGGCACGTGTTCGATCCGGATGAGGAAAGACCCCCGCGTCTTCCGATCGAGTACTCCGACCTCGGGGAGATCTACGGGCGATACGGCATCGACCCGCGAGACCCTGACGCCCCCGCGAAGTGGCGTGCGGCCGTGAGGCGAGCCGCGGAGCTCCGAAAGCAGGGTGTCGACCCCGCCCGGCCCGATCGCGAGGGAGAACCGCGCGCCGCCCGACGGGACGCGGACCGCACGAGGGAGGAAGCTCGGCCGGAACGCCCCGGGGCGGCACCGAGCGTAGCCGTCGTCAAGGGGCTGAAGGCGCCGCCGAGTCCGGGCGCGGCACCCTCGCTCCGCAGCCAGGGCACCAACCGGAGCCGGGTGTCCACCGAGGCCGTGGTGTGGGGGGTCGCGGCTCTCGGACGACGCCGGGCGGACGAGCGCGCTCCGAAGCTCGAACGCTCCCGCCTCCCGGGCTCGTAACCCCACAGGCCTGGCGGGCATCACCCGGAACCGCCCTGCCGCGGGCCACCGCAGCCCGAGGTCACATCAGCGCGGCAACCCGCTCCGCCATCATCACGCACCCCAAATACGTGTTCCCCGCCGGCAGCACCGGCATCGCCGACGCGTCCACCACCCGCAGCCCGGCGATCCCCCGCACCCGGCACCGGGCGTCCAGGACCGCGTCGGGCGCGCCGTCGGGGCCCATCGCGCATGTGCCGCCGAGGTGGCCGTAGCTGATCACGCCGCCGTCGGCGAGACCCTCGGCCGCGCCCGAAGCCGCCAAGTCGGCGACCGGGTGCACGCGTTCCGCGCCCAGTCCGGCGAACGCCGGGCCCGACTCCAGTTCGGCGATCCGGGACAGCAGCCAGTCGAGTCGATCGAGGTCGCGTGCCCCGAATTCCGGCATGACCACGTCCGGTTCCGCATCCGGATCCGTTCCGGTGATCGCCACGCGCCCGCGGCCGGTCACGTCGAGCAGGAACGGCACGATCGAGAAGTGCGAGGCGCCGTCCGCGGGCTCGCCGATCGGCAAGGTGAGGACGTGGAAGTCGACCCGGTCCGAGTCCGGCGTCCGCCCCACCCATACCGGCTGCACCGGCCCGCCGCGCAGCGCGGTCCCGCCCGGGTGCCGGTAGAGGAGCGCGATGCCCAGGTGGTCCTGGAGTCCCGTACCCACCCCCGGCAGGTCCGCGACGACGGCAATGCCCAAGGAATCCAGCAGCGCCTTGGGCCCGATCCCCGAACGCTGAAGCAGCGCGGGCGACCCGGTCGCGCCGCAGCTCACCACGACTTCGCGCGCGGTGTGCACTGTCCCGTCGGCGGACACGACCCCCGTCGCCCGCCCGTCCTCGACCACCACCCGGGCCACGGTGACACCGGTGCGGATCGCCAGGTTGCCGCGGGCACGCACATCGGCGGTGAGGTAGGCACGGCTCACCGTCAGCCGTTCCATCCCCTCCCCCTCCCCGGTGACCGTCAGCGGGAAGATCCCGACCCCCGGCAGCTGCCGCGGATCGTTGATGTCGTCCGCCCACGGCACCCCGAGCGCCCGGACGCCCGCCTGGAACGCCCTATGGGATTCGGCCTGTTCGTCCTCCGGCGAGCGGCGCACCGTCAGCGGCCCGGCACCGCCGTGCAGGTCCGACGCCCCGAAGTCCACGTCGCGTTCGACCGCCCGGAACGCGGCCAGGACGTCCGGCCAACCCCACCCGTCGAGTCCGCGCGCCTCCCAGCCGTCGTAGTCGACGGGCTGGCCGCGCAGCGTGGCCAGGTAGTTCACCGCCGACGTGCCGCCGAGCACACGCCCGCGCACCATGCCGACCGTGCGGTCGCCGCCCGTCCGCATCGCGTACGGGCGCGCGAACGGCGTACCCGCCCACACGTCCCCCGCGGCCGCCGGGCGCAGCACGCTCGCGTCGTAGCCGCGGTCGTCCGGACCTTGTTCGAGGAGCAGCACACGCCGCTCGGGGTTCTCCGACAGCCGTGCGGCGAGCACGGCGCCGCTGGTGCCGCCGCCGACCACGATGACGTCCGCGTCCACCGCGTTCCTCCGCCCGCCCATCACATACTTGACTCGGTCACTTTATTGGCCGGTGTCCGGGACGTCGAGACTGCGATCGGGCACCGGCCGAGTCCCATTGCCGCAAAGCGATGTTCACTCTCCGTGCCGCTTCGGTATCTTCCGTTGGTCGGGGAACCGGGCAACACCGAAGGGTGGCGCAGGCCGCGCCCTAGTCTCGTCCAGGAGTTCGTCGGTCCGACGGAGGCCGACGGCCGTGCGATCAAAGGAGTCCCGCCGCATGCGCGTTCTGGCGTCGCGCTATGAGCTGCACGAACCCGTCGGACGTGGCGGTATGGGCGAAGTATGGCGCGGCCGCGACCGCGAGCTGGACCGGACCGTCGCGGTCAAGGTGCTTCCCGCCGAACTCACCCGGCACGCGGAATTCCGCGCGCGCTTCCGGCGCGAAGCCCGCGTCGCCGCGGCGCTGTCCCACCAAGGGGTGGCCGTGCTGCACGACGTCGGCGAAGACGAAGGCGGCGGGGAGCCCGTGCCGTTCCTCGTCATGGAGTTCGTCGCGGGCGCCACGCTCGCGGACGAGGTCCGCGGTGGCCCACTCGCGCCGGACCGGGCCGTGACGATCGCCCGCGACATCGCCGACACGCTCGTGCACAGCCACGGACAGGGCCTGGTACATCGCGACATCAAACCCTCGAACGTGATGCTCACCCCGGCCGGCGGCGTCAAAGTCCTGGACTTCGGCATCGCGAAAGCCCTCGCCGATACCGCGACGCGTCTCACGTCCACCGGCGGCATGGTCGGTACGCCCGCTTACTTGTCTCCCGAACAGATCGACGGGGTCGATGTCGACGGGCGTACCGACGTCTACTCGCTCGGCTGCCTGCTGTATGAATTGCTCACCGGAAGACCGCCGTTCACCGGTGACTCGCCCTTCGCGGTGATGAACCAGCATCTGTCGAAAGCCCCGGCCGCCCCCTCCGCGCTGCGGCCGGAGGTACCCCCGGCCGTCGACGCCGTCGTGCTGCGGGCGCTCGCCAAGCGGACGGACGAAAGGTATCCGGATGCGGCTTCCTTCCGGGCGGCTCTGGAGCAGGTCCAGGAGGCCGCCCGGCACACGGTCGTCGCCGTGCCCGGGCCGCCACCGATCGCCACGGCGCCGACGGCGCACGGGTACCGGCCGGGGCCTGCCTGGGCTCCGGCACCCGGGGCGGCGGCCGGAATGGCCGTACCCGCCGGCGGGCCCCCTGCGGCGGGTGCGGCTTTGCCGGGACCGGGGGCCCCGCCTCAGCCGCCACCCGCGCAGTTCGCCGGGCCTGCGTCGGCCCCCGGCGGCGTGGCTGCGGGCCCGTCCGCACTGCCGGTCCACACCGGTCCCGGCCCCGGCGGATATCCCCCGCCGGCGGGGTCGCTCGCGGGTTCGCGGGGCTCACGCGCCCGGTTCACCCCCGACTCGGTCCTCGCGCTCGTGGGATGCCTGCTGGTTGCGTACCTCCAACTGACGGACAGCGGCGTCTGGTTCCACGCGAGCTTGGAGGGCCCCGCGCAGATCATCTGGTTGGCCGGTTTCGCCGCGCTGCCGTGGGCACCGCAGGTCAGTGCGGCGCTGGTGTGGGGCTTTGCGGCCTTCGGCGCGGTCAATCCGGGCGCCGCCGACGCAAAGGCCCTGGTGGTCGGCGGCTTGTGGGCGGTTGCCGCCGCAATCTGCCTCTGGTTGATCACCACAAGCGCTCCCCGACGCGGCGTGCTCGCGGTGGTGGCCGGATGGCTGCTCTTCCGCATGGGTTTCGAGGTGTGGGCGACGCGTTTCGTCGGCCAATACGAGTACGTGGTGGTCGCCGCGTTCTGGACGATGTTCGTCCTGGTCCTCGTGTCGGCCGCGGCGGTGGACGTGCGGGAGAACCTGGCCCGCCCCCGGGCCGCCTGAGCCGCCGATCCGCGTGGCGGGCCCGCAGCCCCCGCACGCAAGAACGCCGGACGGCGCCCGGGTCTCCTCCCGGGCGCCGTCCGAACGCGCCGTGCCGTCCGCGGCCCCCGCAGCAAACGGGACGCGGTACAGCCGCCGAGCCCGCCCCGCGCGCCCGGAGGACACGCGGGGCGGGGTTGATCAGGGTTGACCAGGGCCGGTCAGACGTACTCGCCCGCCGGGCGCGCCGCGAAGCCCGCGCCGATGCGCAGCGCCTGCTCGGTGGCGCCGCCGAGGGAGAACTCGTTCTGCTTGGCGTGCACGAAGTAGCGGTGCACGAAGTGCTCTTCGGCGATGCCCATGCCGCCGTGCACGTGGACGACGGCGTGCGCGACGCGGTGGCCGCCCTCCGCCGCCCAGAACTTCGCGGTGGCGATCGCCTCGGACGCGTCGGCGCCGGCGCCGACCTGCCACGCGGCCTGCCACGTCGTGAGGCGGATCGCCTCCACGTCGATGTAGCAGTCGGCGAGGCGGTGGCCGACCGCCTGGAACGAGCCGATCGGCCGCTTGAACTGCTGCCGGGTGGTCGTGTACGCGGCGGCCTCGCGCATCGCCCGCTCGGTGGTGCCGAGCTGGAGCGCGCACAGCGCGAGCGTGGCGCGGTCGCGCAGCCACACCGCGACCGCCGTGTCCACGGTGCCGCCGAGCAGCGCGTCGTCGCCGACGACCGCGCCGTCGAGCACGAGTTCGCCGGCGATCTCCTTGGCGGTGGTCAGCTGCGGCTCGATCGTCACACCGGCGGTGCCGGGCGCGACGAGGAATACGCCCACGCCGTCGTCGGTGGCCGCCGGGACGAGGACCACATCGGCGACGGTCCCGGCCGGGACGCCGGTCTTGACACCGTCCAGGCGCCATCCGCCGTCCACGCGCACGGCCTTCGCGGCGGGCGCCGCCGCGTCGCGGCCCAGACGCTCGGCGAGCGCGACGGTGAGGATCTTGTCGCCGGACACGGCGCCCGGCAGCCAGGCGGCCTTCTGCTCGGCGGTGCCGTGCTCCGCGACGGCCGCGGCGGCCACGCTCGACGCGTAGAACGGCACGGGCGCCAGGGTGCGGCCGACCTCTTCGAGGATCAGCAGCTGCTCCAGGACGCCGAAGCCGGAGCCGCCGTGCTCCTCGGGCAGGGCGATGCCGAGGATGTTCGCCTTCGCCAGCTCGCCCCACAGTTCGCGGTCGAACCGCGGCGCGCCTTCGCCGGTGACCTTCGCCTCAAGTGCGGTGAGCGCCTCGTGGGTCACGCGCTCGGTGAGGATCTGCCGGACCAGGCCCACCAGTTCCTGCTGTTCTTCGGTGTATGCGAAATCCATGTCGCAATTCCCTCAATCGGTGGTCTGCGGGTGGGGTCCGGTCAGCGCGGGGGACGGGGCATGCCGAGACCGAACATCGCGATCATGTCGCGCTGGATCTCGTTGGTGCCGCCGCCGAACGTGAGGATCAGCGCCGAGCGGTACATCTTCTCGATACGGCCGCGCAGGACCGCGCCGGGCGCGTCCGCCGTCAGGTAGGCGTCCTCGCCGAAGCACTCCATGAGCAGCCGGTAGGCCTCGGTGGCGAACTCGGTGCCGAAGATCTTGGTGGCGGACGCGTCGGACGGCCCGACCTTCTTGCCGTGGTCCACCGCCCACGCGATCTTCCAGTTGATGAGCTTCAGGTACTCGACCTTGGCGTGCACGCGGCCGAGGTTGAGCTGCACCTGCTGCTGGTCGATGGCCCGGGTGCCGTCCGGCAGCAGGGCCTCCTCCGCCCAGCGGCGGGTCTCGTGCAGCGCGAGCTGCACGCCCGCCGCCGAGCACAGCGCGACGCGCTCGCGGTTGAGCTGGCCGGTCATCAGCGACCAGCCGCCGTTGACCTCGCCGACCACCGCGGACGCGGGGACGCGCATGTCCTCGAAGGTGAGCTGGCTGACCGTCTGCCCGCCGAGCGTCTTGACCTCGCTCCAGCTCAGGCCGGGGGTGTCGGTCGGCACCAGGAAGATCGTCAGGCCCTTGTGCGCCTTCGCGTCCGGGTCGGTGCGCGCGGCCAGCCACAGGTAGTCCGCGACGTGGATCAGCGAGATCCACATCTTCTGCCCGTTGATGACGAAGTCGTCGCCGTCCCGGACCGCGCGGGTGCGCAGGTTGGCCAGGTCGGTGCCGGCCTCCGGCTCCGAGTAGCCGATGGAGAAGTGCAGGTCGCCGGAGAGGATCTTGGGCAGGAAGAAGTCCCGCTGCTCCTGCGTGCCGTACTCCATCAGCGTCGGGCCGACGGTGTTGATGGTGAGGAACGGCACGGCCGCGCCGGCGAGGGTCGCCTCGTCGGTGAAGATCAGCTGCTCCATCATGGAGCGGTCCTGGCCGCCGTACTCCTTGGGCCAGCCGATGCCGAGCCAGCCGTCCTGCCCCATGCGGTTGGCGATCTTCCAGTACGCGCCGTCGCGTCCGGCCAGGGTGGTCTCCCCGGAGGCCTGCTGCTCGCGGACCTCCGTCGTCATGATCCCGGCGAAGTACTCGCGGAGTTCCCGGCGCAGTTCTTCCTGCTCCGGCGTGTAGGCGATGTGCACGGTTACCTCCCGGGACCGGGCGGTCCCTCGTGGATGCTTGCGTGGGGCGTCTCAGGTCGTGCGCGTCTCGGGTGGTGCGTGTCTCAGGTCGTGCGTGTCGCGGGTAGTGCGCGACGGCCGGGACCCGAGTCGGGTCCCGGCCGCCGGGTCCGGATCAGCCGCGCGGCAGGCCGAGGATGCGCTCGGCGACCACGTTCAGCTGGATTTCCCGGGTGCCGCCGCCGAGCAGCACCGCGGGGATGGACAGGTACGCGGTGACGAGTTCCTCGGCGAGCCCGTCGGTCGCCGCGAGCCCCGCTTCCGCGACCCGCTCCAGGCGCGTGGTCTGCACGGCCCGCTGGTGCTCGGTGACCGCGAGCTTGAGCACACTGGACGCGGCGCCCGGGTTGAGCCCGGACAGCTGCTGGAGCGTGGAGCGCAGGGTGAGGGCGCGCAGCGCCCAGTTCTCCGCGGCGTAGGCGCCGAGCTTGACCGCGGTGGCCTGGTCGGCCCGGCTGCCGACGGACGCGCCGATCTCCTCGACGAGCTTGCCGAACGCGGCCATGCCGGGGCCGCCCGCGATCATCACACGCTCGTTGGCGAGCGTGGTGCGGGTGATCGGCCAGCCCTGGTTCACCTCGCCGACGACCATGTCGTCCGGGACGAAGACGTTCTCCAGGAACACCTCGTTGAACTCGGACTGCCCGTTGGCCTGCTTCAGCGGGCGCACGTCGATGCCGGGCGTGCTCATGTCGACGATGAAGTAGGTGATGCCCTTGTGCTTGGCCACGTCCTGGTCGGTGCGGGCCAGGCAGATGCCCCAGTGGGCCTCGTGGGCCTTGGAGTTCCACACCTTCTGGCCGTTGATCTTCCAGCCGCCGTCGACCTTCTCGGCGCGCGTGGTCAGCGACGCCAGGTCGGATCCGGCCCCGGGCTCGCTGAACAGCTGGCACCAGATGATGTCGCCGCGCAGCGTCGCGGGCACGAAGCGGTCCTTCTGCGCTTCGGTGCCGTGCGCCATGATCGTCGGGAGCGCGAACTCGCCGATGATGGTCGAGGGCTGGACGAGCCCCGCGCGGGCGAATTCCTGCTGGATGACGATCTGCTGGGCCGGGTCCGCGCCGATGCCGTACGGCTTCGGGTAGTGCGGGGAGACGTAGCCGCACTCGTCGGCGAGGAACTGCCGGCGCGCGGGCTCCTCCAAGCCCTTCGCCCGCTCCAGGTTCGCGGCCACCTGGGCGCGGAACTCGTCGACATCGCCGTCGAGTTCGAGTTCGAAGCGGCGCACCGGGCCACCGTCGAGGCTCGCCAGGGCGCGGCGGCCGAGGAGTTCGTTCCACTCGCCGGGGCCGCCGAGGAGCTGCGCGAGGAACACCGCGCGGCGCCAGTACAGCTGGATGTCGTGTTCCCACGTGAACCCGATGCCGCCGAGCATGGTGATGCAGTCGAGGGCGATCTCGCGGGCGATCGGCAGGCAGGTGACGGCGGCTTCGGCGGCGGCCAGTTCCAGCTGCGACTCGGCGTCGGCACCGCGCTCGTCGGCGGCGCGGGCGCCGTCCCACGCGGCCGCGGTGGCGACCTGGAGGCGCGTGAAGATGTTCGAGGCCTTGTGCTTGACCGCCTGGAACGAGCCGACGGCGCGGCCGAACTGCTCGCGGATCTTGACGTAGTCGACGGCGGTCTCGAAGCACCACCGCGCGACACCCACGGCCTCGGCGGCGGCGAGGACCGCGGCAAGGCGGCGGACGCGTTCGGTGGTGATGCCCTGCAGCACCTGCGACGAGGTGATCTCCAGGCCGCGCAGCGTGACCTCGGCGACCCCGCGGGCGAGGTCGACGGCGGGCAGCGGGGCGATGTCCACGGCACCGGTGCCGAGGTCGCTGTCCGAGTCGCGGGTCGCGACCACGAACCACAGCTCGCCGGTCGTCGTGGACGCGGCGTCGGTGCGGGCGCCGAGCAGCAGGTAGCGCGCGTTCGCGGCGCCGGGGACGGGGCCGGCCGTGCCGGAGACCTCCCAGCCGACCTGCGTCTGGTGCGCGGTGAGCCCGGCGCGGACGGCGACGGCGCCGGTGGCGCCCTCGGCGAACTCGGGCAGCAGGCGCTTGGCGATGTCGTCGCCGCCGTAGCGGGCCAGCAGCGCGCTCGTGATCACGCTGGGCAGCAGCGGGCCGGGCAGCAGCGCGCGGCCGGCCTCCTCCAGCGCGACGGCGAGGTCGAGGATGCCGGCGCCGGCACCGTCGTACTCCTCGGGCAGGTGGATGGCGGGGACTCCGGTGGCCGCCAGATCCGCCCAGAAGTCCGGGACCCGGCCGGCGGACAGCACGTCGAGGTCGCGGCGCACCGCCTCGATCGGCGCGTGGCGCTGGGCGAAACCGGCGACCGATTCGGCGAAGGTCCGGTGTTCCGGGGTGTATCCGATGGGCACGTGAAATCCCCTATCTGTGCGGGACCCGGGCAAGGGCGTTCCGAGAGCGGCCGGGCCCGCCGATCCTGATGATCCGACAATATCCTTGTCAAGGTCAAAGGAAAAGACAGGAGACCTTAGCTTTTTTCGGGTACGCGTTGCCCGGGCCCACGCACAGGGCGGGGGCCACCGTGTGCTGCCGGTGCTCCCGAGCTGCTGTTACTGCGCCGGCCGCGTCGTCGGCAGGCCCAGCTTGCGGTGGTCCCAGGTGACGATCCTCTCGGGGATCACCTTGATGACGACCCGCTTGTGCAGCATCATCTCGACGGCCGGCCGCATGGCCTCGGTGTACGGCGCGGTGTACCGGCTGAACACGTCGACGCCCAGCTCCCAGATGCGCTCCGGCTCCTCGACGATCTCCGCCTTGCCGACCACGGAGACGCCGCGCAGCTCCTCGTAGTAGTCGCCGGCCTCGACGAGCACCGTGATGTTGGGGTTGCGCCGCAGGTTGAGCACCTTCTGCGCCTTGGCCTTCGACTCGAGCGCGATCTCGCCCTCGAGGAAGCCGTACCACATGCCGATCGAGTGGATCGAGCCGTCGGCGTTGACGGTCGACATCGTCATCGAGTGCCGCTCGGCCAGGAACGCGTCGACCTCCTCCGGCGTCATCTTGACCTTGTCGCGCTGCTTGACACCGTGGCCGATGTGCTCGCCCATGGGGCTCCCCTTTCCACCCGTGGCCGCTTCGGTCGTCGCGCTCGCATCCGCGGGGCGGCTGCGAGTCTTCCGTCACATCCCACAAGTGATTGCTTCAGTCAAACATTGTCGCGGCCACCATGCCACAGCGCCGGGCGCCGTGTCCGCACCCGGCGCGCCTGCCCGCGGATTGCCCCGGCTCCTGCCCGGTGATTGCCGTCTCCCGCGTCCTCGCTCCTCGCTCCCTTGTTCCTTGACACACCGTCAGGTAGGCATGGGGCATGACGCGCACCGACGACACCGAAGTCCCCGACTACCCCGGCCGCCTCCGCCTCGACGGCAAAGGCGTCGTCGTCCTCGGCGCCGGCCAGGGCATCGGCCGCCAGGCCACCCACGCGCTCGCCCAGGCAGGCGCCCGCGTACTGGCCGCCGACCTCGACCCCGACCTCGCCGACGACATCGCGAAGGAGGCCGACGGCATCGCGTGGTCGGGCGACGCCACGTCGCGTGCCGACGTCGAAGCGCTGTGGCAGCGGGCCGAGGCCACGCTCGGCCGCGTGCACGCCGTGGTCGACATCATCGGCATGAGCAAGTACCAGGACCTCCTGTCGGTCACCGACGAGGACTGGACGTGGCACCAGGACATCGTGCTGCGGCACGCGCTGCTGGCGCTGCAGTACGGCGGCGCGCACATGGCACGGCACGGGGGCGGGGCGTTCACGTTCGTCGCGTCGGTGTCGGGCCTGAGCGGCGCGCCGATGCATGCCGCTTACGGCGCGGCGAAGGCCGGGCTGATGTCGCTGGTGCGGTCGGCGGCGGTGGAACTGGGCCCGTCCGGGGTCCGGGTGAACGCGGTCGCGCCGGGGGTCGTGTGGACACCGCGGGTGTCGGCGTACCTGGGCGAGGCGGGACGGGCGGCCAACGCCGAGAACGCGCCGTTGCGCGACGTGGCCCGGCCGGCGGACATCGCGGGGCCGCTGCTGTTCCTGACGAGCGACTTGGCGCGGTACGTCAGCGGGCAGGTGCTGACGGTGGACGGCGGCGTGGGCGTGAAGTTCCCCTACCCGCTGCCGGACATGGACGCCGCTCCGCACTGACCCGCCCTCGCGGCGGCACAGCACACGGGACATGACACGGCCCCGCCCCGGAAGCCTCCGGGGCGGGGCCGTCGTGTCGTGGACGACCGGTCAGGCGTTGGCCTCCTCCGGCTCCTTCTCGAGCGCGGGCTTGGCCTCCGCGGCAGCGGCCGCGACCTGCTTCCCCGTCTGCAGCGGCCGTTCCTTGATCAGCAGCACCGCGATCAGCACCATCAGACCGAACGGCGCCGCGACCAGGAAGATGTCGCCCACCGCGTGCCCGTACGCGCTCTCCACCGCGGTCCGCAGCGGCTGCGGCAGGTGCTGCACGTCCGGAATACCGCCCCCGCCGGAACCTCCGCCGCCGAGGTAGCCCGCGACCCGGTGCGACATGACCGCGCCGAGGATCGAGACGCCGATCGCGCCGCCCAGGCTCCGGAAGAACGCCACGGTGGAGCTGGCCGCGCCGAGCTGGTTCGCCGGCACCGCGTTCTGCACCGCGAGGATCAGGTTCTGCTGCAGCGCACCGACACCCACGCCGACCAGGAACATGTACACGGCCAGCAGCACCAGGCTGGTGTCGTACCGCGCGGTCCCCATCAGCGAGAGCCCCACGGTGAGCGACACGCCGCCCATCACCAGGTACCGCTTCCACCGCCCGGTCGCCGTGATGAGCCGCCCGACCACGGTCGACGTGATGGCCAGGCCCAGGATCATCGGCATCGTCATCAAGCCCGACACCGTCGGCGACTTGCCCCGCGCGATCTGGAAGTACTGGCTGAGGAACACCGAGGCGCCCATCATCGCGAGACCCACGAACAGGCTGCCGATGACCGCGAGCACGATCGTCCGCTCGCGGAACAGCCACAGCGGAATGACCGGCTCGGCGGCCCGGCTCTCGACGAAGAGCGCCGTGGCCAGCAGCACCAGCGCCAGACCGATCAGCGCGCCGGTCTGCCACGACAGCCAGTCGTACTGGTCGCCGGCCAGCGTCACCCAGATCAGCAGCACGGACACACCCGCGCTGATCAGCGTCGCGCCCGCGTAGTCGATCTTGACGCCCTCACGCTTGACCACCGGCAGCTTGAGCGTCTTCTGCAGCATGACCAGCGCGGCGATCGCGAACGGGACACCGACGTAGAAGCAGCCGCGCCAGCCCAGTCCGGGCGTGTCCACGATGACGCCGCCGATGAGCGGCCCGCCGACGGTCGCCAGCGCGAACGTCGCACCGAGGTAGCCGCTGTAGCGGCCGCGTTCCCGGGGCGAGATCATCGCGGCCATGATGACCTGGGCGAGCGCGGTCAGGCCGCCGACGCCGATGCCCTGCAGCACGCGGAAGCCGATGAGCATCCCGGAGCTTTGCGACAGGCCCGCGAGCATCGAGCCGGTCACATAGATGACGAGCGCGAGCTGCACGAGCAGCTTCTTGCTGAACAGGTCGGAGAGCTTGCCCCAGATGGGCGTGGTGCAGGTCATCGCGAGCAGCGTCGCCGTGACCACCCAGGTGTACGCGGACTGCCCGCCGCCCAGGTCGCCGATGATGCGGGGAAGTGCGGTGCTGACGATCGTCGACGACAGAATCGCGACGAACATGCCCAGCAGCAGCCCGGACAGGGCCTCCATGATCTGGCGGTGACTCATGGTCCCCGCGGTCGGTTGCGGTGCGGCGGTGGCGCTCGCCATGCGGTACATCCCTTCGAAACCCGCCCCCGACGGATCTCGCCGTCCGGCAGGTGCCCCTTTTAATCGTTGCTTTGCACAACTGTAGAGCACATTGGTTGCGCCATGCAACTTTTACCATTCCTTGGCATAAGGCGAGATGCCGCAACCGCACCGAATCCGCCCCGGCATTCGGGGGACGTCCGCGCACCCGGCCCGCGCGTCCGGGGCGTGCCCGAACGAACCGTCCTAACCTGAAAACATGGCAAATACCAGCAAGAGCGGGCGAAGCGGGAACTTCTTCGCCGACATCAGCACGCAGACCTGGGTGACGGTCGTCGTCGTCGTCCTCGCCGTCTGGTTCGTGCTGGCCAACACCAAGTCGGTGTCGGTCCGCTTCTGGATCCCCACCGTCGAAGCCCCGATGTGGATCGTCCTCGTCGGCGCGGTCCTCGTCGGCGCCTTCACCGGATGGATGCTCAAGGACCGCCGCGACCGCCGCTGACCCTCCGCCCCGCCCGCCGCCCCACGACCGCACCCATGCTGCGGTCCGTCGGCGCGCCCCGTGCCGATATTCTTCGGAACTGTGTCGACCCGCAGCCGGACCACCGCGTACCTCCGCACCACGGCCGCGGCCGCGCTCGCCGGCGCCGTCCTGCTCACCGGCTGCGGGGTCAACGGCACCGCCGAAGCCGACCCCGTCCCCGCATCCGTCTGCGCCGGGATCCTCCCCGCGGAAGACGTGACGTCGCTGCTCCCCCGCACCCAGGTGTCGGTCCGCGAAGAGCAGAAGCCGATCGCCAAGTACCCGCTGCTGCGCTGCGAGGTGACCGCAGGCGGCGTCAGCTTCGTCGGCTCGGCCTACCTGCCCAACATGGCCGGCCCCGACCTGGTCCAGCTGGCGGGCTCGACGAGTTCGCTGTCCGCGTCGCTCGGCTCCAGCGGAATGACCGGCCCGGACGACGCCTGGTGGATCATCGACGACTGCCGGCTGACCCTCGACGGCACAGAGCAGAAGGTCCCCGTCCTGGTCCGGGCCCGGATCCTGGGCAATCCGACCACCGACCACCGCGACGCCCTCGGGCAGATGGTGGTGCAGCTGGCCAAGGGCGTCGACAAGGCCGCCCAATGCAATTCCGAGCGGCTGAACGACAAGATCCCCGCGCCCCTGCCCGCACCGAAGCCGGTCCCGGTCACCGACGCGCCCATCTGCGCCGTCCTCGATCCGCGGACGCTCGGCCCGGCGGCCGAAGGGGCCCAGCGGGCGCGGTGGACCGCCACCGAGACCCCGATCCCGACCCCGACGTCGGCGTACGCCTACATCCACACGTGCGACCTCTACATCGACGGGATCCGCGCCTTCTCGCTGACCGTCGCGTTCGGCCGCGCCGCCCCGGATGCCGAAGTGCCGGGCGAGCGGCCGAGCTTGTCGCAGCGTCTGCCGGTGCCCCCGGCCGCCACGCCGCAGCCGACCCGCGGTGCGCGGGATGCCACGGCGATGCCGCCGGGCACGGTGATCGCGTCGGTGACCGGCGTCACGGTGAAGTCGAAGGACGAGAAGAGCATGTCCGCGTACCGCATGTCGCGGCACGACAGCCCCGCCCTCCCGGCCGTCGCGTTGAACGTTCCGACCGAGCAGGTGTTCCGCTCCTGGGTCGCGGCGCTGGTGCAGCAGCAGCGCGCGGACGCACCCGCGCAGGACGCCGAGTGGAAGTTCGGCTGACGGCTCCGGCGGGCCGCCGATTGCGCCGCCCGAGCCCGGTGCGGTAGGCCCGCGCGCCTGCGGGATACGCCCGCGCGCGTTGGGCGTTCGCAGGCCGCCAAACCGGAAATCCCCCGTACGGAGCAGGTGCCGCCGCGCCCGGCCCCCCTCGTACGGGTGACGTTCGCGGGCATCGACTGTCACCTTCCGTGACGGCACGGTAACGTCGCGCGGCATATCCCGCCGGACGACCATCTGCGCCACAACGAGGAGCCAAATCCGTGTCACGTTTGCTGGACGTCAGTCCCGAGGTCCGCGCCGAGATCGGCGATGACGAGGCCACCCGTCTGGTGTCCGGGGAAACCGGGCCGCAGACGTACGCGTGCGCGTCGTGCCGGGGCGGCGGCGACACGACCGTCGAAGAGACGAGCGCGCTCCTGTACCTCGCGCAGGAGACCGCGGTGCTCGCGTTCGCGCACGCCCGCTGCATCCCCTCGCAGGTCATCCCGGTGTCGGACGCCGCCGTGGAGCCGCTGATCGCGGCGCAGCAGGGCGACCCGTCGAACGTCCCGACGCCGACCGTGGTGCCGGGCGGGCCGGTCCCGATCTCGATCACCGGCAGCATGATGGTGTGCGACGGGATCACGTACGCCGCCCTGGTCGTCGAGCCGGGTGCGGCGGTGGCGCGGCCCGGTACCCAGGGCGCCCGGGACGAGTTCCTGTCGCTGCTGGCCGAGCGCGGGTTCACCCCGATCGCCGACCCGGACGCGATGCTCCCGCCGCTGCTGAGCGGCTGGTCGGTGGCGCTGGACGGCGGGTTCCTGACCGCGGTGCTGTTCCCGGGCGCGAGCGGCCGCACCGAGGCGTGGTGGCAGGCGCAGGTTCCGGCCGAGGTGCCGGAGGCGTGGCTGAGCGCGGCGCGCAACAACGCCGTGGTGCTGCTGTATGCGGCGCCGGTCGGCACGATCGGCATCCACACGGGCAACGACGAACTGGGTGCGGCGCTGCGCGAGGCGGGCCGCCGCGGGCTGCTCGTCGCGGGATCGGTGCCGATCAGCGGCGTCTGAGCGGGAGCGGGGCGGGGGCGCGGTCACACAGCCGCGTCCCCGCTGTGACGTGTCGCGTCACCGCTGTCACGTTCCGTGTCCCCTGCTAGCGTCGGCCGAATGAACGCGGACCATGGCTTGACCCACCTCCGAGTCGACGGCGACGAACTCGTCGCCTTCGACCGGAGGCACATTTGGCACCCTTATGCGAGCGCGGTCGGCGACGCGCCGTTGTTCCCCGTCGTGTCGGCGGAAGGGGTGCGGCTGCGGTTGGCCGACGGGCGCGAACTCGTCGACGGAATGGCGTCCTGGTGGGCGGCCATCCACGGGTACAACCACCCGGCGCTGAATGCGGCGCTCCGCACGCAGATCGACAGCATGGCGCACGTTATGTTCGGCGGCCTGACGCATCCGCCCGCGGTGGAGCTGTGCCGGCGGCTGGTGGAGCTGACGCCGGATCCGCTGCAGCGGGTGTTCCTCGCCGACTCCGGCTCGGTGAGTGTCGAGGTGGCGCTGAAGATGGCGCTGCAGTACCAGCGGGCGCGCGGGCATGCGGGGCGGACCCGGATGCTGACGGTGCGGGGCGGCTACCACGGCGACACGTTCGCGGCGATGGCCGTGTGCGACCCGGACGGCGGGATGCATTCGCTGTGGTCGGGTGCGCTGCCGGAGCACCTTTTCGCGCCGGTTCCGCCCGCGGGCTTCACCCGGCCGCTGTCCGGCGCGGACACCGAGGAGTTGGCCGCGCTGCTGGCGAAGCACCGGCACGAGATCGCCGCGGTGATCCTGGAGCCGATCGTGCAGGGCACCGGCGGGATGCGGTTCCACTCCCCCGCCTATCTGCGGCGGGTGCGCGAACTGTGCGACGAGCACGACGTGCTGATGATCACCGACGAGATCGCCACCGGGTTCGGCCGCACGGGCGAGCTGTTCGCGTGCGACCATGCCGGGATTTCGCCGGACATCATGTGCCTGGGCAAGGCGCTGACCGGCGGCTACATGACGATGGCGGCGACGCTGTGCACGGATGAGGTCGCCGAGACGATCTCGCGGGCGCACGGCGCGTTCATGCACGGGCCGACGTTCATGGCGAACCCGTTGGCGGCGGCGGTCGCGACGGCGAGCATCGACCTGCTGGTGTCGGGTCCGTGGCGGGAGCGGGTGGCGACGCTCGCCGAGGGGCTGCGCGAGGGGCTCGAACCGGCGCGCGGGCTGCCGCAGGTGGCGGACGTGCGGGTGCTCGGCGGGATCGGCGTGATCGAGCTGCACGAGCCGGTGGACATGCGGAAGGTGCAGCCGGCGTTCGTCGAACGCGGAGTGTGGATCCGGCCGTTCGGGAAGCTCGTCTACACGATGCCGCCGTATGTGATGGGCGCCGAGGATCTGGCGACGGTCACGGCGGCGATGGTCGACGTGGTGGCGACGGTGCACCCGGAACCGGTCGCCTGACCGACGGCGGGGCCGCGCCGAAAACCCGGCGGTTTCCCGGGTTTGTGGGGGGTTTTGCCCGCATCGCAACGGCTTCTTCGTCGTTGGACCTTGCGTGTTCACTTTCCATGACTCCGTGGCCCACGCCGTCCCCGACAACCAGCCGGTGTCCCAAGGGGATTCGCCCACTCCGATCTTCGACCGGCTGATCGAGGAGTGGCAGCGGATGTTCCGGGCCGTGCCGGGCGACCGCTTCGGCGAGGCGTACAACCCGCCGGCGCCGCATTCGGCGTACCCCGGGGGCGGCTACGGGTATGCGGTGCCCGCGCAGCAGGCTGCGCCCGCGAACTCCGCGGTGTACGACACCTACGGCGGCCGCACGCAGCGAAGCGGCCGTGCGGGTCTCGCGCTCATGCCGGTCGCGGGGTATCAGACGCAGCATCTGCCGCTGTGAGCGCACGCTGCTCCACGGCAGCGTGCGGTCGTGCTGCGGAGTGCGGTGCGGCGGCGGGACGCGGTCACGCGAACGAGTGAGGCCCGGAACCTTTCCCAGGTTCCGGGCCTCACTCAAGTCATGACGACCTTCGCACGCGCTCTACTTCCCGGACTTCCCGCCCTTGCGCGAGCGCTTCTCGCGCACCTTCATCCGGATCTCGATCGGCGTGCCGGGGAACCCGAATTCCTCGCGCAGCCGGCGCTCGACGAACCGCCGGTAGCCCGCCTCGAGGAACCCGCTGGTGAACAGCACGAACCGGGGAGGCTTGGTGCCCGCCTGGGTGCCGAACAGGATCCGCGGCTGCTTGCCGCCCCGCACCGGGTGCGGGTGCGCGGCCACGAGCTGCCCGAGGAACGCGTTGAGCCGCCCGGTCGGGATGCGCTTCTCCCAGCTCTCCAGCGCGGTCTCGATCGCGGGTACGAGCTTCTCCATGTGCCGGCCCGTCTTCGCCGACACGTTGACGCGCGGCGCCCACTGCACCTGCACCAGGTCCTGCTCGATCTCGCGCTCGAGGTAGTAGCGGCGCTCTTCGTCGAGGAGGTCCCACTTGTTGTAGGCGATGACGATCGCCCGGCCGGAGTCGATGGCCAGCGAGATGATCCGGGTGTCCTGCTCGGCGAGCCGCTCGCTCGCGTCCACCAGGATGACCGCGACCTCGGCCTTCTCCAGCGCGGCGGTGGTGCGCAGCGATGCGTAGAAGTCCGCCCCGGAGGTGAGGTGCACGCGGCGGCGGATGCCCGCCGTGTCCACGAACTTCCAGGTCTTGCCGCCGAGTTCGATCATCTCGTCGACGGGGTCGCGGGTGGTGCCGGCGAGCGGGTCGACGACGACGCGGTTCTCCCCGGCGAGCTTGTTGAGCATCGAGGACTTGCCGACGTTCGGGCGGCCGAGCAGCGCGACGCGGCGCGGCCCGCCCTCGCGGAACGCGCCGAGGCCGTGCACCGGTGCCTCGGGCAGCGCCTCGAGGACGGCGTCGAGGAGGTCGCCGCTGCCGCGGCCGTGCACCGCGGAGACGGGGTAGGGCATGCCGAGGCCGAGCGACCACAGCGCGGCGGCGTCGGCCTCCAGCGCCAGGTTGTCGACCTTGTTGGCGGCCAGCACGACCGGCTTGCCGGCCCGGCGCAGCAGTTTGACGACGGCCTCGTCGGAGTCGGTGGCGCCGACGGTGGCGTCGACGACGAAGAGCACCGCGTCGGCGTTCTCGATGGCGTATTCGGCCTGCAGGGCGACCGACAGGTCGATGCCCGCGACGTCCTTCTCCCAGCCGCCGGTGTCGACGACGGTGAAGCGGCGGCCGTTCCAGTCCGCGTCGTACTTGACGCGGTCGCGGGTGACGCCCGGGGTGTCCTCGACGACCGCCTGGCGGCGGCCGATGATGCGGTTGACCAGGGTGGACTTGCCGACGTTGGGGCGTCCGACCACGGCGAGGACGGGCATGTGGGCATGCGCCTCGACCTCTTCCTCACCGCCGCCGAGGAGGTCGCCGCCGGCGTCGACCCACTCGTCGGGGTCGTATTCGGCTTCCCATGCCGCGGGGTCGATCATCCCCGGGAACTCGTCGGCGGATGCGCCGGAACCGGCGTCGTGCTGCATGGGTGGCGTCCTTGTGTTCGGTGGTGTTCTCAGGCGGCCGCGTCCGCCGCCGGGACCTCGTGGGTCCGGCCGGTCAGGCGCCGCGCCTCGTGCAAGTGTGCGGTGAGCCGCTCGCGGATGCGTTCCGACGCCTCGGCGACGGCGCGGCGCGAGCGGGTTCCGGTGTCCTCCACCGGCTGGAAAGGCTTGCCGTATACGACGTCGATCTTCGCGCGGAACGCGGGCAGCGCTGCGATGGACGCGCCGCGGTCTCCCGTGCCCAGGCAGGCGACGGGCACGATCGGTGCGCCGGACCGCATCGCGAGGTACGCCAGCCCGTGCTGCACCTCGGCGAAGTCGCCTTCGCCGCGGGTGCCTTCCGGGAAGACGCCGAGCGCGTTGCCGGCCTTGAGCACGGTCAGCGAGTTCATGATCATGCCGCGGTCGGCGCTGCCCCGGCTGACCGGGATGTGGCCGATGCCGCGCAGCACCGGGTCGAGGGGCCCGGCGAACATCTCCTGCTTGATCCAGAAGTGCACGGGACGCGGGCTGAACGCGTACAGCAGCGGCCCGTCCGCGAAGTTCGTGTGGTTGCCCGCCAGGATGACCGGGCCGCCGAGCGGCACGTGGTGGGTGCCGAGCGAGCGGATACGCCAGAACGACCGCAGCAGCGGGATACCGATGCGGTGCGCGGCGCCGGCGAGCGGCGGCTTGGTGATGTCGGTGGGCACCGGCCAGCGCGGGGGACGTGACCCGCCGCGCTGCCCGGGCAGACCCGCGGCAGTGGTCACGACAGGCGGTCCCGGACCAGGCCGAGCACGTGCGCGACGACCTGCTCGCGGTTCATCGCCGTGGTGTCGACGAGGGCCGCGCCTTCGGCCATCGACAGCGGCGAGGTCGCGCGTCCCGAGTCGAGGGCGTCCCGGCGGGCCAGGTCGGCCTGGGTCGCGGCCAGGTCGCGCGCGGGGTCGGTGCCTTCGGCGTTGCGCCGCGCGGCGCGCGCTGCCTCGGACGCGGTCAGGTAGAGCTTGACCGGGGCGTCCGGCGCGACCGCGGTGCCGATGTCGCGGCCTTCGACGACGATCCCGCCGTCGCCGATCACCGCGCGCTGCAGTGCGACCAGGCGAGCCCGGACCTCCGGCACCGCGCTCACCGCGCTGACCGCGCCGGTGACCTCGGGGCCGCGGATGGGCCCGGCGACGTCCACGCCGTCGGCGTGGATGGTCGGGCCGTCCGGGTCGGTGCCGGACACCAGCTCGGGCTTGTCGGCCGCGGCGGCCACCGCGTCGGTGTCGTGCACGTCGATGCCGTTGTGCAGCATCCACCAGGTCATCGCCCGGTACATCGCACCGGTGTCCAGGTAACGCAGCCCCAGCGTCCGGGCGACGTCGCGCGACACGCTCGACTTGCCGGACCCGGACGGACCGTCGACCGCAACCACGATCGTCGCGAGCGGCGTGCGTGTATCCACGGTCGATGACCCTTCGGCAGGCGGGGGGATGTCCCCCCGAGGGTACCGGCAACCCTCACCGTCCATCATCCCCGATTGCGCTTGGGCACCGGACCGCTGCGCGTTCGCGGCCTCACTCCCCTGCCGGGCACCCGTGGGCCCAGGATGGGCGGCGGGGTTCCGGGCGGGTGGCGCGGTCGTTGCCGGGCCTGCCCTCCGCGGATCCCGGTCCGGTGGACCCGGACCCACTCGAGACGGCGTGGAGGCACCCATGAGCAGCACGCAGAGCCGGGCGTCGGGCACCGCCCCGTCCCCGTCGGGTCCGTCGGCGCCCTCGCCGGATCCGACCGCGACGGCGCCGGGGGCAGGCGACCTACGGCGCGTACCCCGGTACGGCCTGGGTGGTTTGTCGGTCCCCGCCACCACCATCGGCGCCGACGGAACGCCACAGGACCCCGACCCGCGCTATGTCGAGCGAACGCACGGCATCCTGACGTACCGCGTGGGCAGCAAGGCGCAGTTCGACGGCGCCGTCCATTTTCTGTCCGAGCAGCCGAAGCCGGTGGTCACCCTTGTCGGGGGAGCGGGCGGGTTCGCCGAGTCCGCCGCCGGTCGGCCGTTGTTCGATGCGATCGTGCGGAGCGCGGCCCGGCATGGGGGGCTGCTGGCGTTCGGCGGCGGCAGTTCGGGGGCGCTGCAGTACCTCGGCGAGGCGAAGGCGCGGCTGATCGCCCGCGGGGAAGTCGAGGAGTTCAAGCCGCTTCTGTTCGGTGTCATCGCCGAGGGCACCCTGGCGCTGCCCGGCGCGCCTTACGACCCCAACGCGCGGGTCCCCGCCCAGCCGGACCAGGAGGTTCTTCTCATCGTTCCGGGGGACCAATGGGGCGACGAGTCGCGCGCGCTCGCCGAGTTCGGGGTCGCGGCGTCGGGAGTGCACGGGTCGGCGACGGTCCTGGTCAACGGCGGCGGCATCACCATCCTCGACGCGGTACACCGGCTGGAGTCCGCGACGCGGGACGACCAGGGGCTGTTCGTGGTCGCGGGCTCCGGTCGGGCCGCCGACGCCATCGCCCAGGCGCACCGCGACATCGCGCACGGGCGGCGCCCCGATCTGTCCGGCCACGGGCTCACCCCGGAGAACGAAGAGCGCGTGGCCCGGGTTGCCGCCGACCCGCGTACCCATGTGGTGCATGACGCCGCCGAGCTGGAAGCGGCCATCGACACGGCGATGGCGCGCGCCGCCGAGGCCGCTGCGGCCCGGCCGGAGAAGCGCGTCGACCGTGCGATCGTCCCGGACGTGGCCCCCGCACGCCTTCCCGCTGTCCTGCCCGGCATGACCCCGCGGGCGGCCTACGAACTGGGCCACGATGCGGTCCGCGGGACGTGGTACGAGACACCGCACGGGCCGGCCAGTACCTCCGCCACCGTGTCGGAGCCCGACCGGGCCCGCTGGAACGCGCTGCCCACGCGGGTCAGGAAGGAAGCGCTCGCCGCGCTCACCGCGCACAACGAGGCTGCCTCCCGAGCCCCGGACACCGACCCGACGACCGCCTACCGTGCGGGTGTCCAGGAGAAGTACTGGACCACGCACGACGCCCAGAGGGAAACTCCCGGCCCGGCGCCGCGCGCGGTCGCCGCCACCCGGGGCTTCGCCCCGACCGGGGCCGCCACCGCCGCCGGCCCCGGCGCCTCTGCGGCGCCACCGGTGTCGGCCCTCACGCAGCCCCTTCGGAAGGGCGCGGAGCAGGTCCCCGAGGGGCCGTCGAACGGCGCGCGGTTCTGACGGACGCGGCCCGGCGCCACCCCCGGGTGCCCGGCTGCCGCCGGGGAACGGCGCTGCCCTCCGTGTCGACTGTCCCGGTCAGGCGGGGGTTTCGACGGCGGTCTCGGGAGCCGCGACGCGGTGTGCGGCGACCGCGCGGCCGCGGCTGCGCGGGAGGCCGAACAGGGCGACGAGGACGACCAGCAGGCCGGCACCCGCGCCGATGGCGAAGGAGGCGGTGAAGGCGTCTTCGGTGGGGATCTTGGCGACGATCGCGGACAGGGCGCCGGGCAGCAGGTAGACCGTCGAGGGTGTCCGGGACCGGGACGCCGAGGCCGTACCTGGAGACCAGGTTGAACACCACGGTGTGCGGCACCGGGTCGGTGCGCGAGAGCTGGTCGCGAACGGCGCCCTCCAGGCGGTCGGCGTTGCCGAAGAAGAGCTGTCCGCCACGGCGGATGACCAGGACACCGGGGGCAGAGAGTACGCCTGGCTGGTCTTCGACGTCCCCGTAGGCGTGGTGTCGGGGATGCGGCCGAGGACGGCGATGCGGGGGCGGAACGAGTAGCCGATGAACATGATCAGCGACAGTCCGGCGGCGATGAGCAGGCCGGGCAGGAGGTCGAAGAGCAGGACGCCGACCAGGGCGATGGCGAAGCTGGGTTTGTCGAGGGTCCCGGCTTAGGCGTAGAGGGCTTGGCGTCAGATTCACACCGATACACGGCATTCGTCATGCGACACGCGCGCCGCCCGGGTATGCACCGCGCCCCGGCCGGAGGAGTCCACTCGGGGCGCCGGAGCGTGTCCAGCATGAGGTCAGCTGGTGGGTCTCCGCCGTGCGATAGGCAATGCCGCGATGGTCCTGATCACCAAGTGGATCACCGTCCACCCGGAGTCTCCGGTGTGGGGCAGCGGGCCCGGGTCAGGGTTGGGCGGGGTTGGGAAGGTGTTTCGTGGCATCGACGGGACTCGCCTCGCTCAGTGCGAACTCATCCGCAGCCGCCGGGCGCCGGTTGTGCGTCAGTCGCCGGGGTGGGCCATGGTGTCGATGGCGATGGCCGCGGCGAGCACGGTGGCGTGGTCGCCGCCGGGGCCGACGGCCAGGCCGTACGTGTCGCGCAGGCGGCCCCACTTCTTGGAGATCTCGGCGACCGTGAAACCGTCGTTCTCGATGGTGTATTCGTGGTCGACGATGTTGCCGTGCACGGTCAGCTCCGGGCCGTTCTCCTGCTTGATGCTCCAGCGGTCGCGGACCGGCCCGACGAGGGCCTTCTTGACCAGGGCAATGCGGTTGCCGTGGGCGTCCTCGATCTCCATCGACTCCTTGATGCGCGCCGGGCGGCTCTGCACCGCGGCCACCCGCTGCCCGTCGCGGTTCTCGAGGACGAAGGTCTTGCGCAGGCGCAGCGCCTTGCCGTCCACCTTGTACAGGTGCTCGCCCTCGTCGTCGTCGATCCAGTAGTCGTCGCCGATGGACAGGGCCTTCTGCCGCATCCGGTAGCGCGTGACACCCTCGCCCCGGTCGAAGGCGCGATTGGCCTTCCGACGCGCCCGCCGTGCACCGAACATCCGCACTTCCTCCGCGTTCCCGGCCGCCGGAGGCAGCCGCAGTGGCCAGCTACTGGGCGCGGCGGCGGGCGATCAGCAAGCCGATCGCCACACCGACCAGGAGGGTGACGGCCAGCACCAGCCACAGCGGCAGGCTGACCGTCGGGATCCACAGGCGGATCTCGACCGACGCGGTGTTCGCGGCGACGAACCAGACCGCCAGCACGCCCAGGACAGCGAGCGCGAGCGTACGCAGACGGTAGTCCTTGCCCCGGACCGTCACCGTCGCCGCACGATCCGCATTTCCTGATTTTCCGCCCATAGATTCAATTATGTGGAGGGTTGTGGGCCCACGCGCGGCGGACCGGGCACGCCAGCGGGCGGCTCAGGGGGCGTGGGCGCGGCAAGCCGAGGGTGTCGCCGCACCTGCTGAAGCCGGGTGCCGTGCGCACAGTGCCGAGCGCTTCGCGCCTGTCACCCGCAAGCCCACCCTTGCGGCCTATCCCGCCGGGTGCCGCAGCGTGATCACCCGCAGGATGGGATCGCGGCCCTTCTGCAGGCGCCCGCGCCACGGCGGTCCGGCACGCCAGTTGCGGCGGTGGGCGTGCCGCACGCGTCTCGTGAGGGGGGCACCGGGTGTGGGTTCGCGGCAGTGAGGCCGACCTCACGGGGCGTCGGGTGAACGCCGTTGCCACGCTGTCGGCGGCGCTGCTGCTGTACGGGGTGGTGGTCGGCGTGCAGCTGACGGCACCGCCCGGCTCGCGGTCCCCCTCCGTACTGGTCGCCTTGCCCGCCGTGGTCGCGCTGTCGTTCGGCCCGGCGGTGATCGTCGGACCGGCGGCTGTCGCGGTGGGGACGCGGTGGGCGTTCCTCGTCCAGGATCCGCGCCGGGTCGGCGCCGCACTCGGCACGACGGCGGCCGTGTGCGTGATCGCGGACCTGGCGTGCTTCGTGGTGCGCCGGCGTGAGCGGACCGCCGCTCGCATGGGGCAGATCCTCGCCGTCGCCGAGTCCGTCCAGACGGCCGTGCTGCGTTCGGTGCCGCCCAGGGTCGGCGGTCTGCGGGCCGCCGCCGAGTACCGTTCCGCAGCCGAGTTCGCGCGCATCGGCGGCGACCTGTACGCCGTGGTCGACAGCCCGTTCGGGGTGTGCGGTGCCTGATCGGGGACGTCCGCGGCAAAGGACTGGAGGCCGTCGCAACCGCCGCTGTCGTCCTCGGATCGTTCGGCGAAGCCGCCCACGACCAGCCCGACCTGGCCCGACTCGCCGAACGCCGCGACGCGAGCGCCCGACGGCACGCCGACGACGACGAAGCCTTCGTGACCGCGCGGCTGGTCGAAGTCGACGCCACCGCGGCGGCCCGCGTGCTCTCCTGCGGGCATCCGGCCCCCTACCTCCGGGCGGTTCTACCCGATCGCGGACCGGCTGGACGCCTACCTGCGCGGCCACCCCCGCGCCGAGGACCCCGCCGGCCTCGTCTGGGACACCGGCCACTGAAGCCGCAAGGGAACCACCGGTGCCCTGCCGCGACAGCACGCCAGCTCGGCCACGGGCCGAGGTGAACAGCGGCCCGAGTGCGGGTAACCGCGCAGACCGGCCGCGATGCTGCCCCCGGCCCTGCCCGATTCCGGATCCGCCGAAGGAGGCACCCGATGCCCGTTCTCGACAGTGCAGCAGTCGAGCGCATGACCGCCGCCCTGTTCATCGAGAAGTCCTGGCGCAGTCCCAGCTCGACCCGCTTCTGGGGCCTCCTTCTCCTCGCCGCGGTCATCGCCTCGGCCGGCGTGGTCGGCGACTCCACCGCCACCGTCATCGGCGCGATGATCGTCGCACCGCTGATGACCCCGATCCTCGGCAGCGCCCTCGCCGTCGTCCTCGCCGACCGGACCCACCTGGTGCGCAGCGTGCTGCTCGTGCTCGGCGGAGCCCTCGTCGTCGTCGCGGTGGGCTTCCTGGTGGGCTGGATCGCCGCCCCGCCGGACGACTTCGCGAGCAACACCCAAGTCTCAGCCCGCATCAGCCCGCGGCTCATCGACCTGCTCGCGGCCCTGGCCACCGGCACCGTGGGGGCGTTCGCCCTCGTGCGGTCCGACATCTCCGACACCCTGCCCGGCGTCGCCATCGCCATCTCGCTGGTGCCGCCCCTCGCGGTCACCGGCCTGCTACTGAACGTCGGGCGCTACCACGACGCCGGGGAGTCCGCGCTGCTGTTCGCCACCAATGTCGCGGCCATCGTCGCCACCGGCACCACGGTGTTCCTGATCTTCGGGGTACGCGTGGCCGCGCGCGGCACGGTCGGCGTACGCGTGGGCGAGCTGCGCGGCAAGACCCTGGCGGCGGTGGCCGCCATGCTCGTGCTCGTGGCCGTCCCCCTCACCACCGGAACCACCGCGGTGGCCCGCGACCGGCAACTAGCGGACGACGCCAAACCCGTCGCCGAACAATGGGCCGCCACCCGGCACTGGGACATCAACTCCGTCGAGGCACTCGGCGGCCGCATCACCGTCACCGCTGTCGGACTGCCGCCCGTACCACCGCTCACGGAACTGCGCACCGCCCTCGACCACGCCGGCATGGAGGACGCCGACCTCATCGTCCACCTGATCGGCGGCGGCACCCGCCACTGCGCATCAACAGCCACCACCTGCACCGACACGTGACACCGCCCCTTGGTGTGCCCCGGGATACCCGCCGCCACGGGTACACACCGGGAGTCGATGACCTGCCCTGGTAGATCTGCGGACCCCGGCCATTCGGCAGCCACCGGTGGCACCGCATATCCATCCGGCAGCCGGGGATGTTCGCCGCTGAGCCGAGTCCGGCTCCCCTGCCTCGCCAAAGCATCGGCTCATCGTCCTCGTCGACGCAACCGCCGACGAGGAGGACCGAGGCGGCAACGGCGATCAGTCGTGTCCTCATTGGAGGATGCTCACCCACGCCGCGCCCCGGAACACCGCGTTCCGCACGGCCTTCGGCGAGGGACCATCGAGGAACGAGGGGAGCGCGCCGCCGAGCCGCGCCGCCAACATCGGTTGCCGTCACACCCGCACCCTGGCGTTCACCGCTGCCATAGTGCTGCCCGGCCACCGCCCTCACGGCCCGCCGCGACATTGGTGCGCGTCCCACGCCCCAGCAACGCCGTTAACCGCCAGCCCCCTGAACGCCCAGCTGTCCCGCGATCCAGCGACCCCAATTCCGAGGCATAGGGGCATAACTCACTCTCACCACCGGAGGCCGGGCCGTAGTCGGCCGTGGAAGCTGCCCTTGGAGGACCGGGTGCCAATGGTCGCCGCGTACCGGCACACCGACTTGACCCCGCGCCGACTCGCGTCGCTCTTCGGCGTGCCCATGTCCACCGACGATCGCGCTGTCGACCGTCTCGTCCGGGGTCAGTCGAGGCAGAATTCGTTGCGCTCGATGTCCTGCATGGTGATGCACGACTCGTTGACGCCGTCGGCGCGCTGCGTCAGCACGTGTTCGGCCCCGAGGGCCATCAGCCGCGCGCATTCGGCCTCGAGTACGGCCAGGCGCTCGTCACCCACGAGCCCAGTGCCGACCCGCACATCGAGGTGCACCCGGTTCTTGACGACTTTGCCTTCGGGAACCCGCTGGAAGAGCAGGCGCGGGCCCCCACCCGAGGGGTCGGTGCACGCGAGGTAGACCTCGTCCTCGGACGGCAGCGAGCGGACGTACTCGTCCCACGTGGCGAAGCCCTCGGGGACCGCCGATACGACGTACCCCAGCACCTCGCACCAGAAGGCGGCGAGGCGCGCAGGCTCCGCGCAGTCGAACGTCACTTGGAACTGTCTGATCGTTGACACCGGCGCACGATAACAGGGGACGAACGCAGGTCAGCGCCCCCAAAGGGGGCCTGGGAGGCGATCCCGGCCAACCAACTCCGGTGTGCTGTCGAAGTCGCCTGCCGCGCGATCAAGCGGGGCCGGTCGGGGTGAGGGCGATGACGGCGATGTCGTCGGTGAGGTGGTGGGTCCAGTTCCGCACGCCATCGTGCAGGTGGCGGACGAGGTGCTCAGGGTCCTGCTGTGGGGCCTGGGTCAGCTGCTGCGTGACCGGATAGAACTCGCCGCTGGAGTTGCGTGCTTCGCTCAGGCCGTCGGTGTACAGCAGCAGGGTGGTGCCGGTGTCGAGGCGGATCCGGAACGGCCTCACCAGGTCGGACGTGCGTCCGTCGGCGTCGATGCGGCCGAGCGTGCCGAAGCCGAGGGGGAGCAGTGTGGGCATGGCGACGTCGTGGACACGTGTGGCGTGGTCCGCGCTGACGGCCAGGGGCGCGAGGTGGCCGCAGTTGATGCCGAGCACGTCGCCCGGATCCGCCGGGGCAAACCCGTCCTGGCCTGTGCCGACTCGGGAGGCGGCGGGACTTCCGAACTGGAGGAGCAGCGCGGTGGCGAATAGTTCGTCGTCGCCGTGCGCGGCGGCGGCACGGGCGACCTGGCGGTCGAGACGGGCGGCGAGTTCGCCGAGGTCGGGGGTCTCGTGGGCCTGGCTGCGGAAGCACCCGAGGAGGTCGGTGACGGTGCGGACGGCATGCAGGCCTTTGCCGCGGACGTCGCCGATGAGGATGCGGGTGCCGTAGTGGGTCTGGAGGGCTTCGAGGAAGTCTCCCCCGATTCCGGTGTCCACGGTGGCGGGGCTGTAGGAGCTCGCGAGCCGGAGTCGCCCCAGAACCGGCGCGATGGGGTGCAGGACGGCTCGCTGGAGCGCGACAGCGGTCTCACGGGTGCGTTCGAGGTGCTCGGCCTGTTCGCGCCGGTGCCACACCACAGCGCCGACGCCGGCGCCGGTGGCGAGGGCCGCTACCGCAGTCACGGACTGGTCGGGGCCGGTGCCGGCCAGGACGTACTGGAGCGCCGCGGCGCCTGCTACCGCCAGCGCGACGACCGGGCGCCCGAGAAGCAAGGCCGCGACCGCGATGACGCTGCTGCCGATCCACAGCAGGCCACGGGCCTCGTCCGGTATCGGCGCGTCCTCCAGGACGGATGCGTGGGGCAGGGCCTGCGCCGCGGCGGTGCCCAGGAGGATCGAAGCCGGCAGCAACGCGGCGTGGGTGCCGAGGTGTCGGCGGGGAATCGTGGCAAGGTACTGGGCCATCCGCGGTGCGGCGGCGAGCATGGTGCCGCAGCCGACGAGGACGACGGCGACGCAGCCGCCGCCGACCGGCTGGCCACCGCGGGCGAGCACGGTGTGCAGCAGGACCGTGCCGAGGGCAGCGAGCGGGAGGCCGAGCGATCCGCCGGTGACCGGTGTGACACGGCGGTACCGGACGAGGAGGCAGCCCACCGCGCCGCCCGCACCGAACGCGGAGAGCACCAGAGCGCCGTCGTCGGGGGTCCCGCCCGCGACCGTGGTGAGCGTGGGCACGGCTGCGGTAAGCACGACCTGGGTGAAGCCGACCGCGACACCGGCGGCCCCGGCGGCCGCGTAGACGATCCCGGGAACGGCAGGCTGGCGCCGGGCTGCTGCGCGGCGGCGGCGCGTCAGGTCGGCGCGGAGCCGAGCAGAGAGCATGACAGCGCCGGCCGCGGCCAGCAACGCCTGGACACGGGCGTCCGACCAGCCCCAGAGCGGTGCGAGGCGCAGACCCGCGGCGGCGAGGATGCCGGCAGTAAGCCAGACGGTCGTCCCGCCGCAGTCGCGGAGGGGCTTGACGCGCGACGGCGCCGTCTCGGGGAGACAGCGCCGTGTCACGAGGAGCGCCGCGACGACGCCGAGCCCCAGAGCCGCCGTGGTGGCGCGCCAACCGGCGACCGACGAGGCGCGCGGAGCGACGTTGACGACCGCGACGAAGCCGAGGGACATCGCGGCGAGCCCACCGCCCACCACCCGCTGGATCCGCCCGGGCAGGTATACGGCCGGCAGGAACGCCAGGCAGCTGACGAACACGGCGGCCAGCCCGGCAACCGCGACGGTACGCCCGAGGATGTAGAACCAGGCGCTGAACGCGGCCGCCAGCATCGCGCAGCCCGCAGCCAGCACGGCCAGCGATACGGTCAGCACCGAACGGCGGCCGCGCAAGTCTCCGGTTCGGCCGACGACGGCGAGCGTGGTCAACGCCACCGGCAGCCCGACCAGGCGAGCGACCGCCTCGTCGCGGCGGGTCAGGCCGAGTTCGTCCTGCATGAGCGGGATCGTGGCCTCGTGCAGCGCGGGCCCGACGACGTAGAGCGCGGCGACAGAGGCCAAGACCAAACCGACCAACCACAACGGAACGGGGCGAAGAGCGGCCGCCCCTGGGTAGGCCTGTCCTTGATACACGGTGTCCTTTCCACACGGCCCGGTCCTTCCGCCACCTCCGGCGGCGGAGCGGGCCTGTGCACATCCAGGGTTCCCCATACATAAAGACCCGATAAGTGCCTTTGGTCACTTATCGGCTTCGAGGTCAGCCGATCGCCATCTTCGCGGACCACGCGACGGCGCTGGATCCCGACATATCCGCGCCCCTGAGGCGAGGACTGGCGGTGGCCACGATCCACCGCCCACGCGGTCGCCGCCGCAGCGGCGCATGGCCCGCCCGCGCCCGCCACCCGGCCATCGCCTTCGGCGCCAGACGCCGGACGCCGGACGCCGGACGCCGGACGCCGGACGCAGCGACACACCGGCCATCCCCTGCAGCCTGTGGCAGCCGTGAAGGAGAAACTTCCGGCTAGGCTCCCCACTAGACGAGTCTTTCCGAATGCCTGCGGGCATGGAGCGAGGGTGTCCAGGATCCGTTTGTGACGACAGACCTCGACACCCTCGCGATCGCACTGTACGTGAAACTCGACGACGACTGGGCGGACTTG
>NZ_BAABHS010000050.1:0-56305 GCF_039542225.1 Yinghuangia aomiensis | reverse complement strand
TTTGACGCGGGGGTGGCTGGTGTCGAGCCAGTCCGGGGTCTGCTGGTCGGTGACCAGGTAGATGGTGCGGATCCACGGGGCGTACATGTCCAGGGACCGCAGCGAGAACCGCAACTCGTCACGACTGCGGTAGCGCGCGGTGCCGCTGGCCGAGTCCTCGACCGGCAGGCCGCGGGCAAGGAGCGTCGCGTTCCGGCGGCCGATCCACGCCGAGTCGTTGCCGTCCACCCAGGTGTAGACGGCGTCGATCGGAAAGTCGACCATCGAGGGCAGCGTCCGGGTGAACGGTTCCGCAGTGGTGACCTCGCGGCCGCCCGCCGACGTGCGGACCGGCGTCAGCGTCTCCTTCGGCAGCAGTCGGCCGAAGGTGGTGGCCGCCGGGCTCACCAGGTCGCGGCCGTCCGCGGATTCGGTCAGGAAGGACACGGTCGTCCCGTAGACGCCGGAGAAGCGCAGCGAACCGCCGGACGTGACAACCGGCTGGAAGACGCGCACGCCGGACGGCGCGCGCAGCAGGTGCCACGCGTTCAGGGTGCCGGCCATAGCCGTCTTCATGACGCCGCCGCGCTCCGACAGCGCGGCGACGTAGACGGCGTCGTCCGCGTAGAGCCCGGACAGCGCGTCCAGGACGTCCTGGCGCCGGTCCGCAGTCACACCGACGTGGTGACGCAGGTTCGGGTCCTTGAGGTACGTGTAGGGGACCTCGCCCTTCTCCAGCGCGTCCAGCACCAGGCCCAGGTTCCGGTCGATGACGTCCTGGGTCGTCAGGTCGTCGGCCACCAGGCAGACCTGGCCGCCGCTGCGGCGAAGGTTGGAGTGCAGGGCTTCGACGCGGACCTGGTGGGCCTTGTGGCTGAAGTCCCCGCCCATCCGCCGGGCTTGCGACGGCGTGGCGGTGAGGACCGCGTTCCCGCCGGAGGTCTCCGCCATGTGGCGGGCGAACCGGTCGGCCTTCGCGTCGGCGGCGCCCGGCTTGCGTGCCGCCGCGTGGAGTTGTTCGAAGAGCCGCTCCCACATGCCGCCGACGCGGTCCTGTGACAGGTCGGCGACCGACTCGAGCGCGGCCTCGCCGAACCGGTCGCGCAGGTCCGAGTCGCCGACGAGGCGGCCGAGCGCCTCGGCCAGCGCCTCGATGTCGTCCGGCGTGACGACGAACCCGTCGACGCCGTCGCGGATGATCTCCCCGGGGCCGTTGGGGCAGTCGTACGACACGCAGGGCAGCCCGGCAGCCTTGGCCTCGGTGAGCACCAGCGGGTACGCCTCCACCTGGGACGTCAGCAGGCAGATCGACGCCCGCGCCCATTCCTCGTGCATGCGCGGCGCGTTCCCGAGGAACTGCACGCTGTCACCGAGTTCCAGGCCCTCGACCAGCAGGCGCAGTTCGGACAGCTTGGGACCCTCGCCGTAAATCCGCAGCGTCCAGCCTGGGTGTTCGGCGGTGACCAGCGCGAACGCCTCGATGGCGTGCTGGATCTGCTTCTCGGGCACCAGCCGGCCGGCCATCGCGACGACCGGGTTGACCCGGGACGACTTCGGCCGGAACCCGTTCGGGACCGCGTTGGGAATCACGGCCAAGTGCGGGGCCTGGCGGCCGAACGTCTCGGCGAACCAGTCGTGCGTCGGCTCGGTCAGCGTCACCAGCGCGTCGAGGGCCGGCGTGTAGCGCAGCAGCGGCTCGCCGCTGACGCCGCGCAGCTCCGAGACGCGGTGCTCCTGGTGCACCGTGACCACCGACGACGGCGCCAGCTGGACGGCCAGGGCCATCAGCGCCGGCGTGGGCGTGACGAGGATGTCGGTGTCGGTGGTGCGGAGTTCCCGCTCCAGCTCGCCGTCCGAAAGCCGGTTGAAGACGCCTTCCCAGGCCGGCTCGACGTAGCGGCTGGGGAGGGCGGCCAACGCTGCGAAGTCGTCGGCACTCAGGTCGCGTTCGGCGACGGGATGCGGCTGTGCGGGGTTCACCACGTCGACGAGATGCCGCACGGTCACACCGTCGGGGATGTCGAAGAAGTTGCGCGTCTTCATGCGGAAGACGCTGACTATCTCGACCTGGTGCCGGGCGGCGAGCGACGCGGCCTGGTTGAGGATCGCACGCTCGGTGCCGCCCATGGTGTCGGCACTGGTCAGCAGGTAGGTGATCTTCACGAAGAGGCTCCGGGACGGGCAGAGGCGACGGGGGTGCAGCCGAGGCGGAATTGGTGTCGTGCGCTGTAGTGGGGCCGGACGCGTACCAGCTCGCCGGACCGGGTCGCGACCAGGACGGTCCGCATCCGGAACACGGTGCGCGGTACCCGGGCGACCTCCAGCTCGCGGCCGACGACGATGCGCGTACCGTCGCGCAGCCGTGCGTGGACGTGCCAGACCTGCTCGCTGTCCGCCCGGGGCAACTCGTCGAACGGGATCTCGACGGTGCACAGGTCGCCTTGGCCCGCCGGAACGGCGGCGTGCCGGACTGTGTTGTCGTGCGACAACTCCACGGACACCGGCGGCGCTCCGCCGCCGACCACCCGGAACGTCAGATGCGCACCGGAGTGCCGCAGTTCGAAGCGCTCCACGACCGCGTGCGGCCGCGGCTCAGCGACGGATATTCGCAGCAGGCCCAGCGGGCTGATCCGCACCCGATGGCTGCGGCCGCTCAGCACGCTCACCGTGGGGCTCTGGGTCGGCCCGCCCGCCTCCGCGGCATCGAGCGGCCCTTCCAGGTCGAACGCGTTCAGCTTGCGCCCTCCGGAGGTCAGCAGCACGCGCAGGCGCCAACGACCGGGGGTCAGATCGGTGCCGCCGGGCATCGGCCCGAGCAACACGGTGCCTTCGACGAGCAGTTCCTGGGGGCCCGCGCGCCGCACGGCGAGCGGCACCCGGTGGTGCGAGCCGGAGCCGACGAAGAACAAATGCGCGGCATCCGCACCCGAGTCGGCCGGGACCGGCAGCGACACCTGGATGTTGAAGGTGTGCCCGTCGAGCACCGACGCGTGCAGCACGCGGCCGCGGCGGTCCCCGACGAACGGGTGCAGCGCCGTGGTCACGGCGGTTTTGCGCACGGCGGCGGCCTGCGGCCGGACCCGGCGGTCGAGCACCTGCTGCGTCCGGACCGGCAGGACGTCGAGCGCGATGCGTGCGGCATCGCTGGTCACGCGCACTGTGTGCCGGAGTCTCAAGACGCTGTCCTCACGGTGGTCGTACTGCGGACGACCGCCGCGGAGGACGCGCGGGGCCGACCGCCCCCGTCCCCGTTGTCTGCCGCCACGCAGAGGGGTGTGCCGGATCACCGGCACACGGTCGGCGGGCCCGACCGTGCCGAGGTGATCGCGTCGCTGGTGATGCCCCATCGTAAGCAATACCCGCGCGCAGCGGACACCGGCGCGGTCCCGGCGGGCTTCCCGCCGGGGCGCCCCGGCGGGCGCGGTTCGGCGGCAGGGCCCGCGTTCCGCGTACAGTGTGACCGCTGCCGACGGTGCCGCACCGGTCGGCACCGTAGTGATCCGAGGGCAGTCGCCCGCCGCCTGCCATGCCATCCCGTGCTCCTGGCGGTCGACGTCGGGGAGGGTGGACGAACGAGTGCCGAAGATTTCTCGACGCGGTTTCGTGCTGGCCGTTGCCGGTAGCGCGGCCGCCGTGGGCGTGCCGACCGCGGTGTGGCTTGCCGACGACGACGGCGGGGGCGGCGCGCCGCGCCCCAAGCCCAAGGCCCGGCCCGACAAGGTCGCGTCCCGGCAGCTCAACATCGTCGCGCACCCCGACGACGACCTGTACTTCCTCAACCCGGACGTGCAGCAGGCCATCCTGGAAGGCGACGAGGTCACCGGCGTCTGCGTCACGTGCGGTGAGACGGACGGCAAAAACGTCCGGGACGGCGACAAAACGCCGGTTCCGGTGGATTTCCCCAAGTACAGCGCGGCCCGCCAAACCGGGCTGCGGGCCGCCTACGCGGAAATGGCGGTGGGCGACCGGAAGAGCCCGTGGTCCCGCGAAGCCCTGCCGCTCCCGGGCGGGCGGGTGGCCGACCTGTCGACACTCCAGGCCGCGCCGCATGTCCGCCTGGTCTTCCTGAACCTGTGGCAGGACGGCACGCGGTCCGGCGTCCCGGGCCCGCGTCCGCGGGAGTTGTGGGCGGGAGCGGCCGGAACCATCCCGACCATGACCTACAAGTCCGGCCCGTCGACGACGTCGTACGCCTACGACCGCGCCGGCCTCATCGAGGTGCTGGCGGCGTTGATCGAGCGCTACCAGCCGTCGGTGATACGGACCATGGACCCGGACCCGGACTACCTCAAGCACAACAACGCCGACCACGCGACGCGGCAGCACGCCGACTTCGGCGACTACGCCGACCACCAGGACCACAGCGCCATCGCGATGTTCTCCTGGGCGGCGATCCAGCAGGTCAACAGCCGGGCGGCGGGCGCCGCGGCCGGTCCGGCGGTGGAAAGCTACCGCGGGTACGTGAACGAACGCTGGCCGTACACCCTGGACGAGGCCGCGTTCCGCGAGAAGGTCCGTCTGCTCGGCATCTACGGCTGGACGGACGGCAAGAGCTGCGGGGACCCGTACGGCTGCGGCGACCTGAAGGTCGCCGACGGCGCACCCGGAACCGGCTGGGGGCAGAGCACCACCCACCGGTATCCCGGCGACACGTCGTGGCTGCGCACGGCGCCGGACGGCCGGCAGGCGGCGTTCGCCGTCCTCGGCGGCCAAGCGGTCGTGTGGTCCGCCGCCCCGGCGGGCGCCTTCGCAGCACCGGTGCCGCTCGGTGGCGGCCCGCTGCTGCCGCAGGTCGCGGCGGCCTGCACGCCCGACGGGCGGTTCGTGGTCTTCGGACTGCGCATGCACTTGGAGGCCGCGTCGCCGGGCGGCCAACGCCGCAGCCTGGTCTTCGCGGAGCAGACCGGCCCCGGCGGCCGGTTCTCGGACTGGACCGACCTGGGCAACCCCGCGGACGGAATCCAGCTGGACGCGAACCGCGCGCGGAGCGTCGGAACGCCGAGCGCGGTCGCGCTTGCCGACGGCGGCATACAGGTCTTCGTCCGCAACACCGGCACCGGCCTGAGCACGCGGTACCGCCCCCGGGGCGGCACCTGGGGTCCGTGGACCGACCTGCGCGGCGGCGCGATCCAGGACGGGATCGCCGCGGTGGCCGACGCGGACGGCCGCATCGAGGTCTTCGGCAGCCGGAAGGACGGGATCGCGCGCTGGTCGCAGGCCGTGCCCGGCGGCCCCTTCACCTTCGGCCGCCTGGACGTCCCGGCGCCGGCCGGCCCGCCGGTGGCGCTGCGCGGATCCGACGACCGGCTCCGGCTCGCCGTCCGCCAGCCGCAGACCACGCAGGTACTGGTGTACGCCCAGCGCAAGCCGGGCGGCGACTGGGACCCGAAGCCCTCGGCACTCGGCGGGCCGGGCGGGTTCGGCCCGGTCGCGGCCGTCCACCGCGACGACCGGACGGTAGTGGCCACACGCAACGACGCGGGCAATGTGAGCGTCGGACAGCACCGCGGCAACGGCAACGCGGACGCGTCCTGGGCGCCCGGCGGCCCGGCCCTCCTGCACAGTCCGTCGGTCACGCTCGCGCCGGACGGCGGGTTCACCGTGGCCCTGCTCGGCGTCGACGGGCGTCTGTACACCTCACGTTCCCTCCGTACCGACGGATCCGCCGAGATGACACCGTGGACCGCCGCCGGCTGACGCCCGGCAACGCCCACGCTGCACCGCACCGTCCATCCTCCGGACGCCCCGGCCGGCCGCCCTCCCCCACCCGACCGCCCCAACGCCTCGAGGACACCTCATGATCGCCCCCGAAACCGTCGCCGCCGCCGCTCCCCCGGGCGGGACGCGCGTACGCCATCTGACGACCGAACTGCGCCGAATACCCGCGCTGGGCGCCATCATCGCCGTGCTGCTCGGGCTCACGATGTCCTGGGTGATGTGGAACGACCAGCGACCGCTGACGTTCCCCGACACGATGCACTACTACCAGCAGTCGCTGCGCTTCACCGGCGAGTCGGGCGACCTCAGCGGCAAGGCGATGGACTTCGTCTGCGGCGACTTCCGGGCGTCGCAGGACATGTCGCACGCCGACAAGCAGGATTGCCGTGACTACGTCGGCGGAAGCTGGAGGTTCCCCGACCCGTACAACGCGATCTTCACTGCCCGCCCGCTGTATCCGCTGCTGGCCGCGCCCTTCCTCAAGGTGTTCGGCCCCCCCGGGTTCGCGCTGTGCACCCTGCTGATCGCCGCCGCGTGCGGGGTCGCCATGTACGCCGCGGCCCGTGCGATGGGCATGTCGAAGGCCCACGCACTGCTCGCCGAATTCGTGTTCTTCATCCTGCCCACGGGCTACTGGTGCACCCGCATGCTGTCCGAGGGAACGGCGGTCCTGGGCATCCTCATCGCGCTCGTTGGTGCCGCCAAAGCGCTACGCGGCGGCGACAAGTACCTGGGAGTTGCGCTCACCGCCTTCGGCCTCCTGTGGGCCCTGTTGGCGCGCTCCTCATCCGGTCAGGCCGCGGTCGCCGGACTCACGGCCGGCGCCCTGATCACCGCGGTGGTCGTGGCGGGGGCGACCCGGCGGCGCGCCTTGGCACTGGCCGCGGTCAGCGCCGCGACCGGTGCGGGCCATCTCGTAGTCAGCGCGGTGCTCGGACTGCCCGGGCTCAAGGACAGCCTGCACGACTTCTACGGACGGCATTTCCAAGAGCCCATGCCGCCCGACGTCTACGAGCGCCTGCTGCGCGGCAACCGGACGTTCTGGTCCGACTGGATGCACGCCCTGCCCGTGTGGAACATGGGTTCCGGGCTCGCACTGATCGGCCTCGCCGGTGTGGCGATGGCGCTGCGCCGTCTCAGCGCGGTGTGGCTGGCGGTCGCCGCGTCGGCGGCGCTGCCGCTCGCCCTGCATCCGGCGATGGGCGACGCCGACCGCATCGGCGTGCACTTCTGGATCGTCGTGGCCCTGGGGATCGCGCTCGTGGTCAGGAAACCGCGGAACTACGCGGCATCGCAGTTTCCGGAAGCGGCTGCTCCTTCCGGTCGGTGACCGGGCGCCCGTTCCCTCCGCCGCCGGCGGGGGGAACGGGGCGGTACCGGGACATCCGCCGGAGCCTGGCCTCGCAGGGGTGCTCCACGAAGCGGTAGGCGGCGTACGAGGCCACCAGCGACAGGACGAGCCAGACCGCGACGGGCACGAGGTTGTCCCAGGTCGCGCTGCGGTCGTAGACGACAGTGCCGGTCAGTCCGTCCATGACCAGAATGTGCACGAGGTAGAAGGCGTACGACCACGTCCCCAGCGCCACCAGCGGGGGTGAGGCCATCCAGGTCCGCCGCCCTTCGATGTCGCCGATCGCCGAGACCGCGATCAGCAGGGCGAACAGCGGGGCGAGGGCCTGGATCGTCCAGCTCGCGACGGTCCACGGCTGGTTGTGCAGCCAGTCGAGCCCGTAGAGCAGCCCGCCGAGCACGATCAGCAGGTGCCAAGGCCGGATGCGGGTCCGCCAGCCTTGCCGCACCGCGGACGCGGCGATGATCCCGAGCAGGAACTCCAGGAACCGGCCTGCCGGGAACCGGAGGATCTGCAGACGCACGTGGCTGTCCGTCGGCTGGATCAGGTCGAAGGTGAAGTACCGGTAGGCCCACATCGCCATCACCACGGCGACGGCGCATCCCAGCAGGACGCGTGGGGAGCGGCGGATCAGCAGGGGTGCGACGAACGGCAGCATCAGGTAGAAGAACGCTTCGCAGGACAGCGTCCACGCGACCGGGTTCCCGAAGACGTCGCCGGCCGGGAACCAGGCCTGGAGCAGCCCGACCGACATCAGGGACTTCCGCCAGACCTCCGACACGTCCTCGCGCAGCGCCCACACCGCGACCACCGTGGTGACCAGGAGCAGCGGCCACACGCGCGCGAACCGCCGCCAGTAGAACGTCGCCAGCGGCACGGACGGCGAATACGACCAGGTCAGGACGAAGCCCGACAGGACGAAGAAGAAGGCCACGCCGGCGTCGCCGTACTGGCTCACCTCGTAGAGGTGCGGCAGCGGCGCGCGGTCCGACACATGGAACGCGAACACCGCCAATGCCGCGAACCAACGCAGACCGGTCAGGGAGTCCAATCGGACCCGCTGCTTCCGTTCCGCAGGTATGTGTTCCTGAACCGGCACGGCCTGACCCACCAAGGTCCCTCTTTCCGCGGTGTCCGCTGCGGCTGCCGAGCTGCGGGCGCGTCCGGCGGGCAAGAGGTTCTCGGTTGGCTTCCCGCGGGGGACGCGCGGCAGGGCGATGTCGTCGGCGACAAACGCAACTCGGATGACCGGCAGCATACCGACGGGAGACCGGGCCGGACCGGACCGGACCCGGCCGAGCTCCCGCCGGCCGCCGTCAGCTTCCGCCGCGCACCCGTTCGACAGGGTTGCGGATCCGGGACAATCCCGTCGACAGCCCCTGGCTCAGCACCGGCACCAGCGGGCGTTCGACGCACCGGTTCAGGATGTAAGCGGCGGCGATCGCGCCGGCGGTGACCGCGGCCAGGAGCGCCCAGGCGTTCATGTGCCCGGAACCGTCGTAGATCAGCGTCCAGCCGATGTCCTCGTGAATCAGGTACAGCGGATACGTCAGCGCCCCCATCACGGTCAGGCCGTTCCACGTCACGCGGTCCAGCAACCCCAGCGCCAGAATCGCCATGATCAGGTAGAAGAAGGTGACCAGGGCGATGCACACCGAGACGGACAGGTGCGGGTGGTTGCCATCGACCTGCCGCGGCGCCTCGACGGCGATCGCGTGCTGCGCGAACAGCCACGACATTCCGACGATCCCCCACAGCAGCGGATCGGGCCCGAAACGGTGGATCAGGTAGAAAGCCACACCGCCGATGAAGAACGCCGCGTACCGCGGCTGGACGGCGACACTCAGCATGCCCCCGCCCATCTGCGTGGACACCGCGACGGCCGCGAGCCAGAGCACGCAGAACAGCACGGTGCGCCGATACGTCACACCCCGCCAGACGACGAGAAGCCCGAAGAGCAGGTAGAACCGCAGTTCCGCCCACAAGGTCCAATAGACGCCGTCCACGGACTTCACTCCCATGGGCTCGTGCAGCATCGTCAGGTTCATGAGCATGTCGCTGTACGAAGGCCCCTGCCGCACTTGGGGCCAGAGCGTCAGCACCGCCGCGGTGGCCAGCACCGCGACCCAGTACGCGGGGTACAGCCGCACGACACGCGACCGGAAGAAATCCCCCAGTCCGCGCCCCCACGTGCTCATACAGATGACGAACCCGCTGATGAGGAAGAACAGTTCCACGCCGGTCCAGCCATATGCGGCCACGTCGGAGAACCCGCCGAACAGATCCGTGGTTCTCCGGCCCGCCCAGGCACCTCCCGAGACGCCGCCCGCATATCCGGCGTAGTGGTACAGAACCATCATCATCGCCGCCGCGAACCGGAAGCCGTCCAGAGCCGCAAGCCGGGGACGGCGGACGCGCTTGGACGGCGCACCCGCGCTGCCGTCGCCATGCACCGGAGGGGCCTTCTGCGGCTCGGCCCGATCTCTCACGGGGGCTGCGTCCGACGACGCCGTATTGGATATGAGGTTGTGAGACATGGCCCGCACCCTAGGCCCGACCCCAGCCAACCATTTCCTTGAGTCATCCTCAATACTCTTGCAGGGAAAGGCATTTGAGATGTAAAGCTCCTTTTGCCCGCTCTCACCGCCGGGCGGCTTCGCAGGATTTGGTATACCAGAGGGGAGAGAAGTGTCCCGGCCGATGCGCCGGACCGTGAGCGAGAGCAGGCCGGCCATGCCCCACCCCAGTACCGTCACCGTGTTCCGCGACGTCCGCCCGGCGGGCGGTGCGCCCGTCGAACTGGTGGTCGTCGACGGGGTTTTCGCGGACAGTGTGCCGGTGGGCGCGGTCGCCGAGGTGGTGGACGGCCGGGGCATGATCGCGCTGCCGACGCTGGTCGACGCGCACATCCATCCGGACAAGACGGCCTGGGGCGAGCCCTGGTACAGCCGCCGCCCGGCCTCCGGCCTCGCCGAGTACGTGCAAGGCGACGTCGACCTGTACCGCGCGCAGGAGACGCCGGTCGGCGAGCGCGCTCTGCGGCTGCTGTCCCACGCGGCTGCGCAAGGCACCCGCGCGGTGCGGGCGCATGTGGACGTCGCCCCGGCCTACGGCCTCGACGCGCTCGACGGTGTCGCCGCCGCCCGCGAGGCCCTGCTCGGCGTGCTCGACGTGCAGATCGTCGCCTTCCCGCAGCACGGCCTCCAGCGCACCCCCGGCACCGCCGCGCTGCTGGAGGAAGCGGTGCGCGCAGGCCTGGCGGACGCCGTCGGCGGTCTCGACCCGGCGGGCTTCGACGGGGACCAGCAGGGGCAGCTCGACACCGTCTTCGGGATCGCCGAGCGCTACGGCACCGGCGTGGACATCCACATCCACGACACCGGCGAGACCGGCCTGGCCCCGCTGTACGACATCTGCGCCCGCACCCGCGCGCTCGGATTGTCCGGCCGGGTGACGGTCAGCCACGCCTTCTGCCTGGCCGCCCTCGGCGAACGCGAACTCGACGAAGCCGCGGGCACGTTGGCGGACGCCGGGGTGTCGCTGACCACCGCGGCGCTGGGCGAGTCGACGGTGCTGCCGTTCCGCGAACTCGCGGCGCGGGGCGTGCTCGTGGGCCTGGGTTCGGACGGCGTGCGGGACTCGTGGAGCCCGTTCGGCAACGCCGACATGCTGCACCGGGCGCATCTGCTCGGCTGGGCCGTCGACGCGCGGCTCGACGAGGAGCTGGAAGCGTGCCTGGCGCCGGCCGCGGACGGCGGCGCGGCGCTGGTCGGGCTGCCGCGCGTCGACTTCACGCCCGGCTCCCCCGCGGACTTCATGCTGGTCGAGGGCGAGTGCGTGCCGCAGGTGGTGGTGGATCTGCCCGAGCGCCAGGTGGTCGTCCGCGGCGGCCGGGTCGTCGCGCGTCACGGGAAGCTCGGGTAGCTTCCGCGGGTCGACGGCAACGGGCCGGTCCGCGGGATTCCGCCGCGGGACCGGCCCGTGCTGCCGTGCTCCCCGGTTCAGTCGCGTTCCACGTCCACTTCGGTGAGCCGCGCGTAGCGGGCCGGGTCGCGCCGCCGGATCCGCAGGGCCACGAGCACGCCGGCCACCGCCACGACCGGCAGCGGCACGAGCAGCACGGTGTTGACCGTGCCGGTCTTGCCGGTGAGCAGGTCGAAGTGCAGCACCGCGAGCACGCTCAGCACCACGAGCCCGAGGCACGAGATCAGCGGCGCCCACACCACGCGGAACGCGGACATCCCGCGCCGGTCGCGGCGGAAGAACGCCCACACCGCGAGCGCGGCGAGCGCCTGCATGACCATGACGCCCAGGACGCCGACGCTGTTGCTCCAGAGGAACACCTCGGCGTACGGGTCCGCCGCGAGCAGCACGCCCACCGCGATGAGCAGCACGTTGAAGCCGCTCTGCGCGAGGACCGCGGCACCTGGCGAGCCGTGCTTGCCGGACACCCGGCCGAGGGAGCGCGGCAGCAGGCCTTCGCGGCCGAGCGCGTACATGTACCGCGCGCCCGCGTTGTGGAACGCGAGCGTCGAGGCGAACGCGCTGACGATGATGAGGACTTCCATGCTGTCCGCGAGCCACGTGCCGACGTGTGCGCCGGCCGCGTTGAACGTCAGGTCGGGCCCGTCGGCGGCCTGCGCGAGCGCGACGGCCTGGTCGGTGCCGTAGGCGCCCATGATCATCCACACGCCCAGGGCGTAGAACACGGCCAGGAAGCCGATGGCGACGAAGGTCGCGCGCGGCACCGTGCGGCGGGGCTCCTTGGCCTCCTCCGCGTAGATCGCGGTCGCCTCGAAGCCGGTGAAGGCGCCGATGACCAGCACGAACATGCTCGCGATGCCGCCGTGCGTGAGCGTGCCCGGGTCGAACGAGCCCAGGTCGAAGGCCGCGCCGCCGCGGTCCTTGAAGATGCCGAATTCCATGAGCACCAGCGACAGCACTTCGAGGACCAGCGCGACCCCGAGGACCTTGGCGCTCAGCGTGACGCGCAGCCAGCCGAGCACGCCGGTGGCGGCGATGCACACGCCCGCGAGCACCCACCACGGGATGTCGGTGCCCGCACGCTCGTTCAGGTAGTTCGCGCCGAAGTAGCCGAAGGCGGCGGCGACACCGGGGGTGATCAGGTTGTACGCGACGACGGCGACGTAGGCCGTGGCCACGCCCAGCGTCCGGCCGAGGCCGCGTGCCACGTAGGCGTAGAACGCGCCCGCGTTGCGGACGTACATGCTCATCGCGGTGAACCCGGCGGCGAACAGCGCGAGGAGCACTCCGGACACCAGGTAGCCCAGGGGCGTCCCGGCACCGCCGACGCCGATCGCGAACGGCGCGACACCGGCCAGCACGGTGAGCGGCGCGGCCGCCGCGACGACGAAGAAGACCAGGTCGGCGGTGCCTATCTGGCCGCTCGCCAGCTTGCGGCCGGCGGACTCGGGGGCACCGGACGCCGCCTTCTCGGGCGGTGCGGAAGGCGGAGCGTGGGTGGTCATGGCAGGGACCTCCGGGGGGCGGAGCGGCAGTGCGCGTGGGAAGTGGGGGTATGTCAGCCGCGGTGCGGCGGGCGGTGGTCCGCGACGACGCGGCCGCCGTGCAGGACGAGCAGGCGCGGCGGGTGTCCGGCGACGGCTTCCGGGACGGACGCGGCGTCGACCACGACGAGGTCGGCGCGGGCGCCTTCGGCCAGGCCGTAGCCGGTGAGGCCGAGGACGGCGGCGGCGTTGTCGGTGGCGAGGGAGGCTGCGTAGCGCAGGTCGTCGTCGGTCATGAGGTCGCCCTGCAGGCCGATGATCGTGGCGCGTTCGAGCATGTCGCCGGTGCCGTAGGGCCACCACGCGTCGCGGATGTTGTCCGAGCCGGCGAAGACCCGCACGCCCAGGTCGCGCAACCGCAGCACGGGCGGCATGGTCCCGGCCGGGCCGTTCGTCATGATCGCGACCCCGGCCGCGGCCAGGGTCTCGGCGGTGCGCGCCACTTCGGCGTCGTCGACCTGGCCGAGCGCGTACGCGTGGCTGACCGCGACGCGGCCTCCGAGGCCGAGCGCGGCGGTGCGCCGGGCGATCTCGCGCAGCTGCCCGGTGCCGGTGGTGCCGCCGTCGTGCAGGTGGATGTCGATGCCCGCGCCGTGCCGCTCGGCGAGGCCGAAGACGACGTCGAGTTGTCCGGCGGCGTCGCCGTCGAACCCGGCCGGGTCGAGGCCGCCGATCAGCTCGGCGCCCTCGCGCAGCGCGGCGTCCAGCAGGTCGGCGACGCCCGGCGCGGTCACCACGCCGCTCTGCGGGAAGGCGACGAGCTGGATGCCGAGGAAGTCGCGGCAGGCCTCGCGCACGGCGAGGAGCGCGTGCAGGCCGTCGAGGCCGACGTCCGGGTCGATGTCGACGTGCGAGCGCACGTGCCCGGTGCCGAGCGCGGACATGCGGCGGGCCAGCGTCATGGCCCGTTCCTCGACCGGGACCGGGATCCGGCGGCGCAGCTCCCGCTCCGCGGCGATCTGGGTACGCAGGTCGGCGACGGGCAGGTGCGGCTGCCACGGGGAGCCGAGGAACGTCTTGTCCAGGTGCGCGTGGCCGTCGACGAACGCCGGCATGAGCAGCGCGCCGGCCAGGTCGACCGCGTCGGCGGGCGGCTCGGCGGGCTGGGCGGGTCCCGTGGGGTCGGTGGGCTCGGCGGCGGCCCGGATCGCCGTGATCACGCCGTCGGCGAGGCGTACGTCGGCGCGGGTGCCGTCGGGCAGTGTCGCGTTGCGCAACACGGACGGTTCGTACGGCGTCGGCATGGCTCTCCTCGGGGCGATTGCGGGCCGCATGGCGGCTGCGGCGGGCCGGCGTGCGGTCGTTGTCGGTTCGGGCGGGCGCGCTCCGGGAGGTGTCCGAGGCGGGCGGCGGCTACCGTAACTGGTATACCGAATACCAAGCAACGGTCTGTTGCGGAAATCATCTGGAATGATCGGGAGGCCGGAGCCCGCCCGGCCGCACCGCGCCCACGTCTGGAGTACGCCCATGAGCCCGCGCACCACCGCCGACCGCCCGAACATGGGCGACGCGCACCGGTCCCTGCGCGACCAGGCGTACGTCGAGCTGCGCGAACGCATCATCGAAGGGCAGTACCCGGCCGGCCACCGGCTCGTCGAGCGCGAGATCGCCGAAGAGCTGGGCGTCTCCCGGATCCCGGTCCGCGAGGCCATGCAGCGCCTGGAGACCGAGGGCTTCGTCGCGATACAGCCCCGCAAGGGCGCGGTCGTCGCGGACTTCGGGCCGGAGGACGCGCGGCACTTCTTCGCCGTCCGCGAGTCGCTCGAAGCGCTCGCCGCGGGACTGGCCGCCACCCACGCGAGCGACGCCGAACTCCGCGCCCTCGAACGCATCGTCGAGCGCTCGCGCCGCGCGGCGGAGGCCGGGCGGCTGCGCGAGGCCGTCGCCCTCAACGCGGACTTCCACCAGCAGATCGTCGACATGTCCGGCAACCCGCTGCTCAAGGACCTGATGACACCGCTCGACGGGCGGCTCCGCCGGCTGTTCCGGCTGACGTCGACCCCGGAAGACGGCGCCGCGATGTGCGGCGAGCACGAGCGCCTCTACGCCGCGATCGCCTCCCGCGATGCCGAACAAGCCGCCGAACTCGCCCGCCGCCACGTCGTCGGCACCCACGAGAACGCGCTCGGCATGCTCGCCCCCGACACGGCGGCCGAGAACCGGTAGCCGATCCTCCGCCGCTCCCGGGCGGTCCGCCGTGGCCGGCTTGCCCGGGTGTCCCGACGCGGTGCCGTCAGCCTCCGAGGTCGCGGCGCCGGGTTCCGGCGAGCGCCGCCGCGCCGAGCAGCCCCGCGACCGCGGCGAGCAGGGCGTACGGCAGCAACTCCACGTCTCCGCCCGGCAGTTTCGGCAAGTGGGTGAACGGCGACAGGTCCATCACCGGCTGCGGCAACTTCAGGGCGTCGCCGACCATGCCGAGCAGCACGCACAGCGCGACGAGCACCCAGACCGCGGCCATCGCGCGCGGCCACAGCCCGAACACCGCACCGCGACCGGATCCTCTCCCGCTGGGAAGCCACCCTGCGCACCGGCGTCGACGCGGTCGGCCCGGACACCGGGGCGGGCGAACGCCTCACCGAGACCGTGGAGTTCTTCACGTTCATGCAGCAGGAGCTGGCAAGCCCGGCAGCGGCAGTCCGGCGACTGACGCCGGAACATGGGAGCGGCCCCGCCCCCCCGGTCGGGGGACGGGGCCGCGCTGCGCGCCGGTAGCCGGTCAGGCCTTCGGCACCGTCCACAGCTGTCCCTTGCCGGTGTTCGGCGTGTACAGCTGCACGATCGTGCTGTCCGCGGTCTTCCCGCCGGCCACGTCCAGCACCTTCCCGGAAGCCACGTGCACGATCTGGCCCTTGGCGTTGACGACCCACTTCTGGGCCGCCGAGCCGTTGCAGGTGTAGAGCTGGATCTTGTTGCGGTCCGCGCTCTTGTTGGAGTAGTCGTCCAGGCACTTGCCCAGGATGTTGATGGAGCCGTCGGCGTTGAAGATCGCCGACTGCGCCGCGGTGTTGTTGCACTTGTAGATCTGGACCTGGGTCCCGTCGGCCGACTTGCCGCCGCGGGCGTCGAGGCACTTGCCGCCGACGCCGACGACCGGTCCCTGCGCCGGCGGCTTCGCGCCGCCGTTCGCCGCCAGCGTGCGCAGGCCCTGCAGGTCGAACTGCTGGACGTAGCGGCCCGCCGCGCGGTCCTTGTACGCGGTCGACGGGCGGCACATCACCGGCAGTTCGCCGGCGTCCGTGCCCTTGGCGCAGTCGCCTTCCTTGGTCGAGTTGTTCGCGTGCGCCAGGCCCATCGTGTGGCCGAGTTCGTGGGCGATGTGGTTCTTGAAGAACGTCGCGCCGCCCCAGTCCGCGCGCGGTGCGCCGGTCGAGGTGAGGAACTCGGAGTCGATCCACGCCTCGCCGCTGACCGTCGTCTTGTTGCCGTTGTACCAGTAGAAGCCGCAGCTGAAGTTGGCCGCGCCGCTGCCGTCGGTGACGCCCTTGTAGCTGGTGGAAATACCCGTGCCGCCGGTCGGCTTGCACGGCCGGTTGTGCAGCATCACCAGCACGTCCCCGGCCGCACGCTGGTAGGCGGTGCCCACCGGGTGCGTGTCGACGGTGTAGCGGATGTTGGTGATCTGCGACATCTGCGCCGCGATCGACTTCACGTAGGGGCCGAGCCAGTCCGCGGCCCGCTGGTCGCGGAACTTGAACGTGTAGCCCGTGGTCAGCAGGTTGGTCGCCGCGTTCGACTTCCAGCCGAGGCCCGACGGCGGGGCCGCCGCGGTGACCGCCGCGCTGAACGCCGCGGGGCCGCCCTCGGCGATCGCGTTGGCGTCGTCGCCTTCCACCGGCCCGGTCAGGCCCGTGCCGTCCGCCGCGTCCGCGGCGGGGCCCGGCGTCGGGTCCGCCGTGGCCGCGGCCGTCACGGAGCTTCCGGAACCGGACGACGACGCGTCCGCCAGCTGGATTCCGGAGTACACGGCTATTGCGCCGATGGCGGCGATCACGACCGCACGGCGTGAACGATTGGCTCGCACTGAAGAGGATTCCCCTCGGAAACGGATGCGGGGCGCAAACGGCCCCGCCGGACGGCAGCGTACGAGCCGCACCACCGCCCCCGGCTATCCCGCCGACGCGCGGACGACTGGCGGAAACCGGACACCCGGTACGCCGGGCCGCAAGGCGGCCGCCCGGGCGGAGCGGAATCACGGTGGCCGGTTTCCGGCTGCCCTGCGGCGCGCGGAGGCCGCGCGGCGGGGCGATCCCGCGTAGTTCAATGGACCGCATGTCCGACTCCGCGCCATTGGCGACCGCAGAAGGTCCCGACACCGCACCCCGCCCCGCCGCAGCGGAACCCGCCGCCCCCGTCTGGGAACGGCGGTTCCGGGCGCCCCGCGTGTCCCTGCCCGACTGGGCCGAACACGCCCCCGACCGCTCGGTGTTCCTGTCGAACGCCTCGGGCACGTACGAGATCTACGCGTGGGACCGGTTCACCGGCGCACAACGGCAGGTCACCGATCGCCCCAACGGCACCACGACCGCGTGCGTCGACCCGACCGGCACGTGGATCTGGTGGTTCGCGGACACCGACGGCGACGGATTCTGTAGGTAGTGGGGAACGGCTGTCCAATCGTCGACCGCGTCGGACCGGTCGGTCTCGGCTGTACGGACAGCCCGGCTGAGTCCTGGATCTGTGATCGTTTACCCGACAACGCAAATATTGGCGACACCGCATAGACGGCGTAGCCAGCCCCTCGTACCGTCATGGCTGGTTGGTCCAACTGGGGCCGCAGACGAGGGGGTTCGGCATGGCGCGCGAGGAACTGACCCGGCTTACCGGCAACGGAAACGGTCAGTGCAGCCAGAACGATTGCCCGAACGTTTACCGCGACGAGACCGACGGCGGGATTGTTGTTCAGGGTGACCAGTGCACAGCCTTCCAGCCTCCGGCCGGTGAGGCGCTGGTGAAGATTCCCGAGCATGTTCTGAGGGAGGCCGTCCGTGCTCTTGGATGGTGACGCATGGCAATCCAGGTTTCGGAATTTCCAGAGCGAGGCATGGCGGCTTGAGACCTTGCCTGCCTACGTCATGCCGCAGGAAGCGGAGGATCTCCGCGCCTTCCGAGCCGGAGCAGTCGTCGATCCTCATGCCTACTCGAATGACTACACCGAGGATCTCAAGCGGGTGCGTCGTGAGGGGAAGGTCAAGGGGCGCGTGCATATCGTGACGCGTCCACTCTCGGAATACCTGCGCTTCGAGTTCATGTACTACCTCCCCCATGCATGGGCGGGTGAGGATATCCGAATCATGGATGTAACCGGCCGACCGAATCCGCTGGCGGGCGTCCAAGATTTCTGGATGTTCGACAGGAAAGAAGTCGTCCTGATGAACTACAGGACCGACGGAACGCAGATCAATCGAGAGGTGTTCGAGGGGGACGTGAGTCCGTTCATCGAATACCAGCGCATTGCCTTGGCTGAGGCAGTTCCGTTCGAGGAGTACGTGAAGGGCCTTGACTCTTGAACCCGAGGAGCTAGGCCATTCCAAGGCTGACCTAGCGGAGACAATCAAGAAGCTGCGCAAGCGGGCCGGGCGAACTCAGACCTGGCTCGCTCTGCGCTGCAATATGTCTCAGACGAAGGTGAGCAACATCGAGGGGGCGAAGCTCACGCCTAGCCTTGTCGACGTTGAACTGATCATGAGGGCACTTGACGCGCCAACCGATGTGGTCGCACAGGTAGTGGCGCTAGCCCGGAGAGCTAACACTGAGTGGCAAGACATTTGGTCTCAACGCCGTACGGGCCTTGAGAAGAAACAGAACGAGCTAGCAGGGTTCGAGAAGTCCTCGACAGAGTTCCGCTACTTCCTGCTTTCCATGGTCACCGGCCTATTGGCAACGCACGAGTATGTGAGGGCTAGTCTGGCTGGAATCCCGGGCGACCAGAGCAAGGCCATTGCGAAGAAGCTGGAGCGGCAGGCGGTCCTATACGACACGGCCAAGCGGTTCACTTTCATTCTCACCGAGCAGGCGGTGAGATGGCCGTACACTGCGGATCCAGCTATGGCTATGCAGATTGACCGGCTGATCTCGATCAGCCGCCTGCCGAACGTGCGCATTGGCGTCATACCCTTGGATGGCTACATGCCTTGCGCCCCGTTGAATACGTTCACCGTGTACGACAACCGGATAGCGACGGTGGAAACGTCGACCGGCGCCATGGTGTTTCGAGACTACCGAGACGTGTCGGCGTATCTTGCCGAGTTCGCCACCTATGAGGGTTACTCGCTGTTCGGGGATGAGGCCCGAGAGAAGATGACTGAGTGGGCTACCCGGTTCCGTACGTGATATTTACCCGACAACGCCAATAATCCTGGGATCAGTTCGTGCGCCAGTGGACTATCGGTGCATGCGGAGAACGAGCGATGAGGACGGGGGGACGCTGCCACCCCGGTACGTTCTGGAGCGTGCGCCGAAAGCTGATCCGGCTGTCTTCCTGCGGCAGATGCGGCAACCGATATCCACGTACCAACGGCCTCGCGTTGTGCTCGTTGCATGGGGCAGTAATCCCGCGAATGCGGCGGCTGCCATGGTCCGGGCGGAGCGGCACGCTGAGGAGTTCGGGTACGGCGTGCTGGAGAGGTTCGCCAGCTACACGGCACAGATGCGGGACGCGATCCTGTTCGGCCCGACGGCGACCGGCTATGAGCGGCGGGAGGTCGAGTACGGGGCGGCATGGTGGCTGGTTCGGCACTCGGCCGTGAGGCCGACAGATCTTGAGTACGCGCGCCATGCACAGCGGCGCATGGGTGCGGTCGACGACGAGCGCGCGGACGCCTTCCGAGCGGAGTACGGCTACCCGGCGGAGTCCGTCACGCTCGGCCGTGAGCGGCCGTCAGAGCGCCTGTACCCGTTCCTTGCCCGGCCCCGGGTGATCGACCGCAGGACAGGGCCTGTGGCGCTGCCTGAGCGGTTCCGTGCCGGGGCTCTTGGTTCCCTCCCGCGTCGCGGTCGACAGCTCGACGCGGGAGGTTGAGCGGAAGGGGGAGGCAGCCAGCGGGAAGGCCATCGCTCCGGCCCCGGCGGTGGCGTGCTGCCTCCCCTTCCGTGCTCAGGCTGGGACGGAGACGAACGAGGGGGAGACCCCCGGCCGCACCCGTAGCGGCCCCTCTCCGCCCCTCAAATGCAGAGACCCCCGCGGTATATGGCGGGGGTCCTGTGCGGCTGTCTGACGAGCTGTCAGGCGGTCTCTCCGATGTGGCGGTACAGGGTGGCGCGGGAGACACCGAGCGCCTTGGCAATGGCCGTGACGCTCTCGCCCTTGGCATGCCGGGCGCGGGCTATGGCCAGCTTGTCCGCGTCGACCACGGTCGGGCGTCCCCCGTGGTTGCCCTTGCGGGCCGCAGCTTCGAGACCTTCCAACGTCTTCTCTCGGATGCCTTCCCGCTCGACCTCGGCACTCACGGCCAGCACTGCGAACACGATGGCGCCTGCCCCGTTCGGGTCGTACACGCCTTGCAGGGGGCCGGAGAGAAGTTCGAGTTGGATGCCGTCCGCTTGCAGCGCGGACGACAGGGACATCAGCTCTGCCGCACTGCGGGCAAGGCGCTTCATCTCCACCACAGTGAGGATGACCGGCTGATGGGGAGCGGCTGCCTTGATGTCCCGGGCAAGGGCAAGCGCCTTGTCCAGCTCCGGCCGTTCCTTCACACGGGTACTGATCTTCTCGGAGAACACGCGGGTACAGGAGGCGGAAGCCAGCATGTCTAGCTGGCTCTGGAGTTCCTGCCCGACGGTCGAGCATCGGGCGTACCCGATCCGGATTGCTGCGCCGGGCGCAGGCTCGATCGCTTCCGGCACGGGTGCGCCTGCCGACCACGGCTTGCCCGGGTTGCGGTCGGCCGGAGTCTTCACGGTCAGCTCAGCCTTGAGCGCAGGCACGAGAGCGAACCGGCCCGTGTGGTAGCTGGCTGCCACCTTGCCCGTGCCGGTACGGCAGGGGCTGCCTGCGGGTGCGTCGCACTTGGGGCAGGCGTGCCGCTCGACCTGCGTTGCCGGGGTGGTGTTCGTCGTCATGGCAGGACCGTCTCATAAACGTGTCTCGAAAGCCAGGGGTTCGGGTGGAGTTGTGAGACGAGTTGTGAGACGGCCGGGGTGGATCGAATCGGACATGCGCCGGGCGTCTCACGGCAGTCCCATATTCGATGGATTTTGAGACGCGGGAATCCGATCACTCTCCGCCATGGTCGAGGAGTGACGGGCTGTCAGGTTGTGTGCCATGCCCGCGCCTTGATCCCCCGTCAGGCCACGGCAAGGGCTGTGCGCCTGCCTGTCGGGCTGTCGCTGTGATCAAGGGCAAGGGGCAAGGCCGATGCCCTGTCGGGCGCTCACGGCACGCAGGCGTTCGAGCCTGCCAGCAGGCAAGCCGAGGTGGAGAGCGACGGCGAACGGCAGGGGCCAGGCAAGGGCAAGGCCGACGGCAGGCGACGGCGCAGAGCCAGGGGCAGGCACAAGCCACGGCCAGGGGGTGGGGGTATGACCCCCTGGGGGTGCGTTGCGGGATCGCTATGTCATAGCGGCCAAGATCGCGCCACGGTTTCAGGGTCGTTCTGTGATTTGTATCAACCCGGAGATCCGACGCCGGCGTGAGGTATAGCCGCAGGTCAGAGCGCATGAGGCTTGTCGTTGTACCAAGGCGAAGGAGCTTCGCTAAGTGGGGCCGCGACAGCGGCCCCATGCCCAAGGTTGCTAGCCCTTGATGCCTTGCTCTTGGGGGGCGCGGCAGCGCCCCACTTAGCTAGCCCCATGCCCTTGCCCTGTCGCCGTTGCCCTTCCCCTTGGGGGCGCTGCCGCGCCCCACTTCCCTAGCCACACGTCCTTGCCTGCTACCTGCCCTTGCCCTTCCCCTGTCGTCCCCTTCCGGGTCGTACTGCCCTTGTCGCTGGCCTCATCGCTTGCCCTAGCAGAGACAGATACAAGAGGGGGTCAACGTGTTCGCAGGTCAACGTGATTCGGGTACACGCGTCGCGTGTGCCGGGCGCATGTGTGGCGTGTAGGTTCCGGCTGTTCCTGCACGCGACGCGTGTACTCCCGTGGTTGGGCTACGCGGCGTCGAATGCGGCGGGTGCTTCGTCGTGCTCGACGCACCGGCCCGGACCCCGGCCGCCCTTCTGGAAGTGGTGACCACTGAGGACGAGGCATCGGGCGGTCGACCGGTCTTCGATGAGGCCCCGGTCCTTGGCGCGGGCAATGGCGTTCCGGACACTGCTCGCGGAGGGAATGACTCCGTCCCCGTCGACGAGGATGCGGGCAAGCTCCCTCATGCCGAACGGGGCGTGACCGATCTGGTTCGCCCGCGACAGTGCCGCGAAGTAGACGCGGTAGGTCAGATCGTGGCGGGGGTCCTTGGCCATGAGCTGGCAATGGGCCTGCGAGATACCGCCCCATTCGACACCAGGGCCGAAGCTGATGCTGTTGCGCACTGGGCACAGTCCTTCCGAGCACGGCGCAGCAAGGCGCCGAAGTGTCCCCGTCAAGCGGGGGTCATGTGCTCCGATCTGTCGGCCGTGCAAGGACTGGGAGAGGTGATCATACGGGACGCCGTGATGGCCCGTCAGACAGCCACATACGGCGCCTGGGACGCGAACAGCCCCCGATCCGGGGTGAGCCTAGGTCGGGGGCTGTTCGAGTCTTAGGCGCAACTACTCGGATTCATCCTTAACCGTGATGCCGACCATACCCACCGCATCCCTCGGCAGCGTCTCGATCATTTCTTCCCTGAGCTTCGCAAGCGTCGCAGGTATTTCGAGAGTTCCATAGCTATCGAGCGCCTCCGCCCGCCGCTCGGAGTCCTCCAGCAAGCCAGGATTCGTCCAGTGCTCCGGGACATTCCAACTCCAATGCGCCCAGTCGGCCGCACCCGCTTGTTCGACCCCGCCCGCAATGGCGAACTCCCGCAAATTTCCGAAGAACACGATAGCACCCCGCTTGACGCCAGGCTTGGGGTTCCGCCAGACCAGCACGCGAACGTCACGCTCACTGAGAAAGTTCCGCCGTTCCTGCGTGCTCATTGCCTCCCACTTGTCGGCCCACGTTCGGCCCGTTGGCTGAAAGCTAACGGTACGCGGACGCATCGGCCGCGCTTCCAGCTCGGCAATCTTCTTGGTCAGGTTCTCAAGGGTTCGCCAATAGGAATCCTCCTTGGCGGGCGTATCGTACTTCCCTTCCGCGTAGTCGGTCTCCAGCTTTCCAAGCCGCAAGCGCTTCTGCTCCAGCTCTACGGAGTGGTCTTCGCCCTCATCAACCATCTTGACCATCTCGGGAACCTGGCCAATTGAGGTGATCAGGCACTCCGTGAACAGCCCCTCCAGCTCGCTTTCATTGATGCTCGCCTTAGCCTCACAGGCGATCGATTGATTCTTGGACGTGCACTGATAGTCGCGATAGGTGCGGGATTCACCGTTCTTCAGCGTCTTGGTCGTGTGGTGGCAGACCATGCGGCTGCCACAAGTCCCGCAGCGGGCGATACCTGTGAGCAGGCAGGCGGTTTCCCGGCGCCGAATCTGCTTGGGCTTGGACCGTGAAGCCAAGGCATGGTTAGCCGCTTCCCATTCCCCGAGCTTGAGAATGGGGCGATCGGCAATGACGCTCGGCTCGCCTTCCTCCGTCTCCCATATCTCCCCGTTGTGGGTCTGAAACCCCACACATATCGGGTTCTGAATTACCCGCGCCACTGTGGCGGGCTTCCACAGGTAGCCCTTAACTTGCTGCCCCTTGATCTGACGCAGATGATCAGACCAAGTGAGGATGCCCGCCTTGTTGTAGTGGTCGGCTATTTCGTAAGTGGACTCACCGTTACGCACACGCTTGCAGATGTCGCGCAGGATTTCGGCGTACTCCAGATCGGGAGTGAGCATCCTGTGTTCGTCGCCAGCGTCGACAGAAAGATACCCGAAGGGCAACGGACCGCCAGTGAATCGCCCCAGTTCCCGGAGTGCCCGCATGCCGCCGAGTACGTTATTGCGGATCTTCCGGTGTTCTTCCTCGGCCAGAACGGAAAGGACTTTCGCGACGGCGCTTCCCCCGGCAGCCTGCGTATTCAAGCTGCCGTCAACGGTCACAATGTGCTTCTTGTTCTCCTCGATCCAATCGAGGAGTTCAGAAAAGTATCGAACCTTGCGGGAGATTCGGTCGATGCGCGGGAATGCCAGGGCATCCCACTCATCCATTCGATCAGTGAGCCATGGGCGAAGCTGCTCCCGCTGGAATGGGTTCGTCGTTCCCGACGTATTGGTGTCCAGCGCCCATCCGACAATCAGGCGTCCCTGCCCCGGTGTGTCGGCCCAGTATTGAATGTCGCGCTTCTGCACAGTGATGGAGAGGGAGTTCTCATCTTCCGTGCGGGTGACCGACTGACGGCCACAACCGACCACGCGCAGTGTTCCTTGCATTCGTGTCGCTTTCGGCTTGATCAAATGAGAGCGAAAGCCCTGGGCGCCAGGGGCGTTCGGGCGGCCTTGGCCACACCTAACCACGGGGCTCCGCCATCAGGTTTGATAGGGGGATGCATGACGCAGACCTCACGCCGACATGGGAGCAGCGGTTCCGGGCACCGCGTGTCTCGCTCCCCGACTGGGCGGACCACGCCCCCGAGCGTTCCCTGTACCACTCGAACACCTCCGGCAAGTACGAGCTGTACGCATGGGACCGAAAGACGGGCGAGCAACGGCAGGTCACCGACCGGCCGAACGGCACGATGCTGGGGGCGGTCTCACCAGACGGCGAATGGATCTGGTGGTTCAAGGACGGCTACGGCTCCTCCGTTCCAGACTTGCCGTCCGATGGAGACGAGTTCGGCGTGTGGATGCGGCAGCGCTTCGAAGGCGGGCCCGACGAGGAAGCCGCCCCGGGACTCGCCCCGGCCTACCCGGTCGGCCTCACGATCGGCTCCGACGGCCTCGCCGTGGTCGGCCGCTCGACCGACGAAGACGGGTCCACCGTGCACGTCGTCCGCCCCGGCACCGACCCGGTCACCATCTACCGGCACCGCGAGTCGGCCGGCGTCTCCGCGCTGTCCGAGGACGACACGCTGCTCGTCATCGAGCACAGCGAGCACGGCGACACCATGCACCCCTCGCTGCGCGCCGTGCGCCTGGACGGCACGCTGGTCGCCGACCTGCACGACGGCGTGCCCGGCGAACCCCCGGCCTCCGGCCTGGAGGCGACCGGATTCGCGCCGATCCTCGGCGACTCCCGCGTCCTGGTCCGGCACCAGCGCCGCGGCCGCTGGGAGCCGCTGATCTGGAACCCGCTCACCGGCGAGGAGCAGGACATCGACCTCGGCCTGCCCGGCGAGGTCGCCGTCGACTGGTACCCGGACGCGAGCGCGATCCTCGTCGAGCACGAGCACCACGCCCGCTCCGAGCTGTACCGGTACGAACTCGCCACCGGCACCCTGGAGCGCCTGGAGACCCCGCCCGGCACCGTGCTCGGTGCGGGCGCCCGCCCCGACGGCACCGTCGAATACCTGTGGTCGAGCGGGGAACGCCCCAGCGAACTGCGCTCCACCGGCGGCGGCACCGTGCTCGTGCCGCCCGGCGAACGCGCTCCCGGATCGGTGCCCGTCGAGGACGCGTGGGTGGAAGGGCCCGGCGGCGCGATCCACGCGCTGGTGTCCCGGCCGGCCGGCGTAGGCCCGTTCCCGACGGTCTTCGAAGTGCACGGCGGCCCCGCCGCGCACGACGGCGACCACTTCGCCCCCGGCGTCGCCGTGTGGGTCGACCACGGCTTCGCCGTCGTCCGGGTCAACTACCGCGGCTCGACCGGCTACGGCAAGGCATGGTCCGACGCGCTGCGGCAGAACGTCGGCCTGACCGAGCTGGAGGACATCGCCGCGGTCCGCGCCTGGGCGGTCGAGTCCGGGCTCGCCGACCCCGGACGGCTCGTGCTGTCCGGCGGCTCGTGGGGCGGCTACCTGACGCTCCTCGGCCTCGGCGTGCAGGCCGGCGACTGGGCGCTCGGCCTCGCCGCGGTGCCGGTCGCCGACTACGTCGCCGCCTACGAGGACGAGATGGAAGGCCTCAAGGCGATGGACCGCACGCTGATCGGCGGCTCACCCGACGAGGTCCCGGAGCGCTATGCCAAGGCGTCCCCGATCACCTACGTCGACAACGTCGCCGTGCCGGTCTTCATCAGCGCCGGCGTCAACGACCCGCGCTGCCCGATCCGGCAGATCGAGAACTACGTCGCGCGCCTGGCCGACCTGGGCGTCGTGCACGAGGTCTACCGGTACGACGCGGGCCACGGCTCGGCCGTCGTCGAGGAGCGGATCCGCCAGGTCCGCAAGGAACTCGACTTCGTGGCCCGCCACCTGCCGCGCCGCTGAACACGCGAGGGCGGGTGCGGCCACCGGCCGCACCCGCCCTCGTCGTCGCTTCCGCTACGCCTTCGCGGGCGCGCCCTCCGGCTCCAAACCCAACTCGCGCAGCATTGCGGCCTCTTCCGCTTCCTGGCGCTCCTCGATCTCCCGGCGCACCACCCGCCACCACAGGAACACCGACGCGCCCGCGAACACAAACCATTGCGCGGTGTACCCGAGGTTCTGCCACGCCCGCCCGGAAATCCCGTTGCTCTTCTGCTCCTTCGCGGGCGGGACCGGCTGCAGCGCGGCATCGCCGGCCGGGTCCTGCGCGGTGAGCGCGACGTAGCCGTCGTAGATCGGGTACGGCAGCACGTTGACCAGCTCGGGCGTGCTGATAAGCGAGACCTGCCCGGCGGGCAGGCCTGCGATCCGGTCGATGCCGGAGCCGTGCTCGGTCTCGGACAGCTCCAGGCGGCCGGTCAGCCGCACCTCGCCCGCGGGCGGCGCGGGCGCCTGGGTGCCTTCCAGCCAGCCCCGCACGACGGGGACGGCCGGGCCGCCGGACGCGGGCTGGAACGGGGTGAGGACATAGCTGCCCTTGCGCCCGTCCAGCGTGCGGTCGACCACGACGAGCTGGTGCGCGGCGTCGAACCGGCCGGACACCTCGACGGTGCCGCCGCGGTCGTCCGGCGTCACCACCGTGCCGTTGCGCAGCCGCTCGGCCAGCGCGACGGGCGGTTCGGCGGCGGCCTGCGCCGCGGACGGCCCGCTGCTCTTGTGCTCGTTGTAGCGGTGGAACTGCCACAGGCCGAGCGCCGCGCACACCGGGACGGCGACCAGTACCAGGACGTGGAACGCCAGCCATCGGGGCTGCAGCAGGAAGCGGTGTCGCACCCCACCACGGTAACCGTCAGCCCGCGGCGCGCGGGAACGCCCCCACCGGATAGACCTCGGTCCGGTACACCACCCCGCCGCACGCCGGGGTCAGCGGCACCTCGGCCATCTTCACCCCGCCGTCCGCCAGCATGTACGCGAGCGACGGAATCGGCGGCGGCGGCCCGGCCTGGCCGTCGCCCGGCGTGCAGCTGCCGTTGGCGCCGGTGCCGCGCGTCGGCAGCCACGCGAACTGGAACTCGTACGCCGCGCCCGCCCTGACCGTCAGCGGCGCGGTCGGCGCGGTCACCGAAGGCAGCCGGGCCGCCAGGTCGCCCGCTTCGTGGAACTTCACCTGCACCTGCACCGGCGGATTGCCCGGCGCAGCGGCGACCAGCACAATCCCCGCCCCGGAGACCGAGCAGTCGCGCCGGGACACGTTCCGCACCTCGAGCACGCCGTACGCGATGCCGTCCGAACCGGGCGCCGCCAGCGTCGTGCCGGAGCCCTGCTCGAGGTCCTTCACCTCGCACGCCTGGACCCCGGTCGGCAGCGTCGAGGTCACGGTGGCGGTCGGGGACGCGGTGGCGGTCGCCGTGGCCGTCGGCAGGACCGGCGCGACGACGACCGTCGTCGTCGCGGTGGCCTGCGGGCCCCCGGACGTGCGCGGTTTGGCGCCGTTGCCGTTCGACCCGGCCACTCCCGACGAGCCGTCGGTGCCGCGGCTCCCCTGGTCGTCGTCGTTCTCGCCCTGGTCGTTCTGGCCGCCGCCCGCGGACGACTGAGAGGACGTTTTTGCGCTCTTCTGGGACGTCTGGTCGGTGAGCACCGCGGTGCGCACCACCGGCGTCGCGATGGCCAGCACCGCCACCGTGGCCAGCGCGGTCGCCCCCGCGGCCCGCCGGCGGCGGCGCCGGGCGGGCACCGCGACACGCAGCCGTTCGAGCGCGCCCGGGGCGGGCTGGATGTCGGCCACCGCGTCGTGCAGACGGCGGCGCACCTCCTCGGACAGGCCGTCCGGCAATTCGCCGGACGAGCCGCCCGGCCGGCCCGGGCCCTCGTTCATCGCGGTCACGACGTCTCCATCCGGGCCCGCAGTGCCTCGAGCCCTCGCGAGCCGTACGCCTTCACCGAACCCACCGACAGTCCAAGCAGGTCAGCCACCTGAACCTCCGTCAGATCCGCGTAGTAGCGCAGCACGATCACTTCCCGCTGCCGCCTGGGCAGGTCCCTCAGCACCCGCACAAGGGCGTCGCGTTCGAGCACGCTGTGCGCGCCCTCCTCCGCCGCCGGCTCGTCGGCAGTCGGCCGGGGCATCAGGCGCAGCGCCATGAGCCTCCGCCGCAGAGTAGACCGCGAAAGGTTCACGACAGTCTGCCGCAGGTACGCCAGCGTCTTGTCGGGTTCCCGGAGCCGGTGCCGGGCCACGTGCACCCGGACGAACGCCTCCTGCACGACGTCCTCGCACGAATGCGGGTCGTCCAGGAGCAGCGCGGCCAGCCGCAGCAGCGTCGGATAGTGCCTGCGGTACGTCTCGGTGAGCAGGTCGACGGAAACGCCCTCGTCTGAGGCCACCGCCGCTCCCGCCGCCGATCCGAACGCCACCCCCGCCGCCGCGTCCGGTGCCGACACCCACGTGAGGGAATCACCGCCCGCCGACACCTCGGCAGGCGGGTGCGGCGGGCGGACGACGCCCCGCTCGACCCGTGGTTCCACCCCCACCAACTCCGCCACGAACGTTAGACAGCCGATGTCCCCGGAAGGTTGTACGGAAGTGCCGGGAAGTCCGTACCGGCCTCCCCCCGATCCGCGCCCCACACGCTACTGCTTGACGCGCCGTCAGGAGAGGGGTTCGCCGGGTCCGGTCCCCCCGGCATGCCGACGGCCGGCGCCCCTCCCGTGCGGAGGGACGCCGGCCGTCGGGCATGCCGGGGGGACCGGGGCTGCGGTCAGCCCTCCTGGCCGGTCAGTTCCGCCGCGATCAGCTCCGCGATCTGCGCGGTGTTGAGCGCCGCGCCCTTCCGCAGGTTGTCGCCGCACATGAACATGTCCAGCGTGTTCGGGAAGTCCAGCGCCTGGCGCACCCGGCCGACCCAGGTCGGGTCGGTGCCGACCACGTCGGCCGGCGTCGGGAACTCGCCGTTCTCCGGGTCGTCGCACAGCACGACACCCGGGGCTTCGGCGAGGATCTCGTGGGCGCGCGCGACCGTGACGTCCCGCTCGAACACCGCGTGCACGGCGAGCGAGTGCGTCGTGACCACCGGGACGCGCACACAGGTCGCGGACACCTTGAGGTCCGGCAGCCCGAGGATCTTGCGCGACTCGTTGCGGACCTTCAGCTCCTCGGACGACCAGCCGCCGTCCTTGAGCGAGCCCGCCCACGGCACCACGTTGAGCGCGAGCGGCGCCGGGAACGGCCCGAAGTCGCCCACCGCGCGCCGCACGTCGCCCGGCTGGGTGCCCAGCGTCGCCGACCCGGCGACCTTCGCCAGCTGCTCGCGCAGCGTGTCGATGCCCGGCTGACCGGCGCCGGACGCCGCCTGGTACGACGACACGACCAGCTCGCTCAGGCCGAGTTCGGCGTGCAGCGCGCCCAGCGCGACGACCATGCTCAGCGTCGTGCAGTTCGGGTTCGAGATGATGCCGCGCGGGCGGATACGCGCCGCGGCCGGGTTCACCTCGGGGACGACCAGCGGGACCTCGGGGTCCATCCGGAACGCGCCGGAGTTGTCGACCGCGACGGCGCCCTTGGCGGCGGCGATCGGCGCCCACTGCGCGGAGACCTCGTCCGGCACGTCGAACATCGCGACGTCGACGCCCTCGAAGCACTCCTCGGAGAGCGCGACGACCTCGACCTCTTCGCCGCGCACGACGAGCTTCTTGCCGGCCGAACGCGGCGACGCGATCAGCCGGATCTCGCCCCACACGTCCTGCCGGGTCGACAGCAGCTCGAGCATGACCGAGCCGACCGCACCGGTCGCGCCGACCAGGGCGAGGGTGGGCTTGCGGGTGGTGCTCATCGGCCGGTACCTCCGTAGACGACGGCCTCTTCGGTTTCGGCGTCGAGACCGAAGGCGGTGTGGACGGCCTGGATGGCGGTGGGCACCTGGTCCGCGCGGCACACCACCGAGATGCGGATCTCCGACGTGGAGATCAGCTCGATGTTGACGCCCGCGTTCGACAGCGCCTCGAAGAACTCCGCGGTGACCCCGGGGTGCGACCGCATACCGGCGCCGACCAGCGAGATCTTGCCGATCTGGTCGTCGTAGCGGAGCGACTCGAAGCCGATCTCGTCCTGGATCTTGGTGAGCGACTCGATGGCCTTGTGGCCGTCGGTCATCGGGAGCGTGAAGGAGATGTCCGTGCGCCCGGTGGACGCGGCCGACACATTCTGCACGACCATGTCGATGTTGATCTCGGCATCCGCGATCGTGCGGAAGATCTTCGCGGCCTCGCCCGGCTTGTCCGGGACCCCGACCACGGTGACCTTGGCCTCGCTGGTGTCGTGGGCGACACCGGAGATGATCGCCTGCTCCACGTCGTCCCCTTCGGACTGGCTTCGTACCCACGTGCCCTGGTGTCCGGAGAAGGACGACCGCACGTGGACCGGCATGTTGTAGCGGCGCGCGTATTCGACGCAGCGCAGGTGCAGCACCTTCGAACCGCTCGCGGCCAGCTCCAGCATCTCCTGGTAGCTGATCGCGTTGATCTTGCGGGCCTTCTTGACCACCCGGGGGTCGGCGGTGAACACGCCGTCGACGTCCGTGTAGATCTCGCAGACCTCGGCGTCGAGCGCGGCGGCCAGCGCGACCGCCGTGGTGTCCGAGCCGCCGCGGCCCAGCGTCGTGATGTCCTTGGTGTCCTGCGAGACGCCCTGGAAGCCGGCCACGATCGCGACCGCGTCCTCGTCGAGCGCCGAGCGGATCCGGCCGGGCGTCACGTCGATGATGCGTGCTTTGTTGTGCACAGAGTCGGTGATCACACCGGCCTGGCTGCCCGTGAACGACCGTGCCTCGACACCGAGGTTTTTGATCGCCATCGCCAGCAGCGCCATCGAGATCCGCTCACCGGAAGTGAGCAGCATGTCCAGCTCGCGGCCGGCAGGAATGGGGCTCACCTGCTGGGCGAGGTCGATCAGCTCGTCCGTCGTGTCACCCATCGCGGACACCACCACGACCACCTCGTGGCCCATCTTCTTGGTGTCGACGATCCGCTTGGCGACGCGCTTGATGCCGTCGGCATCGGCCACGGAGGAGCCTCCGTACTTCTGCACGACAAGGCCCACGTGCGCTCCTCGGTTCGTGTTGGCTGCAGTCGGGACAGTCTAACGAGGCCACCGCAACCGCCACGATCTATTCACATAGTGAGACGTTCATATCACTTTTTGAACACTGTCCCGCGAAAGCGACGAAATGTGGCGCGGCGGCCGGGCCGGGCGCGAAAACCTGCGGCCGCTCCGTTCGGCACGGAACCGGCCGCGGCCGCTCGCGTCCGGCGTCAGCCCTTCTGCGGCGGCCCGCCCAGCACCACCGCGTCGTCCAGCTGCTCGGCCAGCTGGTCCGCCAGTTCGTTGCCCAACGCGTCGTCCACCGCCGCCTCGACACCGTCGCCCACCGCCGCGTCCAGCCGCGCGTGCGCGACGACCGCCTGCAGCGCGCGCAGCACGGCGCTGGCCGTGGCACCCCAGTTCGCCAGGTAGGAGAACTGCCACCACCAGAGCGCCTCGGTGGTGCGGCCGGCGCGGTGGTGCGCCAGACCGTGCATGAGGTCGGTGACGACGTCCGCCATGTCGTCGGAGATCCGGAACGCCACCGGCTTCGGGCGCGGGACGTACGGGTCGAACACCTCGTAGTAGACGTCGATGGGTTCGAGCAGCTCCGAAAGGTCGCCACGCAGCGCATCCACGTCGGGGTCCGGGCCGGAATCCGGCTCGAACCGCTCGTCGGGCACCACATCGGCGATCGCGCCGAGGCGGCCGCCCGCGAGCATCAGCTGAGACACCTCGAGCAGCAGCATCGACACGGCCGCCCCGGGCTCCTCGCCCTTGGCCACCTCCGTGACGGCCACCACGAAGCTCTCGATCTGGTCGGCGATTTCCGCGGTGAAGTCGGTCAGGTCGTCAGACATCGAGCAGTCGTCTCCCCTCAAAGGCACGCCCGAGGGTCACCTCGTCGGCGTACTCCAGGTCGCCCCCCACCGGCAGCCCGCTGGCCAGCCGGGTCACTTTGAGACCCATCGGCTTGCAGAGGCGGGCAAGGTACGTCGCGGTCGCCTCTCCTTCCAGATTCGGGTCGGTCGCGAGGATGAGTTCGGTCACGGTCCCGTCCGCCAGCCGCGTCATGAGTTCGCGGATGCGCAGGTCGTCCGGACCCACCCCCTCGATCGGGCTGATCGCCCCGCCGAGCACGTGGTAACGGCCGCGGAACTCGCGGGTCTTCTCCACCGCGACCACGTCCTTGGACTCCTCGACCACGCAGATCACCGCGGGATCGCGGCGCGGGTCGAGGCAGATCCGGCACTGCTCGGCCTCGGCGACGTTGCCGCAGACCGTGCAGAACCGCACCTTGTCCTTGACCTCCACCAGCGCGTTCACCAGGCGGCGCACGTCGGCGGGGTCGGCGGCGAGCAGGTGGAAGGCGATCCGCTGCGCGCTCTTCGGACCGACGCCGGGCAGCCTGCCCAACTCGTCGATGAGGTCCTGAACGGCGCCTTCGTACACCTTGGGTCGCTCCTCGGGTCGATGTCTGTCGTCTTCTTTTGTATTACGGGAGGTGTAGTGGCCGCATCAAGGCTCGGGCGAGTCGCGGCCCCGGCCTCCGGTTTCCGCCTCGGGCTTCCGCCGTCGGCTGCGCACCGTCGCGACCCGGGTGCGGGCGGTGGCCGCGGTGTCGAGGTGTCGCTCCACCGCCGCCGCACGCACCGGAGCCACTACATGCCCGGCAGTCCCAAGCCGCCGCCGAGACCGCCGCCGCCCAGGCCCTGGGCCAGCGGGCCCATCGCCCGGGACGCCAGCTCGGTCGCCGCGCGGTTCGCGTCGCGCACCGCGGCGACGATCAGGTCGCCGAGCGTCTCCGTGTCCTCAGGATCCACCGCGTCGGGCGAGATCTCCAGAGCCAGCAGCTCACCGGCGCCGCTCACCGTCGCGGTGACGAGCCCGCCACCCGCGGTGCCCTTCACCTGCGTCCGCGCGAGTTCCTCCTGCGCGGCCATCAGGTCCTGCTGCATCTTCTGCGCCTGCTGCAGCAACTGCTGCATGTCAGGCTGGCCACCACCGGGAAACACCAGGGGCACCCTTCGTCGCGGTCTGGGCAGCCCGGAAAGAAGAGGGCTGCGCGTACGGCTCGAGCCTACGGCGTCGAGCCGACCCCAGGTGCCCGCAGGCGCACCGCGTCGGGGCGCGGAGGGGCGCACCGGGGAGCACGCGCGGGAAGCGGGCGCGCCGGGGGTGGGGAGCGTGGGGCGGCGGGGTGGGAGGCGTGGGCTGCGCGGGAGCACGCGGGGAGGCGGGCGTGCAGGGGGTGGGGCGCCGGGCGGCGGCGCGTGAGCACGCGGTGGCGCGGGCGCGGGAGGCGAGCGAGCACGGAAGCCCGGGAGCACGCTGTGGCGGGCGGTGTCGGGTCTGCGGCGGCGGAGGCCGGAGGGCAGGTGCGACCGGTGCCGCGGCAAGGCGGGTGCGACGGGTGCCGGACACAGCGGGTTGCGCAGATGCTGGGGCGCGGCGGGGCTCGCCGGGCACGCGGGCCATGGGAGTGGGGTGCGGTGGCGCCCACGCAGCGGATCCGGCGGGCAAAGAGTGCGGGCTGACCCGGCTGTCGGCTGTCGGCTGTCGGCTGTCGGCTGTCGGCTGTCGGCTGTCGGCTGTCGGCTGTCGGCTCGACCGACGACGCGTCCGGCGCCCGGTTCCGCGGCGGCCCTCGCGTGTGCGGGATTGGTCGCGGCGTGAGGGACTTCGACGAGGGCGGACCAGACGTCGCGTCCTGGAGGCGCGGCCCGGACCCTGCGCCGCTGCGGGCGGGGCCGGGCCAGGGGTGTCCTCGCCGAGGGCGGCTGCGTAAAGCCCGCCGAGTTTGCCGCCGACGTGCGTGCGCCCGCAGCTGCCCCTCCCCGCCCGCCGCATGGCGCGTCGTCCCAGGCCGGTCCGGCGTCGCCTGTTCCGGGTGGCAGCGGCCAAGCCCTGCGTCAGGTGTGCGGTCGGCCGCGGCATTCCTGCGGTGCCGGCTGAGGCGCCCGCCCCCGGGTCTCCGGGTGCGGAGCGGTCCCGCCGTGCCTCACATGTTGCGGGTTTCCTCGATCACCGTGGCGCCGAGTTCGCGGACGAGGAGTTCGTGGCTGGTGAAGGCGTCGTCCGCGATGTCCTCGTCGTCGTACGCGGCGATGTCGTCTTCCGGGGCGACCGGCGGCGGCGCGTACTCCGGCGGGACGTAGTCGTCCGGCGGCGGGGCCTGGGGCTCCGGTTCCGGGGGCGGCGGGGCCGACTGCGGGGGCGGCGTGTCCTGCGGGCCGCGGGACGTGGCCGGCCAGCCGCCGGCGGACGGGGCGGGGGCCGCGGGCTGCGGCGGGGCGGGGGGCTGCGCGGGGGCGGCGGCGAATCCGCGGCCGCCGCCGCCCGAGTTGCCGCCGTACGGGGCCGGGCCGCCGCCGCCCGAGCCGGGGTCGACGATGGCCTCGATGCGCCAGTCCAGGGCGAACGCGTCGATGATCGCCTGGCGCAGCACCTCGTCGTGTCCGCTGTTGACGAACCCGTCCCGGGTGCCCGCGTTCTCGAAGGCGACCTGGAGCGTCTTGCCGTCGAACCCGGCCACGGACGCCCGCTGCAGCAGCATCCACGTCACGCGCTTGCGGCCCTTGACCGCGTCGATGATCTGCGGCCACATGCCGCGGACCCGGTTGACGTCGCCGCCCCCGGCCGCGGGACGGTCCCCGCCCTGCGGTGCGGAGCCCTGCGGTGCGGGCGCGCTCGGCGCCTGGGCCGCCGGGGCGGACTGTGGTGCGGCCGCCTGCGGCGGAGCCGCCTGATGGGGCGCGCGCGAGGACGACGGCCAAGCGCCGGGGGCGCGACCGGACGGCTGCGGGGCCGGGGCGGCGGCGGGCGGCGGGGCTGCCTGGCGGGGGGCCGGGGCCGGGGCCGCCGGTTCCGGAGCCGGGGGGCGCGGGGCGGGGCGGGACACCGGCGGGGCGTCGTCGAAGTCCGCGGCGGACGGAGCCGGCGGGGCGAACCCCGCCGCTCCGGACGCCGGAACGCCGAGTTCGACCCGCCGCTCCAGCCGGTCGAGCCGCGCGCCGAAGGCCTGGTCGCCCGCGTCCGCACCCGGCAACAGGACGCGCGCGCAGATGAGTTCGAGCTGGAGTCGGGGCGACGTGGCGCCGCGCATCTCGGTCAGGCCGGTGTTGACGATGTCCGCGGCGCGGGTGAGTTCCGCCTGGCCGAAGGCGCGGGCCTGCCCGACCATGCGCTCGAGCTGGTCGCCGGGGACGTCGATGAGCCCCTTGTCCGCGGCGTCCGGGACGGCGGCGAGGATGACCAGGTCGCGGAGGCGTACCAGCAGGTCGGCGACGAACCGGCGCGGGTCGTAGCCGCCCTCGATGACCCGGTCGACGACCTGGAAGGCGGCGGCGCCGTCCCGGCCGCCGAACGCGTCGGTGATCTCGTCCATCAGCGCGCGGTCGGTGTAGCCGAGAAGCGACGTGGCCATGGCGTACGTCACGCCCTGCTCGTCGGCGCCGGCCAGCAGCTGGTCCATCACCGACATCGAGTCGCGGACCGATCCCGCGCCGGCCTGCACGACCAGCGGGAACACGGCCGTCTCGACCTGGACGTCCTCTTCCGCGCACACCTTTTCCAGGTAGTCGCGCAGCACGCCGGGCGGCACCAGGCGGAAGGGGTAGTGGTGGGTGCGCGAGCGGATCGTCCCGATGACTTTCTCGGGCTCGGTCGTCGCAAAAATGAACTTCAGGTGCTCCGGCGGCTCCTCGACCACCTTGAGCAGCGCGTTGAAGCCCGCCGACGTGACCATGTGGGCCTCGTCGATGATGTAGATCTTGAACCGCGAGCTGACCGGCGCGAAGAACGCCTTCTCCCGCAGGTCGCGCGCATCGTCCACACCACCGTGCGACGCGGCGTCGATCTCGATGACGTCGATGCTGCCGGGCCCGCCGCGCGCCAGATCCTGGCACGACTGGCACTCGCCGCACGGCGTCGGCGTCGGCCCCTGCTCGCAGTTGAGGCACCGCGCCAGAATGCGCGCGCTCGTGGTCTTGCCGCACCCGCGCGGCCCGCTGAACAAATACGCGTGGTTCACGCGGTTGTTGCGGAGGGCCTGCTGGAGCGGATCGGTCACGTGCTCCTGCCCGATGACCTCGGCATAGGTCTCGGGGCGGTAGCGACGGTAGAGCGCAAGCGACACGACGTCGACGATAGCCGGGCGCGGAGACATCCGGAGCCATGCCGCGTTCGGCGCAACCCGAACCGGCCCGGACCGACCGGGCGGGCGTCGGCCGCTGTGGACGATCCCGCGGCCATTCCCGCGAACAATCCTCCGGGCACGCAAAGACCCCCCGCGCACCCGACAGAGCCCGCCTACCCTTGCTGCCTTCCGGCCCTGGGGGGGTTTAGCAGGATGCCGCCACACGGGGGGTCCGGAGGCCACACTACCCGACGCGAGGACCGGCTCGCTGCCACCCGGCGCGGGCGCGGTACGACGGGTCCCGGACGGGGGTGCCGTACCGCGGCGGCGGGGCCCGCGACGGACGGGTCCGCAGTGTGGGGGCGGAACGAAGGCGGGCGGACGGGCGGTGCCGCCGGATGCCATCCCGGGTGACGGCGGTGACGGCGGTGACGGCGACGGCCGAGCGGACCGGGTCGAAGCGGCGGCCCACCACCCCCGAGCCGCCCGGCCGCAACGCACCCCCGCACGCCGGCGGAGGCCCCTCCCGGACCCCCACCCGGATACTCGTGCGCAACCACCCCGCAGCCTCCGGTAAGCTATCCGGCGGAGGATTCGCCTAGTGGCCTAGGGCGCACGCTTGGAAAGCGTGTTGGGGGCAACCCCTCACGAGTTCGAATCTCGTATCCTCCGCCAGCCTGGACAAGGCGAAACGTCGGCCCCGACCGCTGCTGCGGTCGGGGCCGACGTCGTCTTGGCCTGCAGGCATGTCGCTGGCCTGCGACGCACCCACCTCAGGGCGGATTCAAAACCTCAGCCCGCCTGGTACGCCGGTCGGGGCTGACGTCGACTCCGTCTCAGTCCACCCGGCGGGCGGCCCTTCGGGGCCCATCGCCGCCCTGCCCAGCTGAGCTGCCACGCTCGTCCATTCTGCGCGCCGGATAGCTGGCAGTGCAGCGTGAGTCAACCAGCGTACTTGGCTTCGAGCATGGCGTCGGCGGCCTCGCGAGTTGCGCGAGCCGCACTGTGCCACTCCTCGGCCTGGTCCGACAGGGGCGCCAACATCCTGGCTGCCTCCCGCAGCTCAGTGGCGCTGTCTTCAAGATGGCCCAACCTGTCCGCTGCGTAGACCAACATCTGCGCGATGTCCTCGTCCGGAAAGTGGTGGCGCCGCACGTCGGTGACCTGTTTGGTCACGGTTCTGAGCAATGCGGCGAGTTCCGGTGCGGTGCGCGCGAATTCGTCCAAGGCCGGGCCCAACTGATCGCGAAGTTGGCGGTTGGCCTCGACGATCATCTGCACGAGCTTCTCCTCGGTCATGCCCATGAGCCCTGCGAGTGCCTCGTGGCCGGCGGCTTCGCGGTCACGTTTCCATCGCTCAAGAAGCGAGACCTGATAGTTCTCCCGCCTCGGACCGTCGACCGTCTTGTGATGCGGTGTACACAACAGGATCAGGTTCGCGAACGCATTGCGCTCTTCGATCGACAGCTCCGCTGTGTAGCGGGGGCCGCCTTGTTTGAGCGCACGGATGTGGGCGATCTCCACGTTGAGTACCGGATGGCCCTCAACGATGCGGAGAATCGGGGTTCCGCACCCGGGCCAGTAGCATCCGCCGCCAGACAGCGACATCAACCCGGCGACAGTTCCCGGCGAGTACGCACGGGTCTCCCTAGCCAATCTCTGTCCCTCCAAGCTTCGATTCGGCGCTCGCGCACCTCGTGCCGGCGCCTGGGGTTCCTGACGGCTATTGCACGACCGCGAGTTCGGTGATGTGTCGGCCCGCGGTGGCCCACAAGCGCAGAGCTTCGCGGTCGACCAAGCGGATGCGCCTGGGCGTCGCCCAAGCACGGGCATCGGCTGTGAAACCGCCGTTAGTCACCACCACCATTTCGTGGGCGCGGTGCGCCTCGCGGGTGCCGTTGACCTCATAGAGGACGCGCACGCCCACGCGGGCGCCGGTACGGGTGTGCTTGCACTGCACCATCCAGCGACGGCCCGTGGCCGGGTCGTCGGCCAACACGTCAGCGGCCTGGTCGTTGCGGCCGCCGACGCGGCGGGCGGTGAAGCCATCGCGCGCGAACAGATCCCGTACCGCGTCCTCGAACGCGGCAGGGCTCAGCGTGTCGAACTGCTCAGGTGTCACGCGCAGTGCGGCCACCCGACGGGCCCGCAAGGCACGGCGCTTCCGCTCCTGTGCCCACCACACCCACACTCCGCCTCCGGCGGCTGCGGCAACCGCCAGCACAACCGGCCAGAACTGCACGGCAGCCCGGACAACAGCCCCGACCGCCGCCACAACTCCCGCACCGATCAACACCGGCACCATCGGGTCGGATCCGCCCCGCGACCGTCGTCTCCTCGCCACGCCGCTACGCCGTTACAGCCTGGTGCAGCACCAGAGAGCCGTACGCGGCGGCACCCAGGGCGACGGCGTACAGGTCCGTCTTGGTCAGCAGTTGGGCGCGATGGTGTCGGCACCGCGCCGCAACCCCTCGACGCGTGTTCATACACAAGGCCCCTTGGCGTGTTCGTCCCCCGCACCGCGACACCATGGCCGCCGCGGCAACCGCGAGCCCGGCGGCAATCGCCAGCAACACCAGACATCCCCTCCTGGGCACCGGATCGGTGGAGCCAACGGCAACCACCGATTCGTTTGTACCTGGCGGAGCCGACAAAGGAAGCCAGAACTCATAAGACGGACAAGCCTGTTCCACTTAGGAGAACACGCGCACCCGGCGCACAGAGTGATGTTCGCGGTAGATCGTGATCGACATGGATGTGTCGGACCGATGTCCTACACAGGAAGGCAGCGCACGCATCCACGCGGCAGTTCAGGGGGACACCATGGCCGGACCGGTCAACGTCAGGGGATTCACACGTGCGGACGGCACGTGGGTCCGTCCACACACGCGAGCCCTGCCGACCCGCAGGGTTGGGGCTGGCATCAGCGGCGGACTGGCGGTCGCAGCACTTGCCGTGATCGTGGTATTCACCGGTGGCGGCGCCAGCCCCTCGCCCACAGCCCCGAACAACCGGGCTGACACCGCTACACCGTCCGCAGCGGGTGCATCCGCGAAGACTGCCCCGGCCACCGCGCACAACCCCGCGGGGCTGCCGGTCCGAACCGATCCAGGACCCGACGGACCGATCCTCGGCACCATCCCGAACGGCGCCACAGTCCAGGTCCACTGCTACGCCCGAGGCCCCATGGCAACCGGTTGGGGCAACGCCAGCCCCTACTGGAACAAGGTCTCCTACGCTGGCATCGAAGGCTTCGCCGCCGACGTCGACCTCGACACCCGACGACAGGTCTACCTCGTCGTCCCGGGCTGCTGACGCCCATCCCGGTGGCCAAGGTCCGGCGGCTGGCGTACATCGCCCCATCAAGGGACTGGTGACTGTCGAAAGCCCCCTCGACCGACGGACAGACGCCTCGATCGGCTTACCAGGCGCGAGGATCGCCTCGGCGCACAACACCAAACGGAGGATCAAGCATGGAACCGCGCAGCGCGGCTGCCCTGGGCGCCGAATTCCCGTACGCGCAGCGGACGCTGTGCTACATCGAGATCGCGGGCGATGGAGCGGTCACCCACGGCACGGACGCCGGAACCTACGAGCGGGCGCGGAGCGGACAGTCACGATTGTTCGCGGTATGGCCGGGCGAGTGGGCGAGCCACCTGTTCGTCATCGACGACCCCGACGAGTACGCCCGGGCACACGGTCTCCTCCACGATCAAGAGCGAACCGGGCTCACCGACCACAGACATTCCGTCCGATGGGAACTGGATCCCTCCGAGAAGAAGCCCATGGGCAGCTACATCACCATTCGTGGGCACCTCGACTGTGGCTGCACCATCCGCGACCTCGGCGCCTTCGCCAAGCAGATGCGGGACCAGAGCGGATGGGACATCGCCACGGCCGGCGGCTGGGGCGGAAGCACGTCGTCGGGGATCTACATGCGCGCCCGACGTAAGAGCCTGACTCCATAGCGACGTCCTCGATGTCCGGTGCTAACCGATCTCATTTCATGGTCGCTCACGGACACAGCGGTCTCATCGAACGCGAAGCCGCAACGGCTGCATGCTGACCGCAGCAACGACGACGCCCCTCGTAGCGAAGCAAGTTCAGAAGCCCTTTGGCATCGGACGAACACCGCCTGACAGGAGAGCCGTGACCTCGCCATTGCAGCAAAAGCTCACGACTGTGGCCGAGACGATATCCAACTTGCACACATCCACCGTCCCCGGCGAGCACGCACGGGAATCAGGGCATGCCATGGCCAATCTCTGCTCCGGCGCTGGTTACGGCCTCCTCGACGCTCCCGAGGACCTGCGGACGACCGTCGAGCGAGCCATCGAGATCGGCTACGCCACAGCCCTGGAGCACGTCCGCGACGGCAGCTTTGACGAGGACTTGCGACAGTGGCGGCCTGAGTTGTTCGAGGCGTAGCGCCGGCTGGCGTTGGGGTGTGACCAGACGCGAGTTGGCCGCTCCGGAGCTGCTCCAAACGCAACCAAGGGCCTCCCAAAGTGGTTGCAGTTCTGGTTGCATTCACCCGTGTACGGCAGCGTTCATTGGGCAACTAGCCATGCGCTCCGGTGCAGGTCAGGACGCTGGCGAGGCCCGCCGAACAGGCATGCGGTCCCTTGGAAAGCGTGTTGGGGGCAACCCCTCACGAGTTCGAATCTCGTATCCTCCGCCAGCCGTAACAGGCGAAACGTCAGCCCCGCCCGGGTATCCGGTCGGGGCTGACGTCGTCTCGGCTGCACGGTCCGGCCCCACTGGTCGTGGACTCCGACGAAAAACCACGTTCACCCCGCGCGTTGGTCGGCATCTTCGGTCCGCTGCGCGCCACGCGCCCGTTCCGTCCCCCGCCGAATCGGTCCGTGTGCCGGTCAACGACGGTCGGATACCCCGGTGCGCTGCCTCGGCCTGTCGGGCGCGGCGCGCAACGACGTTCGGCCGGAGCCGTGTGCGGCGGGGTGGGGCCGAAATTTCCGTGGTCAGGGTGAAACGCCATCAGGGGGTCGGCGCCTCTCTCCTCTACATGACCACAACAGGGGGGCGTATGGCAGGGGAAGGAGCACCGGCGGAGTTGTCCCGGTCGGAGCGGAAACACGCCAGATACGCCGCATACCGGGAGTTCGCCGCGGCCCGCAGCGGCCCGATGACGCGGATGGCCTGCCTGCTGACCGGCGACTGGCACCTGGCCGAGGACCTCGTGCAGGAGACGCTCGCCAAGGTGTACGTCTCCTGGAAACGGGTCAGCGCCGCGAACTCGCCCAACGCCTACGCGGACGCGATCCTCATGCGCACGTTCCTGTCGTACCGCCGCAAGCGCAGCGCCGGCGAGACACCCACCGGCCGCGTGCCGGAGACGGCCTACGACGCCGACGATCCCGGCCTACGGCTCACCCTGCTCGACGGTCTGGCGCAGCTCAGCGACCGCGACCGCGCCGTGCTCGTGCTGCGGTACTGGGAGGACCGGTCGGTCGAGGAAGCCGCTCTCGCCCTGCGGCTCACCCCGGCGGCCGTGCGCCTGCAGTCGTTCCGCGCCCTGCGCCGGCTGCGCGCCGTCATCGGTGACCAACTGCCCGAACTCGCCCACCGCTGAACCCGCACCACGCACGTCCCCACGCGGCGGCTGCCCGCCGCATGTGCACCTGTCCACGCACACCCGGACCGGAAGACGGTGACCCCGCCATGTCCCGCACCACGCGCAACGCACCACGCCCCGACGACGGGCACGACTCCCCCGAGGCCGACCTCGAAGCGCTGATGCCCGGCGCGCTCCGGGCCGCGTCCGACGACTTTCCCAGCGCCAGCCCGGACCTCGCCGCACGCGCGGAGGTCCGCGGACGGCGGCTGCGCCGCACCCGGAACCTGCGCGCCGCGATCGCCATCGGCGCACTCGCCACGGTGGCGATCGGCGGCACCGTGGCGGTGGCCCGCCTCGGCGACGGCGCGGGAGCCTCGGCGTCGGGCCGACAGGTGCCCGCGCCCGCGGCGGTGCCCACCGCCGGCTCCACACCGGAGGCGCCGGAGGTGAGCGCCGACGAGGTCATGCGGATCTTCAAGAGCATGCTGCCGGAAGGGGGTTCGTACACGGAGGAGCGCAGCGCAGGCACCGCCCCCGATGCCAGGGGCATGACGGGCCCGGCGTACGCGGGGCTGGTCTACAAGAACGCGCGCGGGACGAGCGCCGTCGGCGTCGACATCTCGGTCCCCTACCCGACGAATCTGTCCTCCACCGCCGCATGCATGCCCGAGCAGGTACGCCCCCATGAGGACTGCACCGTCGAGGCCCGCCCCGACGGGACGAAGATCGCCCGCATCAAGGGCTTCACGTACCCGAACTCGGACACCGGTCAGAAGTGGTGGCGGGTCAGCGTGCTGCGCGCGGACGGCGTCGCCGTCGCGGTCGAAACCTACGGCGGTGGCGGGGAGAAGGCGACGACCAAGTCCGTCGACCCGGTGTTCACCCTCGACCAGCTCTCGGCCATCGCGTTGAGCCCCGCCTGGGATCCCGTGGCCGCGGCGGTCCCGCGCCCGGACACCGGCAAGGAGCGGACCCGCAAGGACTACAACGGCGAGGCGATCCTCGGCGCCCTCAAGGCCCTCCTGCCCGCCGGCACCACGGTGAGCAGCCCGTTCGCGCAAGGGGGATACGCCACGGTCGTCGCCGACGACGGCAAGGGCAAGTCGGCGATCGGCGTCAACGTGCAGGCCGGCGCCACCCCGACGCCGTGCCGCGACACCGTCGCCTGCACCGACTCGACGCTTCCGGACGGCACGAAGGTCCAGGTGGCGGAGGTCGCCAACGACAAGGACGGAAACGCGAAGGTCTACACGGCCGAAGCCATCCGCCCCGACGGGCGCCGCGTGGTCGTCCGCCTGGTCAACGCGAACTCCGAGGCCGCAAAGGCCACCCGCACGACACCCCTGCTGACTCTCGACCAGCTGAAAGCCCTTGCCACCGACCCGCGCTGGGACACCATCCCCCTGACCGACGCCCGCTGACCAACACAACCGCGCCACCGGACGGGGACTCCACGCCCGACGCCCCCGTGCTTTGGGCCCGCAGGTCAGGTGTCCGGCCTGCGGGCCCAGGGTTTGTGACTACCGTTCCGTGTATGCGGCGTCATGAGGTTGTGGGGGCGTTCACCGCGGAGGCCGAGCGGCTTTCGGCGGGAGTGCGCGGGCTCGGGGACGAGGCGTGGTCGCGGCCGACGGTGTGTGTGCCGTGGACCGTGCGGGAGTTGCTGGGGCATGTGACGGTCGTCGTCGGCTGGTTGCCCGGCATGGTGGCGGGTGAGGCCCCGGCGCGGGCGACCGTCTCGGCTGTGGACTACTACCGGGGCGACGGGCGGTTTTCGCCGGAGAGCAACGAGCGGCGTATCGGACTGGCCCGTGAGCGTGCGGCGCGCGCGGCCGAAGGGGACGGCCTCGCCGAGGAGTTCGGCGAGGTGTGGCGGCTCGTCGCGCGTTTGTGCGCGGCGGAGCCGGAGGGTCGGGTGGTGCGTACGCGCCACGGTGACCCGATGCTGCTGACCGACTTCCTGGTGACGCGTGTCGTCGAGGTCGCGGTGCACGGGCTGGACCTTGCCGCGGCCGTCGGGCGGGAGCCGTGGTTGTCCGAGTCCGCCGGTGATCTTCTCGCCCACTTGCTTTTGGGGCCAGAGGGGTTGGCGGCGGTGGACGTCCTGGGCTGGGACCGGGTGACGTTTCTCCGCAAGGCCACCGGCCGCGTGCCGTTGAGCGGTGCGGAGACCGCCGAGGTGGAACGGGCGGGTATTCGCTGGCTGTCGCTGGGCTGAGGCCGGGGATGGGTGCCCGAACCGAACTCCCTTTTGTGCGAGGGTCGGTGACACGACGCCGCGCATAATCGCGTGTCCGGAGGGCGCAGGCCCTGACAGGATCGGCCGCGAACCAGAGCGTCCGGCAAGCTCGCGCTGTCGGGCGCTGACGCCTTCGCCGTAATGGAGCACTGTGGCCGTAGTCCGCGTTCCCGGGTCGAAGTCCACCACGGCGCGTTCGCTGTTCCTCAGCGCGTGTGCGGACGGCCGTTCCACACTCAGGTATCCGCTGGTTTCCGATGACACCGAAGCATTCGCCGAAGGGCTCGGTGCGCTGGGTTTCGGGGTCCACCGGTCGGCGGATGAGTGGTCGGTCGACGGAAATGCGTCGGGGCCGCCCGCGGGCGAGGCCGACGTCTACTGCCGCGATTCCGGCACCACCGCGCGGTTCCTTCCGGCGTTGACCGCCGCGGGGCGCGGGACGTACCGGTTCGATGCCTCCGCGCAGATGCGCCGACGTCCGATCGGCCCGGTGGTGGAGGCATTGCGGGCCCTGGGCGCACGCGTGCGGTACCTGGGGGCGGAAGGGCATCTGCCGATCGAGGTGGCCTCGGACGGCCTTGAGGGCGGCACGGTCGGCATGGACGCCGGGCTGTCGTCCCAGTTCCTGACCGCGTTGCTCATGGTCGGCCCGCTGACGCGCCGCGGCCTGCGGATCGAGATCACCGACCTGGTGTCCGAGCCCTATGTGGAGATGACGCTGGCGCTCATGCGCGAGTTCGGGGCGGTCGTGCGGCGCGACGGCATGCGGTTCGACGTCGAGCCGACGGGCTATCGGGCGCGGGAGCACGCCGTCGAGCCGGATGCGTCGACGAGCAGCTACTTCTTCGCGGCGGCCGCGTTGACCGGGCAGCGCGTGACCGTGCCCGGCCTCGGCACCGAATCGCCGCAAGGCGACGTCCAGTTCGCCGAGGTGCTGCGCGCGATGGGCGCCGACGTCGCGATCGGCCGGGACGCGGTGACGGTGGCGGGCACCGGCCGGCTGCGCGGCATCGACGTCAACATGCGCGACATCTCCGACACGATGCCCACGCTGGCCGCGATCGCGCCGTTCGCGGACGGGCCGGTACGCATCACGGACGTCCACAACACCCGGGTCAAGGAATGCGACCGGCTGGACGCGTGCGCCGAGAACCTGCGGCGGCTCGGCGTCCCGGTGGCCGAAGGCCGCGACTGGATCGAGATCGCCCCGGCCGCGCCGCGTCCGGCGGTGATCGCCTGCCGCGACGACCACCGCATCGCCATGAGCTTCAGCGTGACGGCGATCCGCGTGCCGGAACTGGAGTTGGACAACCCGGGGTGCGTGCGCAAGACGTTCCCGGAATTCCACGACGCGCTGGCGGACCTGCGTGCGCGATGGGGTGCGGACGTCGGCGACGGCAACCGGTAGCGGGGCTTCCGACGACCGGCCGCGGCACGCGGAGCGTCAGCCGGTCACCTGAAGCTGGGCAAGACGGCTCGCCGTCCGGAAGTGGTCCGGCGGCACGGCGGCGCCGGCCGGGGGGCGGCCGGGGTTGTCGGGCCCGGCGAGGAACAGGCGTATGTCGCGGTCGTACGCGATGTCGACGACGGAACCGAGGCGTTGGCGGCCGTCGGCGCTGCAGTCCTGCCAGGCGGGGACGGCGTCCACGACCCACGTGTCGAAGCGTTCGGCGAGGACGACGTAGTCGGCGGTCGACGTCGTGGTCTCGCACAACTCCGGGTAGTCGATCCACACGGTGCCGGCTTGGACGGCACGTGCGGTCAGGGTGCGCCGGTTGACGAGCAGCGGGGCGGCGGATCCGGGGCGCGGGGCGGTGAGGCCGTACGTGTCAGGCCACCCCGCGGCGGCCGCGGTGATCAGCGCTCCGGCGCGGAACCCGGAGCGCGGGGGCGGTCCTTGGCGCAACGTCCGGTAGTCGCGCGGGCCCGCGACCTCGACGACGTCGAGGCGGTCCTCGACGAGCCGGATCGCGGGTTCGAACAGATGGTGGTGGAGCGGGTTCGGCAGCAGGCCGTCCGGCGGGTAGTTGGACGTCGCGACGAGCGTGGTGCGGCGTTCGAACAGCTCCCGCAGCAGCCGGGTCACCAGCATGGCATCGCCGGGGTCGTGCACGTGGAACTCGTCGAAGCACACCACGGCCGCGCGCCCGACCAGTTCGGACATCGCGGTGTCGATCGCGCCGGCCTCGTCGCGGTGCGCGAAAACCGCGTCCTGCAGGCGGCGGAAGAAGTCGTGGAAGTGCACGCGATACGCCGTCCCGGGCGGCAGCGCGCGGTACCAGGTGTCGGTGATCCAGCTCTTCCCCCGCCCGGGCGGCCCCCACAGGTACACCCCGCGCACCGCGTCCCGCCGCCATCGCCCCCGCGGGCCCAGCTCCGCGGCCAGCGCCCCCAGCCGCTCGGCGGCGACCCGCTGCGCCACGTCGAGGACGAAGCCGCTCTCCGTCGCGGCGCGCTCGACCGCCGACGGCTCGTCCGCCCTGGTAGGTCCGCCCCTGTGCCACATGACCACCGAAGCTACTCAAGGTCTCGGCCGGGGGCGTGAGAGGGGCAGACGGCTGCCGGGCCGTCCCGCCGAATCCCTCGCACGACTGAGGACCCCCGGCGTGCGTCACCCACATACTGACCGGATGTCAGATCGGTTCGGCGGCATCACCGCACGTCTGCGCAACGGCAACGGCCGGCTCGTGGACACCATGGTCGTGGCGGCAGTGGCTGTCGCCGTGTTCGTCCCGTTCGCGACGGCGCCCGACGTGACGCCGCTCGGCTTCGTGGTGAACCTCGGCACCGTCGTGCCGCTGTTCTGGCGCCGCCGCGCGCCGTTCGCGGTGGCGTTGGCCGTGGCGTTCTTCGCCACGGCCGTCTCGCTGCACGACCGCCCCGGGCAGACATTGCAGTACGGCGCCCTGGCAGCCATCTACACCCTCGCGGACCGCGGCAGACACCGCTGGCAGCGCTGGGGGTTCATCGGCGTGCTCACCGCCACCACCCCGTTCGGGGCGCTGCTGGTCAAGGACAACGACGCGGGCCAGTTCATGTTCACGCTGCTCCTGCCCGTGATGGCATTCCTCATGGGCCTGCTCGCCCGCGCCGCCCGGGAGCGGTCGGACGCGTTGCTGGAACGGTCCGCCCAGCTGGAACGCGAACGCGAGGCCGAGGCCGCGCGGGCGGCCGCCGAGGAACGTGCTCGCATCGCCCGCGACATGCACGACGTACTCGCGCACGCGGTCAGCATCATGATCGTCCAAGCGGAGGCCGGGCCCGTGGTGGTCCGGGCGGACCCCGACCGCGCGGAACGCTCGTTCGACGCGATCGCGGAGGCGGGACGCGACGCGATGGCGCAGCTGCGCCGCATGCTGGGCGTCCTCAAGGACGACCAGGACATCGGCGTCCGCGCGCCCCAGCCGACCGTCGGCGCGCTCCCCCAGCTGATCGAGCACGTCGACCGCACGCAGGTCCGCGCCCGGCTCACCGTCGAAGGGGACCGCCGCGACCTGCCCGCCGACGCCGAACTGGCCGCGTACCGCATCGTGCAGGAAGCCCTCACGAATACGGTCAAGCACGCCGGCGCTTCCGCGGTGGAGGTACGGCTGGCCTGGACCCGCGACGAACTGGAGATCACGGTGACCGACGACGGCAGCGGCAGCACGGCGAACCCGGCGGGCTGGCGGCGCGGCGGGGACGGCCTGATCGGCATCCGCGAACGCGCCCTCGGCTGCGGCGGAACGGCCGAGGCGGGTCCGCTGCCCGGCGGCGGGTTCCGCGTCCGCGCGCGTCTTCCCTACGCCTCGGCCGCGGCGGTGTCCTCGTGATCCGCGTGGTGCTGGCCGACGACCAGGAACTGGTCCGCAGCGGCTTCGCGATGATCCTGGACGCGCAGCCGGACATCGAGGTGGTGGGTGAGGCCGAGGACGGCACGTCCGCTGTCGCCGCCGTCCGCGAACACGCCCCCGACGTGGTCCTTCTCGACATCCGCATGCCGGGCTTGGACGGCATCGAGGCGGCGAAGATCGTGTGCGCCGAGACCTCGACCCGCGCGATCATGCTGACCACGTTCGACCAGGACGACTACGTCTACGAAGCCCTGTACGCCGGGGCCGGCGGGTTCCTGCTCAAGGACGTGCGGCGCGACGACCTCGTGCACGCGGTCCGGGTCGTCGCGGCGGGCGAGTCGCTGCTCGCCCCTGCCGTCACCCGCCGCCTGATCTCCGACATCACCCGCAACCGCCCGCGTGCGGGCGCGACCGCGTCCGCGCGCCTGGCCGTCCTGACCGGCCGCGAACGCGAGACGCTGCGGCTGCTCGGCCGCGGGCTGTCGAACGCCGAGATAGCCGCCGCCCTCGTGGTCAGCGAGCACACGGTCAAGACGCACGTGAGCAACGTGCTCTCCAAGCTCGGCATCCGCGACCGGGTGCAGGCCGTCATCGCCGCATACGAGACCCGGCTGATCGAGCCCTCCTGAGCATCGGTCGCGCGAGGGAACCGGGCACGCGGTCTCCCCCGCGCGGCCCATGTCCGAAGATCGCCGACGGCGGCGATCCCCCCGACCGCGGTTCTCCGAAGGATTGAGGCACACGGAAACACCCGTTCCGAACCCTCCGGGAGAACCGCTCATGAAGAGGACCGCATTCCACCTCGCCCCCGCGCTCATGGCCGTCTACGGCGTGGTCCGCCTCATCGACGGCCGCGACGGTCAGCACGGCCCGGGGCCCGCCTGGACGATCGGCCATCTGTTCTTCCTCGGATCGCTGCTCGTGTACGGAGCGGTGATCGCGGGACTCCGGCGCCGCATCGTCGCCGCGGAAGGCGGCGGCCGGGCACGCCGGATCACCGCCGGCGTCCTCACCGCCGTGGCCGGCATCGGACTGGCCGCCTTCGTGCGGGTGGCGGTCCTCGACATCGTCGTCGGCCTCAAGGCGGCCGACGCAGCCGAGAAGAGCACACTGTCGGACCGGTACGCCGACGTCCCGGCCGTCCTGCCCCAGGCGTTCTACGAGATCGGCCCGGTGCTCTTCATGGCGGGCCTCGTCGCGATGCTCGTCCAGTACGCGGTGGCCGGACCTCGGCGCGGTCCGCGCGCGGCGCTCGCCCCGGTGCTGGTCCTCCTCGGATTCGTGGGCATCACCGCCGACATGGACTTGCTCCCGGTCGGCGCGGCGCTGATCTGGTTCGCCCTCGCGTCCGTCTCCTCCGCGAACTCCCTGCTTCCGACGCGCGAGCCCGCCCCGGCCACGGCCTGAGACGGCGTGGCCGGAAGGCGGCCGGCAGGGGCGACCGACGCCCCGCCGTCCGTCAGTTGAACTCGTCCGGGTTCGGGCCGATCCGCAGCCCTCGGTCGGTGCTCGCGATGGCGGCCATGTCCTCGTCCGTCAGGTGGAAGTCGAAGACGTCGAGGTTCTCGCGGATGCGCGCCGGGGTCACCGACTTCGGGATGACGATGTTGCCGAGCTGGAGGTGCCAGCGCAGGACGACCTGGGCCGCGGACTTGCCGGTGCGGGCGGCGATCGCGGTGATCGCGGGGTCGTCCAGGACCGCGCCCTGGGCCAGGGGGCTCCAGGCCTCGGTGGCGATGCCGTGTCGGGTGTGGAAGGCACGCAGCTCGGCCTGCTGGAGGCCGGGGTGGAGTTCGACCTGGTTGACGGCCGGGGCGAGTTCGCTCGTGTCGAGGAGCCGCTGCAGGTGGGCGGGCTGGAAGTTGGAGACGCCCGCGGTGCGGATGCGGCCGTCGGCGTTGAGGCGTTCGAGGGCGCGCCAGGTGTCCGCGTACAGGTCGCGGGCAGGCGTCGGCCAGTGGATGAGATACAGGTCGACGTAGTCGAGGCCCAGTTTGGCGACACTGGCGTCGAAGGCGCGCAGGGTCGCGTCGTAGCCCTGGTCGGAGTTCCACACCTTGGTGGTGACGAACAGTTCCTCGCGGGGCAGCCCCGCGTCGGCGAGGGCCCGGCCGACCCCGGTCTCGTTGCCGTAGATCGCGGCGGTGTCGATGCTGCGGTAGCCGGCCGCGAGGGCCTCGGCGACGGCCGCGGTGGTCTGGTCGTCCGGCACCTGGAAGACGCCGAAGCCGAGCTGGGGGATCTCGACGCCGTTGTTCAGCTTGCGGGTGGGGATGGCGGGGGTGGTCGTCATGGTTCTTGGTTCTTCCCTTGCCGATGAGCGATGGCGAAAGCGATGGCGTTGAACGATGGCCGTGTGTGACGTGGCGGCGGCCGGTCAGTGGTGGACGGGGAGCCTCGCCGCGGGCGCGGCGGCCGCGGTGGGGACGGCCGCCTCGGCACGCGCCGACGTCCGGCGTTCCAAGGCCGCCGACCACAGCGCCAGCACGAGCGCCGCCGCCGCGAGAAGTGCGCCTACCCAGTTCGGGGCGGTGTATCCGAATCCGGCGCTGATGACGATCCCGCCGAGCCAGGCGGCCAAGGCGTTGCCGAGGTTGAACGCGCCGATATTGACGGCCGAGGCCAGGGTCGGCGCGCCGTGCGCCTGGTCGAGGACGCGCTTCTGCAGCGGCGGCACGGTGGCGAAGCCGAGCGCGCCGACGAGCAGCAGCGTGACCGCGGCGAGGATCTTGTTGTGCGCGGTGAAGGTGAACAACGCGAGTGCGACGGCCAAGCCGCCGAGAGTGGTGTAGAGCATCGGCATCAGGGCCCGGTCGGCGTACCGTCCGCCGATCAGGTTCCCGAGGAACATGCCTATGCCGAGCAGCACCAGCAGCCAGGTGACCGCGCCGTCGGAGTAGCCCGCGACGTGCGTCATCATCGGTGCGATGTAGGTGACCGCCGCGAAGACGCCGCCGAAGCCGAGCACGGTCATCCCCATGGCCAGGACGACCTGCACGTTGCGGAACGCGGCCACTTCGCGCCGCAGATGCGCGCCTTCGGGGCGGGGCATCGGCGGGACGAGCTTGGCGATGCCGAACAGTCCGACGACGCCCAGTGCCGCGACGCCCGCGAAGGTGAGCCGCCAGCCGACGGCCTGGCCGATGAAGGTGCCCAGCGGCACCCCCACGATGTTGGCGACCGTGAGGCCGGTGAACATGGTGGCGATGGCGCCCGCCTTCTTGTGCGGGGCGACCAGCTCGGCGGCGACGACCGCGCCGATGCCGAAGAAGGCACCGTGTGCGAGCGACGTCACAATGCGCCCCACGAGCATCAGCGGGAACGTCGGCGCGAGTGCGGACAGCAGGTTGCCGACGGCGAACACGCCCATGAGGAGCATGAGCATCGTCTTGCGGCCGACCTTGGTGCCGAGCAGCGTCATCAGCGGTGCGCCGACGACGACGCCGAGCGCGTAGCCGGTGACCAGGAAGCCGGCCGACGGGATGGACACCCCGAAGTCGTCGGCGATCTGCGGCAGTAGGCCCATGACGACGAACTCGGTGGTGCCGATCCCGAACGCCCCGATGGCCAGGGCGAGGAGCGCGAGAGGCATGCGGCGGCCCTCCAGGCAACTCGATTGCGTGTGCGCTTTACAGGCTCAGACAATAATTGCACTCGCATGTACTTGCAAACACAACGATTGCAGACGCGGTATATTTGCGTTCGGAACGTCGCGGAAGGAGACGCCCATGACCGCCGCCGACACGGCCTCCATCGGCCTCGCCCACGGCTGGTACGCCCTCTCGCTCCTGCACGGCCGGATCGAGAGCCACCTGGAACGCGCCCTCCAGAGCGGCCACGACCTGAGCGCGCGCGAGTACTCCCTGCTGGACGTCCTCAGCCACCAGCACAGCGGCGAAGGCGGCCACCTGCGCATGAACCAGGTCGCCGACGCGGTCGTCCTCAGCCAGAGCGCCACGACCCGGCTGGTCACCCGCTTGGAAGACCGCGGCCTGCTGTCCCGCTACCTGTGCGCCACCGACCGCCGCGGCATCTACACCGACGTCACCCCGGCCGGCCTCGCCCTGCTCGCCGAAGCCCGGCCCACCCACGACGCGGCACTGCGCGAGGCGCTCGACCAGGCGTCGGCGGATCCGCGCCTCGCGCCGTTCGTGGCGACGGTGGAAACGGTGGACGCGGCCGGGGAGTTCGGGCAGCCCTGAGGGCTGCGCGGGTCCTGGTCGGCACTGCGGCTCGTTCGTCGCCGTACCGCCGCCGTTTCCGAGATCCCCCCACTGGACACGGGCTGGGCCCCGCCGTCCGGGCGGACAGCGGGGCCGGGGCGGATCAGACGAAGGCCTCGATCAGCGTCCAGACCGCCAGGCCGGCCATGCAGGCGCCGCCGATGCGCTGGACGGTCTTCAGCGGGACGCGCTTCGCGATGAACCGGCCGACCAGGAGCGCCAGCGCGGAGACCGACATGAGCGCCGCGGCCGAGCCGATGGCGGTGGGGAGCCAGCCGTTGGTGGCGGCGAGGTTCGCGGTGGTGATCTGCGTCAGGTCGCCCCACTCGCTGATGAAGACGGCCATGAAGGCGGTCCCGTACACCGGCCAGAAGCCCGTGACGGTGCGGCCCGCCTCGTCGTCCTCGTCGCCGTCGCCGCCCCGCAGCAGCATGAAGGCGCCGAACGCGAACAGGGACGCGGATACCAGCTTGACCGCCATGTCCGGCAGCAGGCCGAGCAGGCTGCCGGCGCCGACCGCGAGGGCGACGTGCACGATGAACGCCGTCGACGTGCCGAACCAGACATAGAGCGGACGCATGCGCGTGCCCATGGCCAGCGAGGCGAACATCGTCTTGTCCGGAAGCTCGGCGAGGAAGATGAGCCCGAAGGCGGTGAGGATCGCCAGGGGGTCGAGGTTCACGGCCGGTACTGCTTTCTGACGGGGCACCGGGCCGAGCGCTTCGTACGGCAACCCTGGCGGGCGGCGGGAACGACCGATCGGCCCGGCACGACGGTACGGACCCGCACGGTCGCACGGGCCCGGTCATGCCTTGGCCGAAGGTCTCGTCCGCCCCGCACCCGGTGCGGCGCTCGGTGGCCGGGGTCTCCGCGGAGACCCAGTGTGTCGACCGACCGACGTTGAAGGACTACTCCCCTTCGCAGCCACCCAGTGTAGCCGCGGCACGCCAGGAGGCCGGGGTGTCGTCGGTCACCCGGGGTGGTCGAGGGTTGGCGGCCCAACGAACCGGTGAGGACCCGGACGGAAGACACGGACGGGTTTCGGGGGAGGACAGCCGTGGCGAAGTGCCAACGCACGCGGGTACGGGGCAAGGGCGCGATCATGTGCCGCAACGAGGCCGTGCCGGGCTCGCGGTACTGCCGAGCCCACTCGGGCTCCGCGGTCGCAGCGCGCAGCCAGAGGAGGCGCAGCCGGGCAGCGGCCCGGAACAGCCGGGGCGGGGGCGGAGACAGCTGCGGCTTGTTCGTCGTGGGGTTTCTGACGGTGGTGCCGGCGGTGGTGGTGGCGGCGCTGGCGTGACCTCGGGGTTCGTGTGCGCGGTCGTCAGATCCTCGGATGCCCGTGCACCGGATCAAGAATCTGCACCGGGCGGTCTCCCGCCACCTTCACCGCGTAGGCCTGGGCGGCTTCCAGGTGTCGGCTCGTCAGGTAGTAGGCGCCGGCGTCGTCGCCCTCGGCGATGCAGCGCACGATGGCGCGGTGGCCGCGGACCGCTGCCAGGCGGTCCTCGTGGCCGGCGGCGAAGGCGGAGTCCTCGGTCCAGTCCGGTTCCTGGGCGCTCCACAGGGATTCGATGCTGCCGAGCAGCACGCGCATGGTCTCGTTGCCGCAGTTGGCGACGATCGCTTCGTGGAAGCGGGTGTTGCCGCGGAGGAAGGCCGCCGGGTCGCCGGACTCGGCTTCCGCGCCCTCCAGGGCCGCTTCCAAGTGCGGGACGACCGTGGTCGCCCGGTCCTCCCGCTCCGCGCACAAAGCGGCGCACACCGGTTCCAAGCGGCGCCTCGCCATGCCCAGGTCGTCGAGGGGGACGGCGCGGGACTGGAGGACCAGGCCGATCGTGCGGGCCGCGTCGGCCGCCTCCGGGACGTGGACGACCGCGCCGCCGACCCGGCCGCGGCGCACCGTCACCAGGCCCTCGTTCTCCAGGATCCGCAAGGCCTGCCGCAGGGTGGTGCGGCCCACGTCGTAGCGGGCCAGCAGTTCGTCCTGCTTGGGCAGGAGGTCGCCGTCGGCGAGTTGGCCGCTGAGGATGTGCCGCCGCAGCACACCGGCGAGGCTCTCGACGACGCTCACCGGGCCCAGGGCCGACGTGGCGGGGGTGCGCTGCGTGCTGCTCATGGGGGTCAATCCTGGAGGACGGGCCCGCTGCCTGTCATGGCGGCGCCCTTGACACGCCTAAACCATCAATCATAGCTATGATAGCTAGAAAATAAGCCTTGGCTGTGCCAGAGTGCCCTCACCGCACACCCGAAAGCCGCTCGGAAGCCCCCGGAAGGACACAACAGAAGGCCAAGCAGAAGAACACCCGAAGCCACACCTCCACCGCACACCGACACAGGCAGGAACACGGCATGGACCCCCGCCGCCTCACCCACGTCGAACTCCTCCACCGTCCCGGCGAACGCGCGCTCGCCCAGCGCCTCTTCGAACTCCTCGGGTGCCGCCCGGTGGACCGCGGCGGGCATTTCTTCTCGGTCATGGTCGACCCCGCCGTCACCGACTGGCGCAGCAACATCCTGTACGCGTCCGAGGCCACCCCCGAGCAGTGCCGTTTCGAGGACGCGCTCACCACCGCACTCGACACCCCCGGCCCGCTCGGCGACAGCGCCCGCGCCTACCTCGACCACTTCCGGTCCCGGCCGCAGTACTCCGCGCACTTCGGGCTGCGCTGCGCGACGCTCGGCGAACTCGAGGCGATCGTCGCCCGCATCTCCGAAGCCGCGGAAACCGACCCCGAGCTGGCCGGCCGCATCGAGGTGCGCCGCATCTTCCGCCCCGAGGACCCGGACGCCGCCACCGACACGATGGTCCAGGCCTTCCTGCACACCGACGTGGTCGCCACCGGCCTGCTGTGCCTCGGCCAGCACATCGAACTCCAGTGGCACGTCCCGCAGTAGCCCCACCGCACCCACGAAAGGCCACCATGTACGACCTCACCGGCAAGACCGTCCTCGTCACCGGCGCCGCCCAGGGCCAAGGTGCCGCCGAGGCACGCCTGTTCGCGGCCTGCGGCGCGAACGTCGTGCTCACCGACGTGCAGGCGGAACTCGGCGCGCAGGTCGCCGCGGAGATCGGCGGGAAAGCAAAGTTCGTCGCGCTGGACGTGTCCGACGAGGAGGCCTGGGAAGCCGCCGTGGCGTTCGCCGTCGACACGTTCGGTGCGCTCGACGCCCTGGTCAACAATGCGGCCGCCATGCGCATCGTGCCGATCGCGGACGAGACCGCCGACGGCTTCCGCCGCATCCTCGACATCAACCTCACCGGCACGTTCCTCGGCATCCGCGCCGCGGCCCCGGCGATGCGCGCGAGCGGCGGCGGGTCGATCGTCAACGTCGCGTCGGCGAGCGGGCTGCAGGGCCAGGCCTGGGCGTCCGCGTACTCGGCGTCCAAGTGGGGCATCCGCGGCCTCACCCGCACCGCGGCGATCGAGCTGGGACCGGACGGCATCCGCGTCAACACCCTCGTGCCGGGCGTCATCAAGACCGCGATGCTGCCGCCGGACCGCAGCGGCGCCGAGCGCGACACCCGCTTCGACCGGCTGCCGCTCGGCCGCCCGGGAGAGGCCGACGAGATCGCGCACATGGCGGCGTTCCTGGTCTCCCCCGGCGCGTCCTACGTCACCGGCGCCGACTTCCCCGTCGACGGCGGCCTCACCGCCGGTCCGCAGGCCGCACCGCGCCCGGACGCGCCGATGCTGTTCCACTGAGCCGCACGGCGGCCGACTGTGCGAAGCCCCAAAGATCACCCGCCCCGCCACCGCACAGTTGGCCGCCCCGGCGCCGGAGCCCCGTCCGGAACCCGGCGGACCCCCGCGACCGGCCGCCGGGAAGCCCCGCAAAACCGTGCCTGACCTGCGCATCAACCCCGCGTACACCACCCCTCGTAGGAATGGCGCTCTTCCACTTCCGCACGTCGTTGACACCCGTGCCCGCCCGCTCGTTGACTGATCACGGCGCCGCCACACCGGGAGCACGGGGCTCCCAAGGGACTAGGGTGCGTATCTGGTTGTGATCAGTTTGCGGGAGTGGCCATCGCGGCAGGGTCTGATCTGGTAGACCGTGTTGTGTGACACGAGCGCAACTGACGGACGATGAGTGGGAGTTCATCGGGCCGCATCTGCCGATCGGTGACTATGGCCCGTATCCCGAGCGGCTGCGGCAGCAGTTCGAGGGGGTGGTCTGGAAGTTCCGGACGGGCTCGCAGTGGCGGGAGATGCCACGGGAGTTCGGTGCCTGG
>NZ_BAABHS010000049.1:0-56484 GCF_039542225.1 Yinghuangia aomiensis | reverse complement strand
TGCGCTCGGTGCGGGCGGCGACGTAACCCATCGCGACCTCGGGGGCCGACAGGTGGCTGTACTCGGTCAGCGCGTGGTGCTCGCCGAACCAGGCGTACTTCCAGTTGTGCTTGTCCGCCTTGATCACAAGGTCGAGCTCGCGCATGAGGGACAGGTGCTCGGATGCGCGGTCGTGCGCGGCCGGTCCCGGGGTGAAACCGTTCAGGAAGATACCGAACTCCACCGGGAGTCCTCCTTGGTCGCCGTGGATGGGGGAGGGCCGGCCGGGCTGCCGCGATCGTCCGGACATGCGGTGCGGGGCGGGCTCCTGATTTGCGTAACGCTTACATGAACGGCCCGCCGGTTCAAGAGCGATCACCGGACGGTTCTCAGGATGCGTGCGTCCTACGTCACATTCGGGTGATGGGGTGTCAGGTGTGGCCCTGCGCGTCCAGGGAACTACTCCCTGTCGCTGCCCGCTCGCCCGCCTCGCCACCCGCCCCGCAAGGAACCCCGTGCCCCCTGCCTCGTCCTCTCCGTCGTCCCCTTCCGGGCCCCTTCCTCCCTCCCCCCTCTCGCCCTCCTCCCTCTCCCCCGTCGGGGTCCACCGCGAGTGGGACCGTCTCGCCGAGGTCGTCGTCGGCCGCCCCCTCGACTTCACCTTCCCGCCCGCACTGCCCACCGGAGACCGCGCCCTCGGCTTCCTCCCGGCCGGCTTCGTCGGCCGCGCCGCCGACCTCGCCGGCAAGCGCTGGTCCCAGGCGGACCCGGACGGCTTCGCGCGCTGCGCCGCGCAGCTCGACGCCCTCGCGGACTTCCTGACCGCCCGCGGCATCACCGTCCACCGCCCGGTCGAACTCACGCCCGACGAACAAGCCCTCTTCGCCGAGTTCTCCCCGATCTCCCTCCAGATCTTCGTCCGCGACCCGATGATCGTCGTCGGCGACACCGTGATCGAGTCGTCGCTGCGCCTCCCGCACCGCTTCAAGGAGCGCTACGGACTCCGCCCCCTCATCGCCGACCTCGTCGCCCGCGGCGCCCGGCACACCGTCGTCCCGCCGGGCCGCGCCGTCCCCCTCGACCGCGTCGCCGACGCGCGCGGCCCGTTCCTCGAGGGCGGCGACGTCATGCTGTTCGGCCCCGACCTCCTCGTCGGCGTCGGCGAGGGCCGCTACGCCACCGACCCCGACGGCGTCGACTGGCTCCGCACCGAGCTGGGCGCCGACTACCGCGTCCACGCGGTCCCCCTGCACCCGCGCGTCCTCCACCTCGACGACGGCCTCGCCGCCGTCCGCGAAGGCCTGGCCATCGTCGCCCGCGACCAGTTCACCGCCGGCCTCCCACCCCTGCTCGCCGACTGGGACCTCGTCGAGGTCACCCTCGACGACGCCCTCGACCTCCTCGCCGCCAACGTCCTCGTCCTGGGCCCCGGCGAACTCGTCCTCGACACTCGCCTCCCCCGCCTCGCCGAAACCCTCGCCGCCCACAACGTCACCTGCCACCCCCTCCCCTTCGACGCCGTCACCCCCTTCGCCGGCGGCTTCCGCTGCTCCCACCACCCCATCCGCCGCGAACCGACCTGACCCCGCCCGTCAGGCGCCGTCCCGGAAATCGTCCCGATGTGGCCGAAAGCCTGCCTCGTCCCCGCAATCCCATTACCATCTCGTTGGCCTGCCTGCCGCGTTTCGGGGGAGCCGTCACGCGGCGATTCGACAACGAGTGCTACGTGGGGGCGTGTTGCAGCAGCTGGTCAAGGGACAGAACGTCGCGCTGTCGGCGCTGATCGAGGAAGTGACGTCGGTGGCGCTGGCCTTGAACTGGGCCGACGTTTCCGGGAGCGGGGACGCCGACGCGTCGGCGCTGCTGTTGGACGCGGACGGCAAGGTCCGCAGCGACGACGATTTCTACTTCTACAACCGCGAACCGCGGAGCGACGACGCCGTGCATCTGCTCGGCAAGACGCCCACCGACGCCGGTTCCGAGGACCGGATCGCGGTCGACCTCGTCGGCATACCGGAGGAGGTCGCCCGGGTTCTGATCGTCGCGAGCCGCTACGGCGGCGGGTGCTTCGGCGAGCTCGACGGCCTCCACCTGATGCTTTCCGACGCGTCGGGCGAACCGGTGGCCAGGTTCGACATCGACGACGCGTCGACGGAAACGGCTTTCGTCTTCGGCGAGTTGTACCGGCGTGGCGGTGAATGGAAGTTCCGCGCGGTCGGACAGGGCTACGACTCCGGACTCGCCGGCCTCGCCACCGACTTCGGCATCGACGTCGACGAGGACGAAAGCGCGGACCCGGCGGAGTCCGGCGCGGCCGCCGATCCGATCGACAAGGCCTCCCTGCCGCCGATCGAGTTCGCCGCGGTGACACCCGCCGCCGCACCCGAGGGATCCGCGAGCGCCCCGCCGGCCGAGGGCGAACCGGCGGCCAAGCCGCGCCGCGTGCGCACCGCCAAGAAGAAGACGGTCCTCCCCAAGCTCGCCAAGCCCGGCCTTGCCGACGACGACTCCTGGCACAGGGCTCGGGTCTTCCCGGTGTCCGGACTGCGCAACGAGCAGGAGCGCGAAGTCCGGGCGACGTCGGTCCTGCTGGCGGTCATGGCGCAGGTGCCGGAATTCGGCCGCCGGATCACCGGCAAGTTCAACGCGCCCGCCGGGGCGATCGAGACGTACGCCGAAGTGTCCTTCAAGCTCGGCGAGGACCGGGTACGTCCGGACGGGATCGTCAAGGTCGCGCGAGGCGGCCGGGTGTGGACGGCGCTGGTCGAGACGAAGACCGGCGGGAATCCGCTCAAGCCGGAGCAGGTCGAGTCGTACATCGAGGTCGCCCGCCGCCACAAGTACGAGGCGGTCATCACGCTTTCCAACGACCTTGGGTCGGACGGCGAGCACCCGGTTGCGATCGACAAACGCAAGCTGCGCGGCAAAGTCGCGCTGCGCCATCTTTCGTGGGCCGAAGTCGCCCACGAGGCACACATGCTGACGCACCATCAAGGTGTCGCGAATCCCGCGCACCTGTGGCTGCTCGACGAACTTCTGTACTTCCTGCGGCACGACAACGCGGGGTGCAAGGGCTTCGACAACATGGGTGCCGGCTGGGTGCCGGTGCGGGAGGCGGTGTCGGCGGGCACGTTGCGGCCGGGGGACCGGCGGGCTCTGCAGGTGGCGGAGAGCTGGGAGAAGCTCGTCCGGCAGTTGTGCCTGCGGTTGGGCGGCGAACTCGGGGTGACCGTCGCGCCGGTCATGCGCGGGCGGCGCAACCTCGACGCCGCCCAGCGGCGCGCGGTCACCGCGACGACGTTGGCGGAAAGCGGCGTCCTGGCGGCGGAGATCCGGATTCCCGGGACGATCGGCACGTTGGGGCTCACGGCCGACCTGCGCACCTCGAAGATCGCCACGTCGGTGCAGTTCGACGGTCCCGATCAGACGCGGCAGCTCACCCGGGTGCGGTGGCTGACCCGGCAGCTCGAGCACGCGCCGGACGATGTCCGGGTCGAGGCATTGGTGGGGGACACCGGTTCGGGGCCGTGCGAGTTGCTGCGTGCGCTGCGGACGGAACCGGGACTGCTGGTTCCGGACGACGGGGCGGCGATCACCGGCTTCCACCTGGCGTTGGCGACGTCGATGGGGACGAAGCGCGGCGCGGAGGAGACCGGGTTCATCCGCAGTGTCGACGCTGCGGTGGACCGGTTCTACCGCGATGTCATGCAGGCGGTGAAGCCGCCTGCGGCGCGCGGTGAGGCCGTGGCCGACGACGAGGCGTGACGCCGGGGCCGCGGCGGGCGGCGACGCCCGCCGCGGCCCCGGCGCTCAGCCCACCCCCGCCCACACCTCGGCCCCGAATGTTCCCTTGATGTCCGATGCGAGGGTGGTCGGGTCGACTCGTGCCGCCAAGGCGTAGCGGGTGGTGGTTTCGGGGCCGCGGACGGACAGGTGGACCGGGGTGGTGCCCGGGTGTTCGGCGAGGAGGCGTTTGAGGGCGGCGATGGCGGCCGGGGTGATGCGGTGTTGCGGCAGCAGCAAGTGGACCGGGGGGTGGGTTCCGGTGTTGCTGATGTCGAGTTGGCGTAGGTCTTTGGCGTGGAGGTTGACGGTGCCGTCGCGGTCTTCGAGGCGGCCGTGGACGCTGATGGCGTTGTCTTCGGCGAGGGCGTGTTCGGCGAGTTGGTAGGCGGCGGGGAAGAACAGGACGTCGAGGGAGGCGTCGCGGTCGGCGAGGGTGATGATCGCCCATGCGTTGCCTTGTTTGGTGAGTTTGCGCTGGAGGCCTGTGACGAGGCCGGCGAGGCGGACGTCGCCGGAGGTGCGGCCGGAGGCCAGGAGGTCGGTGATGGTGCAGTCGCGGGCGGGGGAGAGGACGTGGTCGGCGCCGTCGAGGGGGTGGGCGGAGACGTAGAGGCCGAGCATGTCGCGTTCCGCGGCCAGGAGTTCGCGGCGCGGCCATTCGGTGTCGTCGATGGCGAGGTCGAGGGCGAAGGCCGGGTTGTCGGCGGGGGAGCCGGCGGCGAAGAGGTCGTCCTGGCCGAAGGCGGCGGCCTTCTTCACCGGGATGACGGCGTCGACGGCCTGTTCGTGGATGGCGGCGAGGCCTTTGCGGGTGTGGCCGAGTGAGTCGAAGGCGCCGGCCTTGATGAGGGACTCGACGGCGCGTTTGTTGAGCGCGGGCAGGTCGGACTTGTCGAGGAAGTCGGTGAACGACGCGTACTTGCCGCGGGTGCGGCGGGCTTCGGTGATCGCGGTGATCACCCCGTCGCCGACGTTGCGCACGGACAGGAGGCCGAACCGGACGTCGTCGCCCACGGCGGTGAACTCCGCCGCGGACTCGTTGACGTCCGGCGGCAGCACGCGAACCGCGTTGGCGCGGGCGTCGGCGAGGTAGGCCGCGGCGCGGTCCTTGTCGTCGCCGACCGAGGTGAGCAGCGCGGCCATGTACTCGGCGGGGTAGTTGGCCTTCAGGTAAGCCGTCCAGTAGGAGACCAGGCCGTAGCCGGCGGTGTGCGATTTGTTGAAGGCGTAGCCGGAGAACGGCAGCATCACGTCCCACAGCGCCTGGATCGCCGCATCCGAAAACCCGTTCGTGTGCATGCCCCCGTGGAACTTCTCCCATTCGGCGGCCAGCACTTCCGGCTTCTTCTTGCCCATCGCGCGGCGCAGCATGTCCGCACCGCCGAGGGTGTAGCCGGCGAGTTGCCGGGCGATCGCCATGATCTGCTCTTGGTAGATCAGCAGATGGTGGGTGGATCCGAGGATGGGTTCGAGGGCCTCGGCGAGTTCCGGATGGATCGGGTCCGGGTCCTGTTTGCCGTTCTGCCGCAGGGCGTAGTTGGTGTGCGCGTTCGCGGCCATCGGCCCTGGGCGGTAGAGGGCGTTGGCGGCGGCGATGTCCTCGAATCGGGTGGGTTCCATGAGCTTGAGGAGGGATCGCATGCCGGTGCCGTCGAGCTGGAAGACACCGAGGGTGTTGCCGTCGGCGAGGAGGCGGTAGGTCTTGGCGTCGTCGAGCGGGATGACGGTGACCGGGTCCCGGCGCTCGTCGAGGGGGTCGACGGTGGCGAGGGAGACGCCGCGGTTCTCGCGGATGTTGGCGATGGCCATGTCGATGACGCCGAGGTTCCGCAGCCCCAGGAAGTCCATCTTGATCAGCCCCATCGCCTCGCACGACGGGTAGTCGAAACCGGTGATCTTCGCGCCGTCGGCGGCGCGCATGTGCAGCGGGATGCGGTCGGTGAGCCTGGTCTTGGACAGGATGACCGCGGCGGCGTGCACGCCGGTGCCGCGGGTGAGGCCTTCGACGCCGCGGGCGGTGTCGACGACGCTGCGTACGTCGGCTTCGGCCTCGTACATCCGCCGGATCTCGCCCGCCTCGGCGTGGCGCGGGTGGGCGGGGTCGAAGATCGCGTCGAGCGGGGCGGATTTGCCGTTCTGGTCGGGTGGCAGGGCTTTGGTGATGCGTTCGCCGTGCGCGTAGGGGTAGCCGAGGATGCGGGCGGAGTCCTTGATCGCGTTCTTGGCTTTGATGCGGCCGAAGGTGTTGACGAAGGCGGTGTATTCGTCGCCGTACTTCTCGGTGACATACCGGACCATGCGGTCGCGGCGGCGGTCGTCGAAGTCGAGGTCGACGTCGGGCGGGTTGATGCGTTCCGGGTTGAGGAACCGTTCGAACAGGAGACCGTGTTCGAGCGGGCACAGTTCGGTGATGCGGGTGGCGTACGCGACGATCGACCCGGTCGCCGAGCCGCGTCCCGGCCCGACCGGGATGCCGTTGTCGCGCGCGTACCGGCAGATGTCGGCGACGACGAGGAAGTACGCGCTGAAGCCCATCGGACCGATGACCTTCATCTCGGTCTCGAACCGGTCGAGGACGTGCGCGGGGACCGGCTCGCCGTAGCGCAGCGCGAGGCCGCGCAGGACTTCGCGGCGCAGCCACGACTCTTGCGTCTCGCCGCCGGGGACGTCCGGGTATTGCGGCATCTCGTCGGCGAAGTCGAACACTTCGTCGTACGTTTCGATGCGTTCGGCGATGCGGAGGGTGTTGTCGCAGGCCTCGGGGAGTTCGGCGAAGAGCGCCCGCATTTCGGCGGCGGATTTGAGGTAGTAGCCGGTGCCCGCGAAACGGAAGCGGTTCGGGGCGTCCTTGTTCTTGCCGACGCCGATGCAGAGGAGGTTGTCGTGGGCGTCGGCCTGGTCCTCGGTCGTGTAGTGCGCGTCGTTGGTGGCCAGGGGAGGGAGGCCGAGTTCTCGGGAGAGGCGGAGGAGGTCGTCGCGCACGGTGCGTTCGATCGCGAGGCCGTGGTCCATCAGTTCGAGGAAGTAGCTGTCGCGGCCGAAGATGTCCTGGTAGGCCGCGGCGGCGGCCTTGGCCTCGTCGTACTGCCCGAGTCGGAGCCGGGTCTGGACCTCGCCCGACGGGCAGCCGGTGGTGGCGATGATGCCCTCGGGGCGCTCGGCGATCAGCTCGCGGTCCATGCGGGGCTTGCCGGCGGGGAACTGGCCTTCGTAGCTGGCCTGCGTGCTCAGCCGGAACAGGTTCCGCAGCCCCTGCGTGTCGCGGGCCCACATGGTCATGTGGGTGAAGCGGCCGCCGCCGGAGACGTCCTTGGAGTTCTCGCCGTCGTCGCCGGGCGCGCGCCGCCCGCCCGGAGCCCAGAATTCCTGGCGGCGGGCGAACCGCGAGGACGGGGCGACGTAGGCTTCGATGCCGATGATCGGGCGGACGGTCCCGACGTCCTTGGCGACTTGCACGAATTCGTACGCGCCGAACATGTTGCCGTGGTCGCTCATCGCGATCGCGGGCATGTTCCGCCGTGCGGCCTCCTGGAACATGGGCCGCAAACGCTGGGCTCCGTCCAGCATGGAGTACTCGGTATGGTTGTGCAGGTGAACGAATGAATCGGTCATAGTGGCGTCGCCTCCGCACCAAAAACTGATGGCCAGCGCCATCAAAGCGACCGCCTGCGGCACCGATCAAACAACCGCCACGCGGGCTGCCTACAACGGATGGTTGTCCTACTAGGCTGGGGCGCGTGGACCTCAACACCGTGCGCACGTTCATCGCCGTGGCCGACAGCGGCCAGTTCCAGCGGGCCGCCGCCGACCTCGGACTCAGCCAGCAGGCGGTGTCCAAGCGGGTGGCGGCGCTGGAGGAGGAACTCGGTGTCGGCCTGTTCGCGCGCACGCCGCGCGGGGCCGAGCTGACGATCGACGGGCAGGCGTTCCTGCCGCACGCACGGGCGCTCCTGTCGGCCGAGGAGCGCGCCGCGGCCTCGGTGCGTCCGGGGACGCGGGCGCTGCGCGTGGACGTCATCGGACGGCGCCTGTGCGTGGCGGGGCTGCTCCGGGACTTCCACAGCGCGCACCGGCAGACGCCACTCGACGTGGTGACCCTGTTCGACGCGGACACGGCGATCGCGGCCCTGCAAGCCGGGGCGATCGACGCCACGTTCCGCTCGGTACGGAACGGCGTGCCGCTGCCGGACGGCATCACCGCGGTACCGGTCTACGACGAACCGCTGCAGCTGTGCACCGGCCGCGCACACCCCTTGGCCCACGCATCGACGATCACCCCGGGCGAGTTGGCGGGCCACCGGATATGGATGCCGGCCAACGCACCCGGCACGGAATGGGCCGCGTACTACGACGAATTGGCCGCCGCCTTCGGCTGCACCATCGAGACCACGGGACCGGACTTCGGCATCGAGGCCCTACTGGACACCATCAGCCAGTCGACCACCCTGGGCACCTTCGTGGGCGAGCACACCCCACGGGTCTGGCCGATGGGCTACGACCTGCGCCGCGTCGTCGTGCACAAGCCCACCCCCGTCTACCGGCACTCCCTGCTGTGGCGAACGGACAACCCACACCCCGGCCTCGCGGCCCTGCGCGAGTATCTGGTGGCACTGGAGGGGCTGCGCCCGGAGGACGAGGTATGGGTCCCGGACTGGGCCAGGCGGGCTCGGTAGTGTCTGACCCCATGCCTCCCCATGCCGCCCCCGATCCCCGCCGCCTCGTCCTCGCCGATTACCCGCATCATCGTGAGATCCCCGCGCGGTTTGCGGATATGGATCTGCAGCGGCATATCAACAACGTTGCCATCGCGTCGTTCTACGAGGACGGGCGGGCGACGCTCAATATGCGCCTCTTCGGTGAGGACCTCATCACGCGTCGCCGGGACTTCCGCTTCGTCGTCCTGGAATCCCGCATGCGCTATCTGAGCGAGGCCCCCTACCCGGCCACCTACGTCGTGGGTGCGGCGGTCACCCGCATCGGCTCGTCATCCGCCGAATACGGCATGGGGCTGTTCCACGACGGCACCTGTGTCGGCCTCTGTGACTCGATCATCGTGCACATGACCGATGCGGGGCCCACCCCGATCCCGCCGGAGCGGCGCGCACTGATGGAGGCATACCAACTCGGCTGACCTCACTCCCAGTTCACCGAATCGGCCGCAAAATATGTCCGCCCCGCCCGCTGCCAGACCGGGGCCTGCGCCGCCAGGCGCCGTGCGTAGTCGTCCCACGCGTAGCTGCCCCGCGGCGCCCAGGCCTTCTCCGCCACCCCGGCCAAACGGGGCAGCAGCAGGAACTCCAGGTCGTCGAAGTTCTCCACGGTTTCGCACCACACCGCGGCCTCGACCCCGGCGATCGCCTCGTCGCCCGGGATGTCGGTGTGGTGTGTCGACGGATCCCAGTCGAGCGCCGATTCCAGCGTGTTGCCCGGGTACACCTGGAGCCCGAGGCGGGCGCGGAGTTCCTCTTGCGCGGCCGGGCCCGCGTCGCGGTAGGGCTGGTCGAGGTACGCGACGGCGTTCGGCGACAGCAGGATCCGCGCCCCGTCCTTGAGCGCCGCGGTGACGTCGTGCTCCGCCTTGGCGAACATCTCCAGCAGCATCGGCAGCAGCACCTCGTGGAAGTTCTCCGGCAGCTCCATTCCGGCGGGCAGGTTCGCGAAGTCCAGGGCGTCCGGGTCGATGCTCGTGCTGCTGATCCAGTGCTGCGCGACGTCGCCCGGCGCGAGTCCGGCGCGGGCGGTCTCCTGCCAGCCGACGACGCGCTTGCCCAGCGAAGCGGTGATGCCGCGCATGCCGGCCACGAACCGGCGGTACGCGTCCTCGCCGATGACCGCCTCGTCTCCGCCGATGTGCACGAAGCGGCCGGGGGTCAGGGCGGCTACCTCGGTGAGCACGTCGGTGAGGAACGGCCACGTGGCGGGGTTGTCGGGGTCGAGCGAATTGAGCCGGGCGGGATCGCTGCCGGGATCGAGGATGGTGTGCGGGCTGTCGGGATCCCACCCCGTCGGCGCCAGCTCCGGATACGCCGCGAACACGGCCTGGCAGTGCCCCGGGACGTCGATCTCGGGAACGACCGTGACGTACCGCTCCGCGGCGTACCGGACGATCTCCCGGTAGTCGTCCTGCGTGTAGAACCCGCCGGGACGTCCGGCGAACGCGCCGCGGGCGCCGACCCGGGTGAGGTCGGGGCGCGCGTCGATGTGCAGGCGCCAGCCCTGGTCGTCGGTCAGGTGCAGGTGGAGCACGTTGAGCTTGTAGTACGCGAGCAGGTCGATCACGGACTTGACCTGGCCGACGTCGAAGAACGTCCGTGCCACGTCCAGCGACAGCCCACGCCACGCGAACCGGGGCGCGTCGAGGATCCGCTGCGCGGACAGGACGGGGCGCTCGGACGTCCCGGCGAGCTGGCGCAGCGTCGTCAGCCCGCGGGCGATCCCCTCCGCCGCGCCCGCCCACACGCGGACGCCGTCCGCGCCGACGTCCAGCCCGTAGCGTTCGTCGGCCGAGTCGCCGTCCGCCGCCCGCACTCCCGCGGTAGCCGGCAGCCCGTCGAAGTCGGCGGTGTCATCCGTCAGCTCCAGACGAATCGCACCCTCGCCCTCGGCGACGCGCAGCTCCGGCCCGCCGCCCGCCGCCAGCTCGCGGACGAACAGCTCCGCGACGGGCCGGAGTTCCGCAGGTGCGGAGACCGCATCTCCGGGACGGAGCACAAACGCGTCCACCGCGTCGCCGGGACGGGACCGGGCAGGGGCGGGGATCAGTGCGGGCATGACGGGCTCCCGGGGCCGAAACGGGTCGAGGAATTCGACCGTAGAGGGCGCCTGCTTCCCTGGTCAATGACTTTCTCACGGTCATGAAAAAAGAGTCGTGCGGGTGAAGCCGAGCGGGCGAACGGGAGACCTCCCCGTGGGCCGCCTCGCGGAGGAGTGGCGCACCCGCGGGCTGCCCTGGCTGCCTGCCGTCCCGCCGCGGACCCCCGCCTACTCCGCCTCCGGCGCCGCCCCCAGCACCCGGTCCAGATACGCGTTCCCGAACACCCCCGCCGGGTCCACCCGGTCCCGCAGCGCCACGAAATCGTCGAAGCGGGCGTACCGCGGCCGCAGCTGTTCCGCGCCGAGCGTGTGCATCTTGCCCCAGTGCGGCCGCCCGCCGAACGACCCCAGGATGTCCTCGCACGCCCGGAAATACCGCTCGTGCGGCATTCGGTGGTACTGGTGGAAAGCGATGTAGCAGCTCTCCCGCTCGTGCGCGGTCGACAGCCACACGTCGTCGGCCGGCGCGAACCGCACCTCCAAGGGGAACGACACCCTTTCGTCGTTCGCGTCGATCCACCGCTTGATCTCCCGCAGCGCCTCCTGTGCCCGCTCCCGCGGAATGGCGAACTCGCCTTCCAGGAAGCGGACATCACGTACGGAGGCGAAGACGCGGTGGGACAGATCCGTCCACTCGCGCGCCGACATCGCGCGCGCCGCGAACCGGGTGATGCCGGGGATCAGGGCCGGGAACCGGGTCCCGATCCGGTTCAGCGCCTCGAATCCGGTGCCGCTGACCCGTTCGTCGAGCCGCCGCGCGAAGTCGCCGATGGGCTTCAGCGGACTGTCGCCGGGCAGGCGGCGGAAGCGGCGGGTCAGCGTCCGGTCGCTGTGCGGGAACCAGAAGAATTCGAAGTGGTCGTTCCCGTCCGCGAGTTCCTGCATGCGTTCGAGTGTCTCGGCGACCGGCATGCCGGTGTCCCGGGCGTGCAGGACGAACGACGGGACGCACTGCAGCGTGACCTTCGTGAGAATCCCGAGCGCGCCGATCCCCACCCGGGCGGCGGCGAACAGGTCCGGACGCTCCGTCGCCGAGCATGTGACGAGCGAACCGTCGGCGAGGACCATCTCCAGGCCGCGGACCTGCGTGGCGATGCCGCCGTACCGCAGTCCGCTGCCGTGGGTGCCGGTGGAGATGGCGCCCGAGATGGTCTGCCGGTCGATGTCGCCGAGGTTCTCCATCGCCAAACCGTGCGCGGCCAGCACCGGATTGAGCTGCCACAGCGGCATGCCCGCCTCGACGGTCACCAGCCCGGTGCCGCGGTCGACGGACACCAGCCCGGCCAGCCCGCTCATGTCCAGCTGCACACCCGGCGCCACCGCCGCGCCCGTGAACGAGTGCCCGGACCCGACCGCCTTGACCCGCAGGCCGTCGCGCACCGCGCCCTTGACCGCGGCGGCGGCCTCGGCCGGGTCCGTCGGGCGCTCCACGCGCACCGGAGACGCCTGCTCGTTGCCCGCCCAGTTGCGCCAGACACTGCTCATGACGGTGAACCTCCCGGGAGAACGGCGGGCCGCATCCCGCTCGCGGCTCCATCGGAAGGCTGGACTTGGTCGACCGTCCAAGTCAAGGGTTCCGGCCGATCGAATTGGACAAGTGACCTGGACGAGTGTCCAAGACCGGGCGGCCAAACCGCGGCGGCCGGGCACCCGCTGGGATACGTTGGCTCGACGACCCGCGCCACCCGGCGCCGCACAACCCCGGAGACCGCCCATGCCCCGCCGCTCGGCCGAAGAGAGCCGCGAAAACCTGGTCGACGCCGCGATCCGGGTGATGGTCCGGGACGGCGTCGCCGCGGCTTCGACCCGGGCCATCGTCGCCGAGGCCGGCCTGCCGCTCGGCGCGTTCCACTACTGCTTCCGCTCCAAGGCGGAACTCCTGCACAGCGTCATCGAGACGATCATGGCCAAGACGCTGCCGCCGACCGTGACCGACGGCGCCGCGCCGGAGGGCGACGGCCGCCGTGACCCCGCCGCGGTCATCGGCGGCAGCATCGACGCCTACTGGCGCCGCATCCAGGCCGAGCCCGACGAGCAGATGGTCACCTACGAGCTGACCCAGTACGCGCTGCGCCACCCCGAGCTTGCCGATGTGGCGCGTGCCCAGTACCGGCAGTACCGGGACGTCTTCCGCGAGTACCTGGAGACCATCGCCACGGTCGCCGACGTGCGCTGGAACGTCGATGTGGCCGTCCTCGCCCGCTACGGCTTCGGCGTCATGGACGGCCTCACCCTCAACTGGCTCATCGACCGCGACGACGCCCAAGCCCGCGCCGCACTCGACGAGTTCGCGGGCTATCTGATCGCCGCCGCCGAGCCGCGCGGAGACTGAGCGGGGCTCGGCGGCGGCGCGGCTTCCGGCCGCCGGTCGGCCGCTGAGCCTCCAACTCGCTGCCAACCGGACCGGCCACCCGCTATCCGGCCACCTCCACGGACGCCCGTGCCGTCGCGGCGAGTTCCGGCAGCGTCCCGGCGAACTCGGGCAGCAGCCGCACCGCGACCACCCAGGCCTCCACGTCGTCTCCCCAGTGCGCGGCGAACAACTCGGCGAGGTCGGGGCGCGGGGTGCCGGCGTGCCAGTGCGCGCGGTTGACCCGGTAGTCGTCGTGGACGAACAGCTTCAGCGTGTCGCGTGCGGGGCGCAGGTGGGTGAGCACGTCGACGGGGGAGATGCGGCCGTGGACGAGCGCCCCGTCCAGCCAGTCCGGCGCGAGCCGTGCCGGTTCGCCGTACCAGTGCGTGGTGTCGGCCTCGGGAATTCCGGCCTGGAGCAGGTCGATGAGCATCGGCAGCGGGCACTCGGCCCGCGCCGCGAGCGCGTTCCGGATCTCGGTGCGGAACGGGCGCTCGCGGTGCGCGGCCACGATCGCGTCCCACGGCAGCGCGGTGCCTTCGGCCACCAAATGGTCGATCTCGTCGGCGTTTTCCTCCAGCGAGCGGAGCTGCTCGACGATCTCGGCCGCGCTCTCGTGGACGGCGAGCTGGGCCCGCAGCCTGTCGAGGCCGTCGTCCGCGTCGAGTGCCGCGGCGACCGCGAGCGCGGACGCGTCCTCGAACGCCGGTGCGGTCAGCGTCCCGCCGAGTTCCGCCGGGAAGGAGGCCTCGGCGAACACCGCGCGAGCGGCGTCGCGGCCGTGCCGCTCCCAGACCGCGGCGACCACCCGGATCCGGCCCGCCTCGGTCTTCAACGGCACCCGGTTGACCACGACGCGGGCGGTCTCCGGGTCGCCCGACGCGATCATGCACGGCAGCCACTGGCGCAGCTTGTCCCGCTCCAACGCCCACAACTCCGCCGCGGCTGGCGGCACCGGGTCCGCCGGACGGGAACGGCCGGGCAGCCGCAGGATCTTCGGCGGTACGTCCGGACCGGACGCCAGCGCCGCCGTGAACTGCTCGGTCGGCAACGGCGCAGGCTCGCGCTGCTCGACCGCGGACGGCTCGCCGATCCGGGCGGCGACCGCCGCCGCGGCCTCCGGCGGCGCGAACGCGAGCACGAGACCGGCGAGCGACCGGTCGTTGTCGGTCATGGAACTCCTTCGAACGGCTGAACGACGGAACGGCTGGACGACTCAGCGGGCACGACTCAACGGTCGAAGCGCCGAAGCATGCGGGGCACGCCGGAGCACGGGCCGCAGGCGCCCGTTCGGGCGCCTGCGGGGGCGGGGGAGAGGGGGCGGAGGCTCAGACGGTTTCGCCGAGCTTGGCGACGGCGTTGGCCAGCTCCTCCGGGGTGCGCCGGTAGTAGTTGTAGGAGCCGGGGTAGGCGCGGGCCGTGAAGTCGACGTACGTCGCCGCGACGTCCTCCAGCGTGCAGGCGTCCGCACCGATCGTCTCGCGCAGCAGGACGAGGGTCTCCGGCAGCGGGTCGCGGTCCATGCTCACCCGGGACAGCACCGCGTCCAGGCCCTCCTCGCGCACCAGCTCGCGCAGGCGTTCGACCGCCGGGGCGAGCAGCGCGGCGCGGCGGGCGTATCCGTCGGCGGGCGGCTCGGCGGCGGCCTGCGCGAACGTCGGGGCGAGCGCGGCCTTCAGACGTTCCAGCAACTGCTCGATGCCGTCCGGAACCTCCGGGTAGTCCTTGCGGAACTCGTCCGCGTCCACGTCGATGTCGTCCAGGAACGCGGTGGTGACGCGCTGCCCGGCCCACGACGCGTCCGACGACACGAGGCTGCGCAGCAGCAAGTCGGCGGGGAGCGAGCCGGCTTCGGCGAGGAGGACGGCGTCGTACAGGTCCTTGCCCTGCGGATAGGTGTCGGTCACCAGCCACAGCAGCTTCCACGCGAGAGACTGCGCGGGAGTGGCGGCCAGGATGCGGTGCCCGGCGGCGTTGCCGTGGTCCGCGTGGCGGGCCGGTATGTGCGTGAACTCCGGTGTGTGCGGGATGCGTTCGTTGAACACGAAGTCCAGCTGCACGCTGCCCGACGGCAGGCCGTCGGCGTGCCACGGCAGGACCAGGCGACGGCCGGGGACCCGGTCGTACGTCCAGATCTCGTCGCTCGCCGCGCCCGCGGCGTCGATCCGCACCGTGCTGCCGGCGTCCGCCTTCGACACCTCGGCCGCGGCGGCGGCCAGGTCTTCGAGCATGCGGTCGGTGCGCGGCTCCTCCATGACCCAGGTCGGCGGCACGACGACGAAGTCGAGGTCGCGCGGTTCGCGGGCGGCGTCGCCGTACCAGGCCTTGAGCAGGATGCTGCCGCGCAGCACGAGATGCTCGGCCCACGCCGACGAGGCGATGCCGGCGAGGACGTGGTCGAGGGCGCGGTGCCGCGCCGCGTACCAACGCGCGGCGGTCTCGGCGGACGCGAACTGCGGCTCACCGGGCCGCATCGCCCGCGAGTAGTGCTGCAACGCCGGCTCGAACACCGGCCGCTGCACGACACCTTCGCCGCGGACCACGGACAGCGACGTCGGCAGGCCCTGGTTCTCGCGGGTCTCGTCGTCCAGCGGTTCCTGCGGCACGACGTCGGTCTCGGGCCAGGGCCCCCACTCCATCTCGTCCCAGGACGTCGGCCGTTCGTCGATCGTCATGTGCGGTCGCCTCTCCCGTAGTACTTGCCGCTGTCCTTCATGCGCGCGCGGCGGCTTCGTCGATCCAGCCGCGATCCAGTGCCTCGTGGTCGTCGTGGACCACGAACTCCCGTTCCACGGAGTGGATTGCGTAACCACCGTCGCGAAGCTCGGCCGTCAGCGCGGCCAACGCCCGCTCCGCGGTCGCGTCCCCCACTCCGCGGCACCGCTGCGTCACGAACCGCTCGGCTCGGCCGTCGTCACGCACCCGACGGGCATTGTGCGACAGATGCGCGTCGTGCCGCACCGCGATATCCGCCAACTCCCGCGTATCCACAGCGGGTTCCAGAAGCACTTTGACGTGGTGCTCGAAATGGTAGGACGCCGCCATCGCCGCCGCGTCCGCGTCCGTACGCGGCACACCCGGATGCCACGGCGCCGCCTCGATCTTGACCCGCACCACCTCGAACCCGGCACTCCGCGCGGCCCCGGCCCACACCGCCCCGGCACTCCGCGCCGCCTCCAGCGTCGTCCGCGCCCGCACCGTCACCATCGGCTGCGACACGACCTCTCCGCGCCCCAGCACGATGTGCGTCACTCCGGCCCCGCGAGCCCCCGCCCACTCGGCAAGCCGACCCACCTCCGCCTCCGCACACCGCACCGTGACATGCGTCTCGAACTCCCCCGCCACATCGGCGGGAAACGCCACCCCAGACCTGACATCCGTCACCACACACCGATCTTGTCAGCGGGGACCGACACGGACCCGACTCGGCACCCGGACTCGGGCGACACGGCTCCCACCGCCGCTCGGAGAAGCAACCCGAACGGCCTCCTTGTTGCCCATATGGCCTATATAGGCTTAATTGCACCCTGGGTGTGCCTGCGAAAAAATATGCACTCAAAAGGCAAAGCCCACATGTCGGCCATGGATGTCTCGGCCTGCTCGAACGAAAGTCGACGCCTGTGACACGCGGACAATCCTCATGACGGACACGGCCGGGTCCATCGTCCGGGTCGGGGCGGACGGGCGGTTGCTCGGGTTCGACCGGCGTTTCGCGCGCGCCACCGGTCTGGCCCCGGAGGCGCGGGAGAAGCCGCTGACCGAGGTGCTCGGCAGCCGGCTGTCCCCGCGGGCGACCGCGGCCTGGGCCGAACTCGTCGCCGCGGCCCACGCCGAGCCGGACGGGGTGGCCGTGCGGGTGGTCGAGATTCCCGCCCCCGACGGGGCCCCGGTGCCGTGCATGTTCGAGGCACGTGCCGTCGGCGAGGAGACCGAACTGCGTGAGGTGCCCGGCAGCGTGGACGTGGACGTGCAACTGGCCACGTTCCGCCTCGCCGCCACGCTCGGCGGTTTCGGCCTGTGGACCTACGACATCGCCGCGAGCACCTGGCGATGGCACGGCGGTCGGGCGCAGCTCTCGCCGGCCCGCGGCGCCGCGGACTGGATGGCGCGTGTGCACGCCGACGACCGGCCCTCCCTGAAGCGCCTGCAGGCGGCACTGGTCGCGGGAGAACGCACCGAAGCACGTGTCGAGTACCGGCTGCTCGACGCCGCCGGTCAGTGGCATTGGATCGCATCCCATGTGCAGCGCCTGCGTCTGGGCTTGGACGGGCGGGAAGTCCTGGTCGGCGTCAACCGCGACCGGAGCGACGTTGTCGGGGTGCAGGTGGAGGGCAAGCGGCGTCTGGCCGCCGAACGCGAGCGCGGCGCCCGATTGGCCGAGGTCTCGGCGGCGATGATCGCGGCGGTCACCGAGGAGGCCCTGGGCGAGGTGATGATGGCCCGCGTCGCCCCCCTCTTCGGCGGCACCGGAGCCTTCGTGGGGTTCGTCCACGGTGATCGCTTCCGGATGACCAACGCCTCGCGTCCCGACGACATGGCCCTCGCCCGACTCGACGGCACCGCACTCGACGAACGCCGCCCCCTGCATCACGCGATCCGCAGCGGCGAGGCGATCTTCGTCCCCTCGCTGCGCGAGCACGAACTCGCCTGGCCGCACGCCACCGAACTGATCGCGGCGACCGGCGCGCACGCGTACGCGGTGATCCCCTTCGAAGTCGGCAAAGGCCCCATCGGCGCCCTCGTCATCATCTACGACCACGAGCACCACCCGAGCCCGGACGAGCGCGCGCTGATGCGCACGCTGGGGCAACTCGCCGGGCAGGCCGTCGAGCGCATCCGACTCCAGCAGGCGCTGACCGAACTCGCCCGGGCGCTCCAACGCACCATGATGCCCTCCGCCCCGCCGACCGTACCCGGCCTGGAGATCGCCGCCCGATACTCGCCCGCCGCGCACGGGCTTTCGATGGGCGGCGACTGGTACGACGTGGTCCCCGGCGACGACGGCACCGCGCTGCTCAGCATCGGGGACGCCCAGGGACACGACGTGGACGCGGCCGCACACATGGGTCAACTGGTCACCACGGGAAGGGCCTTCGCATCTCACGACCCCACGCCGTCGCTCATCCTCGGCCGCGTCAACAACCTCCTCGCGAGCCTCGGCCGCGACAACTTCGCCACCTGCACGCTGCTGCGCCTCGACCCGGCCACGGGCGAGTGCGCGGTCGCACGGGCGGGCCACGTACCGATGATCGTGATCGACCCCGACGGCACGGCGGACATCCTCGAAACCCCCGGAGGCCCCCTCCTCGGCGCCTTGGAAGGCGCCGAGTACCCGCACCACGAGACGGTGCTGCGGCCGGGAACCATCATCGTGCTGGTCACCGACGGTGTCGTGGAGTCACGCGACATGCCGATCGAGGTCGGCATGCGCCGCGCCGCGGACCGGGCGGCCGCATGTGCGGGCGACGGTGTCGAGGCGATCGCCGACGCGATGCTCGCGGCCGCCGCCGAGACCGGCGGCGAAGACGACGACGCCGCCGTCCTCGTCGTTCGCGTCCCACCCGCCTCGGCGCCGGACGGTCGGTGACCGCGGCCACAAGCTGCTTCCACCGGGTTGAGCCCGGGGCGAACGGTCAGATACCGAACGGGGCCGCGTAGTGGATCGTCCCCGACGGGATGGGCCGCGACGGGTCCAGCGTGAGCACCATCAGAGCGTCCTCCGGGACGTCGATGGTCAGCCCGATGCCGTGGGCGGAAGCGCGGGCGAACCCGAAGCGGGGGTAGTAGTCGGGGTGGCCGAGGACGGCTACGGCGTGTTCGCCTTGGGCGGCCGCGGTGGCCAGGGCCGCGCGGACGGCGGCCGCGCCCGCGCCGGATTTCTGCCGGGCGGGGAGGACCGCGACGGGAGCCAGGCACAGGGCCGGGGTGGTGTCGATGTGGCAGCGGGTCAGGAGGGCGTAGCCGACGGGGGCGTCCGTGTCGTCGACGGCGACGACCGAGAGGCCGTCGATCCAGGCCTGCGGGTCGGCGCGGAGGGCGTCGACCAGGTCGGCTTCTTCCGGGGTGGGGAAGGCGGCTTCGACGATCGCCCGGATGGCGGGGACGTCGGCGGGGGTTTCGGGGCGGGTGGGCCAGGTGGTCATTGCGCATGTATAGCGAATGCCGCACCGCCTGATGCTCTGCGGCTCGGGAAGTACCCGGGGGCGCCGAAGAACCGCCGCCCCCGTTACGGCGCCTGGTGCAGGTGTGTCCGGCGGCCGTCGTGGTCGAACATGCAGAGGATTTCGGCGGGGCCGTCGTCGGAGCCGAAGGCGTGCGGGATCATGGTGGAGAACTCGGCCGCTTCGCCGGTTTCGACGACGATGCGGCGCTCGCCGAGGAGCAGCGTCACCGTGCCGGACAGCACCGTGAACCAGTCGTGCCCGGGGTGTGCGTTCATCGCGTCGGGCCGGGCGGGCTTGGTGAGGCGCATGCGGGCGACGGTCACGCCCTGGGTGCCGGGGCCGCGGCTGAGGATCCAGGTGCTGACGCCGCGCGATTCGTCGTGCCGGGGGCGGATGACCACGTCCTCGTCGTCGACGGTCTCCACGAGCTGGTCGAGCGTGGTGCCGAGGGCGCGGGCGATCGCGGTCAGCTGGTCGAGGCCGATCCGGCGCTGTCCGGTTTCGATGCGGCTCAGCGTCGACGGGCTCAGGTAGCAGCGGGCCGCGAGGTCGTCGAGCGACCAGCCGAGGGCGACCCGCAGCGCGCGGATCCGCTTCCGCACGAGGGTGTCGAGAGCGTCGTCGTCTTGCTTCATACGCAAGATGGTATGTCATCAGCGCAAGAGGCGCTTAGAGTCGAAGCATGGACGAGCGACAGCACCCGAACCACCACGGCCACGCCCACAACCACGCCCACAACCACGCCCACAGCCACGGCTACGGCCGCCACGCCCACGACGCAGCCCCCGGCTCCTTCGGCGACTCGGCCGGCCTGGCCGATCTGCTGGACCTCGACATCGAGATCCTCGACGCCTGCTTCACCGACGTGACCGCGCGCATCCGCAAGGCTTCCGCCGAGCAGCCGCCGCGCCGCCTCGTCGACCTCGGCGCCGGGACCGGCGCCGGCACCCTCTCCCTCCTCGCGCGCTTCCCGGACGCCGACGCGACCGCGGTCGACGTCGACCCGCAGATGCTCGCCCGGCTCGCCGAGAAGGCCGAGCAGCGGGGCCTGGGGGCACGCGTGCGGACGGTGCAGGCCGACCTGGACGCCGCGTGGCCCGAGCTGGGCCCCGCCGACGTGGTCTGGGCGTCCGCGTCGCTGCACCACACCGCCGACCCGCTCCGGGCCCTCGGCGAGATTGCCCGCGTGCTGCGGCCGGGCGGACTGTTCGCCCTGCTGGAGATGGACGGTCTCCCGCGCTTCCTCCCCGACGACGTCGGCTTCGGGAAGCCGGGCCTGGAAGACCGCTGTCACGAGGCCATGGCCAAGGAGACCGCCGACCACGTCCCGCACCTCGGTGCGGACTGGGACACCGTCCTGGCCACGGCGGGCTACGCGGTGGTCGACGCTCACACGTACGACATCCGCCTCGCCGGCGCCGACCTCCCCGAGGCCGCCGGCCGCTACGCCCGCGGCTACCTGAGCCGCGTCCGCGCCGGCCTGGCGGACGCACTGTCACCGGACGACCTTGCGGCCCTCGACCGCCTCGTGGCCGAGGACGGACCCGACAGCGTCCTCCGGCGCGACGACCTGGTCATCCGCACGACGCGGGAACTGCGTTTGGCGCGACCGGCCTGAGCCCCGCCGCGCCGCCGCGGGCGGCCCCCGGCACGTAGCCCGCCGCCGCGCCGGACCTCAGCGCGGCCCTACCTTCTCCCACCCCCGCCGCTCCGCCCGCACCCCCACATTTCGCGGGTCGCGCGCGCGGTAGACGATGTAGGGCCGGAACACGTACTGAATCGGCGCGCTGAACATGTGCACGAGCCGTGTGAACGGGATCAGCGCGAACAGCACCAGGCCGATCACCGCATGGATCTGGTACAGCGTCGGCGCATCCGCCATCAGTTCGGTCTTCGGCTGCAGGTAGAACAGGCTCCGCACCCACACCGCGATCGTGTCGCGGTAGTTGTAGCCGCTGGAAATCGACGAGTGGGCGAGCTTTGCGATCATCCCGAAGGCGATCGCCGCCGCGAGTACGACGTACATCAGCTTGTCGTTGCGCGTCGTGGCCCGGAAGACGGCCCGATTGGTCCTGCGCCGGTAGATCAGCGCGGCGATGCCCAGCAGGGTGAGGGCGCCCGCCGCGGTGCCGGCGAACAGGGACAGCAAGTGATAGGCGTGTTCGGTGACGCCGAGGGAGTCCGTCCACGACTTCGGCACCAGCAGGCCCATCAGGTGTCCGACCAGCACGAAGAGGATGCCGTAGTGGAAGACCGGCGACGCGATCGTGAGGATCTTCGACTCGTAGCTCTCCGACGACCGGGTCGTCCAGCCGAAGCGGTCGTAGCGGTAGCGCCAGACCAGGCCGGACACCAGCAGTGCCACCGCGATGTAGGGGAGGGCGCCCCAGAGGAACGTGCGCATCAGTGGCCTCCGGAGCCGTCCGCGCCGACGATGGGCAGCAAGTCGAGGTGTCCATAGGGGCGTTCCGCATACCCGGCGAGCCCCACCTCTTCGCGCGCCGGACCGCTGCGCGCCAGCGCCCGCGCTTCGGCGCGGTCACGCGGGGATGGGCCGGGCAGTACCGCGCAGACCGCCGCGACGACGTGCGCGTACGGGGTGCCGTGTTCGGCGAGCGCGATCCGCAGCAGTTCCAGCCCCGCCCGGTGCTCGCGCAGCAGCGCGTCCGACCCGGTCGCGGCGGCGAACTCCAGCACCACGGGCAGGAAGTCGGGGAGGTCCTCGCCCGTCGGCTCTAGCCCGTGTGCGCGGTAGGCCTCCTTGAACCGCACGAGCGACGTGCCGCGGCGGCGCGTGTCGCCGTCCGTCCACCAGCTCAGATACAGGCAGTGCCGGTTCTTGAAGTCGAACACGTCGACGTAGTGCGCGGCGAGATCGCCGACGGGGGTGGACACGGCATGGTCGACGAACGGCCGCAACGTCGCTCCGCCTCGTCCCGTGGCATCCAACGCGGAGGATACCAAGGGCAGTTCGGCGGCAAACGCCTCGTCCGGATAGGCCAGACACCGCGCCGCGGCCTGGCACAGTACCCGGTCGGCGTGGGGCAGAAGGCCGCTCACAGGTCCTCCTCCCGGTCGGCGGTCTGCCGACGCCGCGTGAGATGGAACGCCTCGATCGTGACCAGCGGCAGCCGCCGGTGCCCGACCTTGGTCTCCGAGCCCGAACTGTCCCCGAACGGGCCCGGCGCGTCCTCGTAGACCCCGTCGTCGACGCTGCAGCCCGATCCGACCGCGGATTCCTCCAAGCGGTGCGCGTCGGCCATCGCCGCCGTCGGGATGACGTAGCGGTCGTCGTACCTGGCGACCGCCAGCAGGTGGTAGAGCGCCTCGATGCGTTCCGGGGCCAGCCCGAGGGCCGCCGCGGGCGCCAGGTCGGGTTCCCGGCCGAGGTTGACCGCACGCATGAACGACCGCATCACCGCGAGGATTTCCAGTGACCGGCGGACCGGCTCGGGGTCGCCCGCGGTGAACAGTTCGGCGAGGTATTCGAGCGGGATGCGCAGCGTGTCGATCGCGCCGAACAGATTGACCGGGTCCTCGCCGTCGTGCCCGCTCTCGGCGAGCGCCTCGACGACCGGGGAGAGCGGCGGGATGTACCAGACCATCGGCAGCGTGCGGTATTCCGGGTGCAGCGGCAGCGCGACGCGGTAGTCCTTGATGAGGGTGTGGACGGGGGACCGGCGTGCGGCCTCCATCCACTCGAAGGGGATCCCGGCCGCCTCCGCGGCACGCCCCACCTCGGGGTCGTGCGGGTCGAGGAAGACCTCCAACTGGGCTTCGTACAGGTCCTTCTCGTCGGGTTCCGCGGCCGCGGCGGCCACCCGGTCGGCGTCGTACAGCATCACGCCGATGTACCGCAGCCGTCCCACGCAGGTCTCCGAGCAGACCGTCGGCAGGCCGACCTCGACGCGCGGATAGCAGAAGTGGCACTTCTCGGCCTTGCCGGTGCGGTGGTTGAAGTACACCTTCTTGTACGGGCACCCGGTCACGCACTGCCGCCACCCGCGGCACCGGTCCTGGTCGACGAGCACGATGCCGTCCTCGACCCGCTTGTACAGCGCCCCCGACGGGCACGAGGCGACGCAGGACGGGTTGAGGCAGTGCTCGCAGATCCGCGGCACGTAGAACATGAAGGCTTCTTCGAAGGCGAACTTGACCTTGTCGCCGATCCGTTCCACCACCGGGTCCGCCGAGCCGTGCTCGGTCGCGCCGCCGAGGTCGTCGTCCCAGTTGGCCGACCACTCGACGGCCATCGGCTCGCCGGTGAGCACCGAACGCGGCTGCGCGACGGGGTAGTCGTCGCCGAGCGGCGCCTTCGTGAGCTGGTCGTAGTCGTACGTCCAGGGCTCGTAGTAGTCCTTGATCTCGGGCAGCACCGGGTTGGCGAAGATCGTGGCGAGCTTCTTGAACCGGCCCCCGGCCTTGAGCTTGAGCCGGCCGCGCCGGTCGAGCGCCCAGCCGCCCTGCCAGCGGTCCTGGTCGCTCCAGCGGCGCGGGTAGCCCTGTCCGGGGCGGGTCTCCACGTTGTTGAACCACACGTACTCGACGCCGCCGCGGTTGGTCCACGTCTGCTTGCAGGTGACCGAGCAGGTGTGGCAGCCGATGCACTTGTCGAGGTTCATGACCATCGCGACCTGGGCCATAACGCGCATGGGTCAGTACTCCACCTTCCGGGTGCGGCGGCGGACGACGGTGACTTCGTCGCGCTGGTTGCCGGTGGGGCCGAGGTAGTTGAACGCGAACGACAGCTGCGCGTAGCCGCCGACCAAGTGGGTCGGCTTCAGCAGGATCCGGGTCAGCGAGTTGTGGATGCCGCCGCGCTTGCCGGTCGTCTCCGCCTTGGGGGTGGCGACGGTGCGGTCCTGCGCGTGGTGCATGTAGACGGTCCCGGCCGGCATGCGGTGCGACACGATCGCGCGCGCCGCGACCACGCCGTTGCGGTTGACCGCCTCGATCCAGTCGTTGTCGCGCACGCCGATCGCGGCGGCGTCCTGCGGCGCCATCCAGATGACCTGGCCGCCGCGCGACAACGCGAGCATGAACAGGTTGTCCTGGTACTCGGAGTGGATCGACCACTTGTTGTGCGGCGTCAGATAGCGGACGGTCACTTCGCGTTGCCCGTCGGGCCCGAGCCGCGGTTCGCCGAACAGCCGGTGCATGTCCAGCGGCGGCCGGTACACCGGCAGCGCCTCGCCGAGTTCGTGGATCCAGTCGTGGTCGAGGAAGAAGTGCTGGCGCCCGGTGAGGGTGTGCCAGGGCTTGAGGTGCTCGACGTTGACGGTGAACGGGCTGTAGCGGCGGCCGCCGGTCTCGCTGCCCGACCACTCCGGGGACGTGACGACCGGCACCGGCGCGGCCTGCGTGTCCGCGTAAGTGACCCGCTTGCCTTCGTTCTCCGCCGCGAGCGGCGTCAGATCCCGCCCCACCCGCTCCGACAGCGCGGCGAAGCCTTGGACGGCCAGGCGGCCGTTGGTCGTTCCGGACAGCGCGAGGATCGTGTCGCAGGCCTTGACCGCCGTGTCCAGCAGTGGCCGGCCGTCCGCGGGGCCGCCGCGGGCTGTCCCGTTGGTGGCCTTGAGCAGCTCGACTTCCCGGTCGGGCAGCAGGGTGAGGCCCTTGGCGGGCAGGCCCTTCGTCTCCACGAGCGGGCCCAGTGCCGCCATCTTCGCGGCGACGGCCGGGTAGTCGCGCGCCACCACGGTCAGCGCCGGCATCGTCTTGCCCGGGATCGGCGGGCATTCGCCGCGCCGCCAGTCCAACGCGACCCCGCCCGGCTGCCCGGTCTCGCCGGGCGTGTCGTGCTGCAAGGGGGTGGCCACGATGTCGGTGCGCACGCCGAGGTGGTCGGCCGCCAGTTCGGAGAACCGGGCGGCGATCGCGTGGAACGCGTCGAAGTCGGTGCGCGCCTGCCACGGCGGATCCACCGCGGGAGTGAACGCGTGCACGAACGGGTGCATGTCGGTGGTCGACAGGTCGTGCTTCTCGTACCAGGTCGCGGCGGGCAGCGTGATGTCCGACAGCAGCGTCGACGACGTCATGCGGAAGTCCAGCGACAGCAGCAGATCGAGCTTGCCTTCCGGGGCTTCGTCCCGCCAGACGACGTCGCGCGGCCGGGCGTCCGGGGGCGCCTCCTCGGCGCGCAGGCTGTGGTGCGTGCCCAGCAGGTGCTTGGCGAAGTACTCGGCGCCCTTCGCCGACGAACCCAGCAGGTTCGCCCGCCACAACGTCAGCACCCGCGGCCAGTTCTCCGGCGCGTCCGGGTCCTCGCACGCGAACCCCAGCCGCCCGGCGGCCAGTTCGCCCGCCGTGTACGGCACCGGGTCCACGCCCATGGCGGCCGCCTCGTCGGCGAGGTCGAGCGGGTTGCGGTCGAACGTCGGATACGACGGCATCCACCCCGACCGCGCCGACTGCGCCAGGCAGTCCGCGACCGTCATCTCCGCGAACCGGCCCTCGCCCAGCGGCGAGGCCAGCACGTCGGCCGGGAACTTGTCGTAGCGCCACTGGTCGGAGTTGAGGAAGAAGAACCCGGTGCCGATCATCTGGCGCGGCGGACGCTGCCAGTCCGTCGCCCCGGCGAGCGTCGCCCAGCCGGTGGACGGGCGGCACTTCTCCTGACCGACGTAGTGCGCCCAGCCGCCGCCGTTGCGGCCCTGGCAGCCGGTCAGGGTGAGCAGCGCGAGGAACGCCCGGTAGATCGTCTCGGAGTGGAACCAGTGGTTCGTGCCCGCGCCCATGAGGATCATGCAGCGGCCGCGCGTCTCCTCCGCGGTACGGGCGAACTCGCGGGCGATGCGCACGCACTTGGCGGCGGGGACGGAGGTGAGCTGCTCCTGCCAGGCGGGCGTGCCGGGCGCGTCGGCGTCCTCGTACGACGCCGGCCAGTCGCCGGGCAGGTGCGGGCGGGCCACGCCGTACTGGGCGAGGAGCAGGTCGAACACAGTCGTCACCAGGCGGCCGCCGGCCTCCGCGACCGGCACGCCGCGCCGCACGACCGGGTCGCCGGTGCCGTCGAAACGCGGCAGCAGCACCTCGGCCGCATTGCCGGCCCCGTGCAGGGACAGCCGCGGCCGGATCGCCCCGAGGTCCAGGTTCCAGGCACCCTTGCCGGACTCGGTCCACCGGAAGCCGACGGAGCCGCCGGGCACGGCGGGCGCGTCCGCGGCCTCGTCCCACACCGCGGTCTTCCACTCGGCGCCCTCGCCGGTGTCGCCGAGGTCGCTCGCGCGGAGGAACTTGTCGGGGACGTACCCGCCGTCCTTCTCCCGCAGCGTCACCAGGAACGGCAGATCGGTGTACGTACGCACGTAGTCGGCGAAGAACGGCACCTGCCGGTCGACGAAGAACTCCTTGAGCAGCACATGCCCCATGCCCAGCGCCAGCGCGCCGTCGGTGCCCGGATGCGGGTGCAGCCACTCGTCGGCGAACTTCGTGTTGTCCGCGTAGTCCGGCGACACCACGACGACCTTCTGGCCGCGGTAGCGCGCCTCGGCCATCCAGTGCGCGTCCGGCGTGCGGGTCACCGGGACGTTCGAGCCCCACATCATCAGGTACGCGGCATCCCACCAGTCGCCCGACTCGGGGACGTCTGTCTGATCCCCGAAGACCTGCGGCGACGCGACCGGGAGGTCGGCGTACCAGTCGTAGAACGACAGCATCGGCGCGCCGATCAGCGACATGAACCGGGCGCCGGACGCGTGCGACACCATCGACATCGCGGGGATCGGCGAGAAGCCCGCGATCCGGTCCGGGCCGTACTTCTTCACCGTGTGCACGTGCGCGGCGGCGATGATCTCGACCGCCTCGTCCCACGAGACCCGCACCAACCCGCCCTTGCCGCGGGCGCGTTGGTAGCGGCGGCGGCGCTCCGGGTCGTCCTGGATGTCGGCCCACGCGTCCACCGGGTCGCCGAGGCGCGTCTTCGCCTCGCGGTACATGTCGACGAGGACGCGGCGCGCGTACGGGTAGCGCACCCGGGTGGGGGAGTACGTGTACCAGGAGAACGCGGCACCGCGCGGGCAGCCGCGCGGCTCGTACTCGGGGCGGTCCGGGCCCACCGACGGGTAGTCGGTGCCCTGGGTCTCCCACGTGATGATGCCGTCCTTGACGTACACCTTCCACCGGCACGAGCCCGTGCAGTTCACGCCGTGCGTCGAGTACACGACCTTGTCGTGGCTCCACCGGTCGCGGTAGAAGACGTCGCCCTCGCGGCCGCCGGTCACCCGCACGCTGTGCAGGTCCGCCGCGGTCTGCGCGTCGCGCCGCAGGAACCGGCCGGTGCGCAGCAGCATCGCGTCCGGCTCCGTCGGTACGTCCTGCGGCACCGCTGCCTCCCGGGCGATCGGCTCGGCGGCGCGCCCCGTTGCGGGGCCGTTCGCGCGCCGACACTACTGGTACGTGTAGTCATACAAACGGCAATTCGGCGTGACGGTCGGGCGACACTCCGGGCAAGCATCCGCAATTCCACCGCGCCGCGGCGCGCGTCCTGCATGATCGCCGGGTGACCGCCGAGAGCGCCGCCCCAGCCCACAGCGCCCCGCACGCCGCCCCGCCCGCGCCGTGGTGGTCCGCGGTGCCGCCCGCATCCGGGTCGATCGTGATGGCGACGGGCATCGTCTCGATCGGGCTGTTCGTCGCCGGGTTCGACACGCTGTCGAAGATCCTCATGGGGATCGACATCGCCGTGTGGCTGCTCCTCGCCGCGGCCTTCGTCACCCGGGCGTTCCGCGACCCGCACGGCTGGAAGACCGCCGCCGACACCCCGCCAGCCCTCACCGCCGTCGCCGCCACCACCGTGCTCGGCACCCGGCTCGCGCTGTTCGGCTGGACGCACACCGCGTACGCGATGCTGGCCATCGCCGCGCTCGCGTGGCCGATACTGCTCGGCGGGGTGGCGCGGCACCTCGGCCACCGCATGCCGGGGGCGGTCTTCCTGGTCTGCGTCGCCACCCAGGGGCTGGCCGTGCTCGCCGGGCAACTCGCGCTGCTGGGCGAGGGGGAGTGGCTCGCGTGGGCGGCGCTCGTGCTGTTCGCCCTGGGACTCGTGCTGTACGCGGTGGTGCTCGCCCGCTTCGACATCCGCCAGATCCGCACCGGCGCGGGCGACCACTGGGTCGCGGGCGGCGCGCTCGCCATCTCGGCGGTCGCGGGGTCGAAACTCGTCGCGTCGCCGGTGTGGACGGGGACCGCGCACGACATCCTGCGCATCACGACGCTGGTCGTGCTCGGCGTCGCGCTCGGCTGGTACGTCGTCCTGGCCGTCGCCGAAATCGCCTACCCGCGCCCGCGCTACGACATCCGCCGCTGGGCCACGGTCTTCCCCCTGGGCATGACCGCGGCGGCTTGCCTGCTGGTGTCGGCGGCCGCGCACGTGGCGTGGCTGGACACGCTGGGGCGGGTGCTGCTGTGGATCGCGTTTCCGGTGTGGGCGTTGGCGGGGGTCGGGTTGGCGCGGTCGTTGGCGAGGGCGGCGAGGGCGGCGAGGACCAGACGGGGGTAGGCGGGCGGGGCGGGGCGGCGCGGGTCGCGGCGGGGCGTGGCTTGGGTGTGGGCGTGGCGTGCCGCGGCCCCGCCTTGCTCACGGCTGCTTCGCAGGCGGCGTTCGCTTCGCGCCCCGCCTGCGTTTGGGCTTCGCGCCCGCGCCCGCGCCCGCGCCCGCGCTTGGGCTTGGCGCCTGCGCCGCCGCCCGCGCTTCCCGCGTGCCTCCCGTGCCCGTGCCTGCGTTTGAACCTTGTGCCCGCGCCCGCGCCTGAGCCCGCGCTTGAGCCTCGTGCCCGTGCGCCGGCTCCGCCCCGCCTCTTTACTTCTTCGGGGCGAGGCGACAGCATCCAGTTGTTCCCAATGGGAACTTCTTGCTGTCCCCTGAGCCGCCCGCGGAGGCCGTCATGCCGCCCCTCTTCCCCCGAACCCTGGCCGCCGATCTGCCCTTGGCCGGGTGCACCGCCGCCGAGGTGTCCGAGCGCCTCACCGGGGCCGACCCGCGGGCGCTGCTCATGGCCTTGGTCCACCTCACCCGCGACGCCGACGCCCTCACCGTGTTCGCGGCCGTGTGCGAACCCGGTGCGGCGGACGACGACCTGACCGCCGCCCTGCGCGACCGCCTCGCCGCGGTGCTCACGGAGCCCCCGTCCGCCGAGGCCGGCGCCCCGCTGCCCGACGCCCTGATGCAGGCCATGGCCGCGACGTTCGCCCGCGAACCGGTGGCCGCCGAGTTCCTGCCCGTCCTGCGCGACCAGTGCGGGTTCGACACGCTCGACGCCGACCCCACCCCGCCCGCCGCGGACGGCGGCTTCCACGTCGCCGTCATCGGCGCGGGCCTCACCGGGATCGCCGCGGCGGTCAAGCTCGCCGAAGCCGGGCACACGTACCGGATCTACGAGCGGAACTCCGACGTCGGCGGCGTCTGGCTCGTCAACCAATATCCGGGCGTCGGTGTGGACACACCCAGCCACTTCTACTCCTACTCGTTCGCGGTCAACCCCGACTGGCCGGCGTTCTACTCCAGCGGCGACGTCGTCCTCGGCTATCTCCGCCGCTGCGCCGACGCCTACGGCATACGCGCGCACACCTCCTTCGACACCCACGTCGAGTCCTGCGCGTGGGACGAGGCCGACCGCCGCTGGACGCTCACGACCCGGCACGCCGACGGCACCGTCTCCCGCGATCACGCCGACGCCGTGGTCAGCGCCATCGGCTTCTTCCAGGACCCCAAGTACCCGGACATCCCCGGCCTCGCCGACTTCGCCGGCACCGTCGTGCACACCGCCGCCTGGGACCCCGGACTCGACCTCGCCGGGCGCCGCGTCGCCCTCGTCGGCACCGGCGCCAGCGCCATGCAGACCGCGCCCGCGATCGTCGACGACGTCGCCGCCCTCACCGTGTTCCAACGCCAGCCCGCGTGGATCCAACCCCGCCGCGCCGCCAACCTCACCGTGCCCGAAGGCGCGCTCTGGGCGATGCGGCATGTGCCGTACTACGCCGAGTGGTTCCGCACCATCACCTACTGGTTCGCGTCGGACGCCAACTACGCGACCATCACCGCCGACCCGGACTGGCGCGGCGCGGACACGGCGATCTCCGCGGCGAGCGACAAGCTCCGGCAGATCCTCGTCGCCTACGCGCAAGCCGAACTCGCCGACCGCCCCGACCTGCTCGCCAAGGCCGTCCCCGCCTACCCGCCCTTCGGCAAGCGGATCCTCCGCGACGCCGACTGGTACCGCATGCTGCGCCGCGACCACGTCGACCTGTGCACCGAGCCGATCGACCGCATCATCCCCGAAGGCATCCGCACCGCCGACGGCACCGTCACCGAGGCCGAGGTCCTGATCCTCGCCACCGGCTTCCATCTGCTGCCGATGCTCCGCTCCGTCACGGTCACCGGACGCGGCGGCACGGTCCTCGCCGACGTCTGGGGCGACGAAGACCCGCGCGCCCACCTCGGCGTCACGGTGCCCGGGTTCCCGAACCTGTTCGTCCTGTCCGGCCCCAACTCCAGCCCCGGGCACGGCGCGGGCAACAACTTCGTGTCCGAGGTGCAGATCCACTACGTGCTGGCCTGCCTCGACCTGCTCCGCGAACGCGGCCTCCGCACCCTGGAACCCACCGAGGAAGCCCACGCCGCCTACGCCGACGACGTCGACGCCACGATGGCGGGCCTGGTCTGGAGCCACCCGTCGGTGCGCAGCTATTACCGCAACGCCGCGGGGCGCGTGGTCGTCACCAACCCGTGGCGGCTCGTCGACTACTGGCACATGCTGCGGAAGCCGGACCCGGCCGCGCACGTGCTCGGCTGAGGCGCCCGCGCGGTCCTGTCGGCGCGACGACGGCTCAGGACTCGGCGTCGGCGATCCGCGCGATCCCCTCCACCAGCAGGTCGACACCGTCGATCGCCGCGGCGGACTGGTGCTCGCCCCACCGGGCGATCAGCTCGGGGAACGCGAAGTGCGGATCGCCCGCCGAGGATTCCTCCAAGCGGCGCAACCCCTCCAGGGCTTCCTCGAGTTGGCGCCGGTGTTCGGCCAGCAGTTCGCGCAGCCGCTCCGGATCGGCGACGTGCCCGAGCCACGCCCGCAGCACCATCGAGTCGCGCAGCATCGGCGGCTCCACCGGCGCTTCCTCCACCCACCGCTTCAACTCGGCGCGCCCCGTGTCGGTGATCCGGTACGCGCGCTTGCTGCGCGCCGATTCGCCCGGCACCACCCGCGACGCGGCCAGGCCGGCGGCCTCCAGCTTCTCCAACTCCCGGTAGATCTGGCTGGTCGCCGGGCTCGCGTAGAAGAACCGCAGGCTCAGGTCGGCCCACTTCTTGACCTCGAAGCCCGACAGCTCGGGGGCGTACGACAGCAGCCCGAGGATCGAGTAGGTCGACGTCGGCAACCAGGCGTTACGTGCGGCAGACACCCGCCCAGCGTAGACACCCTGGTCTAGGGCGCCAGCAGCGCGCGCAGCCGGAGCGCCAGCGCGTCCATCTCGGCCTCCGGCACACCGGGGCTCCGCCCCAACGCCGACGCGAAGATCCCCGGCCCGCGCTGCTCGGTGCCGAGCCCCGGCGGCCGCGGCACGACGTGGAAATGCACGTGCGCGTAGCCCTCCGCCTCGGCGAACTGCGCTACGTAGGTTTTCACACAGCCGGTGGCCTCGTGCAGCGCCCGCGACAGCCGCACCTGCCAGGAACCCAGCGCCGCCGCCTCGTCATCCGTCAACTCGGCAATCGTGGTGACATGCCGCCGCGGCACCAGGACCAGCCACCCGACAATGCCCGCCCCGATCGCATGCGCGACACGCCAATACCCGTCACCGGCGATCGCCTCCCAGGGCGCGGCTTCGACACCCCGGGCTTCCTGACGACAGGTGAAACACCCTTCGGGAACGCCCATGCCGCCGATGCTAGGCCGTGTCCGGTGCGCCTTCACCGAGTTCCACGAGGAGGCCCGTGCCACAACCAGATCGGGAAGCGCCGGTGCACCGTCGGCCGGCGCGGCGGCCGCCGTGCGGCAGTGTCCGCGGCTCCGGGCCGGGACGTGAACATGCCGCCACTGTCCCGTACACGCGGACCCAAAGCGCCGCAGGCACACCCACGACCCCCAACAGCTACGGTGACGCCTGCCGCCGCACGCCCGAGCCTGCGACCCCCTCCCACCGACGGAGCGCCACATGGCCTTGTCCCAGAGGCCCGCCAAAAGCATCGTCGGAATCGCGGATGAATGCCGTGATCTGCTGACCATCGACAATCGGGCGCAGCGGACACGGGAGTTCGTCGCCAGATATGGCAGTCGGCTGGGTCTCAAGGCCGCGGACGCCGACACCCTGGTCGCACGGCATCCCGCCGGTGTGCCCCGGCTCATGGCGGGCGGCAGCCACGAGAACGTGCTGGTTGCCTCGGCCTGGGGCGACTTCTTGGTCCGCACCGACGTGCGGCAGGTCGGGACGGGCCCTCCGCGGCGCTGGGACGAGGCCGAGGCGCTGAAAGTCCTCGGCAAGGAGCTCGCCCGGACCGACGCCGAGGAAGCGGCCGCCGCGGAGGCCCGCGGCGAGCAGCCACTGCACGTCCTGTTACCGGAGTTGCTGTACGCCGACGCGGCGGGCCGGCAGGTCCACCGCTTCTTCCCGGGGGAGAAGCTGCGGGTGCCCGAACAGCTCCCGCTGGTCGTCGAGGCCATTGCCCGCTTCGCGCAGGTCCGCCGGACTCCGCGTGCGCCCGAGAGCGCCCCGAAGTACACGACGGCTTCGGCCGGCGCGCATGAGCGGATCGCCAGAAGTGACCGATGGCTGGACGCCAACCGCGAGAAGCTGGCGGCCCGGTACCAGCGGCTCGGGCTCCCGTTGTACCTGGACGAACTCCATGAACTGGCCGACGCCTTCCAGGACCGGCCTCCCGTGGTCCTGCACGGCGACCTGAACCCGGGGAACGTGCTGGTCCGGGGCCGCGACGTCCGCGCTTTGGACATCGAACTGGCCGAGCCCGGCGACTGGGTGCACGACCTCGCGTGGACGATGGCCACGGTGGGCACCGGCGACGGAGTGCCGCCGGAACTCGTGGACCACGGCGTCGAGCGCATGCGCCGGATCGACCCCCGGCTGGCGCCCGAGGGAACGAAGGAGGACCTGGAAGCGGCCTATCTCATCGCCGCGAACGTCCACGGCCCCGCCCGCCTGCACATCGGACTCCTCCGGATCCACGAAGGCAAGGTGACGCACCGGAACGGCATCGAGGGCCATGTACAGGAGGTCGTCGAGCGCAGCACACCGCTGCTCGACTACGTCAGGCGCCGTCTGGGTGACGGTGGCACAGTCGAGGCCGCGGACGTCGAGGCGATGCTGTGGGAGGCCGCCCACGAGGCGGAACCCACTCGGGCGGCAGCAGCGCGCCAACCGAACCCTCAACAGCAGGCGCCCCGGCATCAGAGCGCACAACAGCAGGACCCACCGACGAAGGCCGCACAACAGGCGAGCGGGAAGCAACCCTCCCCCGCCTGCTCTGCGGGGCTCTCCCCGATGGACCCTGGCACAACGTCCGCACGACCGCCCACAACGGGGCCGCCGAGCGATCCGGTCCAGGACGTCGGCCCGGCCATACACCGGAATCCCGAGGCGCGGCCCTCCCGGCAACCGCGCCTGGGGCCCTTCTGACACCGGACGACAGCGCCGCAATCGCCCTCACCCGACTGCACACGAACGAACCCCTGCCGACCACCGCAGGCCTCGCCGCCGGCACCGGCCCCCGCGGCGCAGCCGAAGGGGAGTCAGCGGCGCAGGAGGGCCTCGCGGGCCGGTTTGACCATGGCGCGAACGGTGCGGCCCTTGCTGAACTCGCCGAGGGCGGTCATCGTCCAGGTATCGCCGGTGCGGGTGAGCTTGCACATCAGCAGGCCGGTGGTCGGCTCGGATTCGGCGAGTTCGAAGCGGGCGAGTTCGGTGTTGTCGCGGTCGTCCACCAGGCGGCAGAACGCGCGGGAGACACCGGTGAACTTCTGGCCGGAGAACGAGTTCACGGTGAACACCAGCGCGGCGACCTGCGGCGGCAGCCGGTCCAGGTGGACCTTGATGACCTCGTCGTCGCCTTCGCCGCGTCCGGTGAGGTTGTCGCCGGAGTGCACGATCGCCCGGTCGAGGCCGGTGAGGCTGCCGAACCACACGGTGTCGAGCTTGCCGCCGTGCATGTCGAACGCGATGCACGAGGCGTCCAGGTCGACCCGCATGCCGCGCTGCGCGGGGTCCCAGCCGAGCCCCATGCGCACGCAGGTCAGCGGCGGCGCACCGGACTTCACCAGCGAGACGGACTGGTTCTTGGTGAGGGTGACCCGGCCCTTGTCGAGGTTGACCGGTGCGGGGGAGGCGGCGGGCGCCGGTCCGGCGGGTGCGGTCGGAGGCGCGGGCACCGGGGGGAACGCGGCCGGGGGCGCACTCGGCGGCGCGCCAAGGGTGCCCGGGGCACTCGGGACCGGCGGGAAAGCCGCGGGGGCGGCGCCAGGGGCCGGCGGGAAAGCCGCGGGCGGAGGCGTCGGGGCCGCCGGGGGCGTCGACGGGCTCGGCGACACGGATACCGACGGTGTCTGCGGCGCCGCCACGAGCGACGAGGCCGGAGCGGGCGTCGGGGCCCCGGCGGCCTGCGAAGCCGCTGCCGGGCCCGGTTCGTCCTCCTCGTCCACCGCCACGCCGAAATCGGTGGCGATGCCCGCCAGGCCGTTCGCGTAGCCCTGGCCCACCGCGCGGACCTTCCAGGCGTCGCCGCGCCGGTAGATCTCCAGCAGCAGCAGCGCGGTCTCGGCGCCGAGGCCGGGCGGGGCGAACACGACCAGGTCGGTGCCGGACGCGGCGTCGCGTACCGAGGCCTGGACCGCCCCGGCCGCTCCGAACGTCGTCGGGCCGTTGCCGTCGAGGCTCGCCACCACGACCACCCGGACGATGTCCGCGGGCACCCCCACGGTGTCGACCAGTACCGACGCGGCCGCTCCCGGCGCGCCCGGCCGGAACGTCACGCCGGGTGCCGACGGCTGGTTGTAGAACACGAAGTCGGCGTCGGAGCGCACCGATCCGGACGCGTCGAGCAGCAGCGCGGAGACGTCGACCGCCGCGGCCGTGGCCAGTTCGACGACCACGGAAGGCGCGCTCAGCGGATGGTTCGCGCCCTTGGCGAGCTGCTCCGGCATTGTGGTGTCCACCCCTCGTCGCCGCGGCGTCCCCCGACGTCCGCCCTCTCGGGTTGGGGACGAACGGCACAAGGCGGTGGTTCCCGGCCCGAGCTCCCGACCCGAGCTCCCGACCCGAGGGGTGCCGCTCGGACTACAGCCGGTCGCGCCAGGGCAGATGCGTGTGCTGAAGTGCCACCAGCGCGACCGCGAGCCGGCCGTCGGCCCAGTCGGCGCGTACCGCGAAGTCCTGCCAGGTCGACTCCGCCGAGGTGAAGTGCAGGACCGGTGCGCCGTTCCGGCGCCAGATCGTGTTCACGGGCATCCGCCACACGTCCCCGCCGAGCAGCGCGGCGGCGAACAAGGCGGCCCACAGCGGCGAGAACAACCAGAACATGATCCACCCGAACACGCCGCCCTTGACCGCGCGGAGCGTCGTGCCGTCGGGTGTCTCGGCCAGCCACGAGGTGCGCCGCATCCGGAGGACGCCGCCCTGACGGCGGGTCACCCGGGCGAGCGGCGCGCCGTAGCCGTCGACGATGCGGTAGACGGCATGTGTGCCTTCGGCCGCTTCGGTTTCGACGACGGCGAGCGCCGTCGTGTGCGCCGCATCGGCCCACACGACGACTCGGCGCCAGCCCGACTTCTGCATGCCGTCGCGGCGTTCGATCTCCAGGAAGGCGATCTCGTCGTGTGTGCGGCCGCCGCGCGCCCGGTACTGCACCACCGGGTCGCGCGACGAACCCGTGGGCAGCCGAGCCGCCTCCCGGTCGGACACTCCCTTGCGGGCCCGCAGCCCGCCCCCCGCCTCAAGCCGAAGGTCCGCGAGCACCGTGCGCCTCCCCGCTGTGTGTGGAACCGGTTGTGCGGGGCACGTCGCCATGCCCGCACGGATCACCCTAGAGGGTGAAGCCGGGGTGCGCGCCGACCGGGATTCCGCGACGGGTCACTGCGGCAGGTGCTGCTTGGCTTCCTCGTAGCCGGCCTCCGGCGCCGCGGCGGACGGCGTGTAGACGAGGTGCACCACGCCCTTGTCCAGCACGGTCGACGAGGCCAGCGCGAGCGGGATCGGCGCGTCGCCTTCGTCGAACAGCCGCGTGCCCTTGCGGACGGCGATCGGGTGAACCAGCAGGTGCAATTCGTCGAGCAGCCCCGCGGCGAGGAGCTGGCGGACGACCGACACCGAGCCGCTGAGGGCGATTTCGCCGCCCGGCTCGTTCTTCAGCGCGGTGACGGCCTCCACGAAGTCGCCTTGCAACTGCTCGGAGTTGCGCCACGTGAAGGTGAGCGGCCGGTGCGACAGCACGATCTTGCGCATGTCGCCGATCGTCTTCGCAAAGCCCGCGTCCTCGCCGCCGGCCGCTTCCCGGACCGGCCAGGCGCCCGCGAAGCTGTCGTACGTCTCCCGGCCGAACAGCATGGTGTCCGCCCGGTCCATCGACGCGGCGACGGTCGCGCCCATGTCGTCGCTGAAGTACGGGAAGTGCCACTGGTCGGGGGCGTCCACGACGCCGTCGAGGGCGATGAACAGGCTGGCGGTGATCTTGCGCATGGCGGGTCCTCCGGCGTCCGGTGCGTGCTGTCGCAGATTCAGACTCTGCCGGGGCCGGAAACTCATCGGCGGGAGGCGCGGGAATCCGCGGCGGCGTGTCGCCGCCGCCGCGGACCCCCGAGGCCGTCACTTCGTCACACCATCACTTCGTCACAGGGGCACATCGTCACAGCGTCTTCAGGAAGTCGGCGATGTGTCCGGTGACGCGGGCGATGTCCGCGTCGCCGAGCCCGTGGTTGCCGGAGACGAGGATGCCCTGGCGCATGACCTGGTCGGCGTTCGGCAGTCCATCGCCGGCGATGCGGTAGCCGGCGTTCTTCAGCATGGGGTGGCGGGTGATGTTGCCGGTCCACACGGTGCGGGTGTCGACGCCGCGCGGCTCCAGGTACTGCTGGAGGTCGGCGCGGGTGAACGGTGCGTCCGGCCGGATTTGAAAGGTGTAGGTGTGCCAGGCGGTCTCCAGGTCCGCAAGCTCGCGCGGCAGGATGAAGTACTGCGGGTACTGCGCGAGGAAGTCGCTGTAGAGCGTGAAGTTGCGCCGGCGGCGGGCGAAGTTCACCGGCACCTTCTTCAACTGTTCGACGCCGAAGGCCGCGCTGATCTCGTTGGGCTCGAAGTTCCAGCCCAGCTCGTCGAAGATGAAGCCGCTGTCGTAGGCGATCCCGTCCAGGTCCTCCCAGAAGCTGCGCTCGCCTCCGCCGCCGAACACCTGCGTCTCCGAGCGGCGTCCCCAGCGGCGCAGCAGCAGGCAGCGCTCGCGCAGTCCGTCGTCGTCGAGCAGGACCATGCCGCCGGTGCCGCCCGCGGTGATGATGTGCGACAGCGCGAAGCTGGTGACCGAGATGTCGGCGCGCGTCGCGGTCGGCGTACCCCGCAGCTTGGGCGCCAGCGAGTCGCAGCCGTCCTCGACGACCTTGAGGCCGTGCCGGTCGGCGACCTCGCGGATCACGTCCCAGTCGGGCGCGTTGCCGACCAGGTTCGGCAGCAGGATCGCCTTGGTCTTGTCCGACACCGCCGCTTCCAGCAGCGACACGTCCACGTTGAACGTGTCGGGCTCGACGTCGATGAACACGGGCACGGCGCCCGCGCGCACGATCGGCGCGACGTCGGTGGAGAACGTCAGCGGGGAGGTGATGACCTCGTCGCCGGGCTGCAGGTCCAGCAGTTCGACCGCGAGGTACAGCGCGGACGAGCCCGAGTTGCACATGATCCCGTGGCGCTTGCCGGTCATCTCCGCGACCCGGCGCTCCATCTCCGCGACGTTCGCGCCGATACCGAGCTTCCCGCTGCGCAGCACGCGGTTGACCGCCTCGATCTCGGCCTCGTCGTAGACGGCGGAGATGTAGAGCACGCGCTTGTCGTCGGGGGCGGGGGAGGTGTTCTCGGGCATGGGGGTCCTTCCTGCGGGACGGCAGTCGTGTGCGGGCCCGGGCGCGCGGCCGTAACGCCGCACAACCCCGGAGCTAAAACATGGCTATCATGGCCATGATTAGGAGGCAAGAGCGGCTGTGCTGTACCCGTCCTTCTGGCGTGCCGTGCCGGATTGGCGTGGGATGCCGCAGTGGCAGCTCGTACCCTGGTGCCCGTGACCGCATCCCGTGCCGACTCGCTCACCGCCCGCCGCAAGGCCGCCACCGAACTCGACATCGCGCGTGCCGCCGCGGGCCTGTTCGCGCGGCAAGGCGTCGAAGCGACCACGGCGGAGCAGATCGCGGCCGAGGCGGGCGTCGCCGTGCGCACCTTCTACCGCTACTTCCGCGCCAAGCAGGACGCGGTACGCCCGCTCCTCGCGGCCGGCGCGGCCGGCTGGTCCGCACTCCTCGACGCCACCGCCCCCGGCACCCCGCTGCCGGACGCCTTCGCGGACGCCGCCCGCGCCGCCCTGGTCGGCGAACGCCTCGGCGGCCCCGAAGCGCTCGCGCACCTCCGCGGCCTGCTGCGCGCCGCCCGCGAGGACAGCACGCTGCGCGCGGTCTGGTACCAGGTCATCCACGAATCCGAGGACCGCCTGCGCGACCGCATCCTCGCCTGGGGCGCCGCCGACGATCTCGAAGCCCGCCTCACCGCGGCCGCGGCCATCCACGCCTTGCGCATCGCCGTCGAGGCCTGGGCCGACCGCGAAGAACCCGTGCCGGGCGAACCGGACGTCCCTGCCGACCTCGCCGTCCGCTGCCTGGCCGAATTCGCCGACGGGATCCGCGGGTTGGACGGCACCGCGGTGGTCGGCGGCGCTGCGGAGGGCACCGCGGCCGACGGCGCCTGAACGCCGCCGCCGACCGCCCGACGCGGTGCGGGCGGTCGAAGGAAGGCCTCAACTGCTGTGCTGCGACTCGGCGGAGCGGGCCGCCGGGACGAGAAGCCGCCCGGCTTTCGGCGGGTTCTTCGCCCTCGCCTTGTCGTGGGCCTCCGCGCGCCGCCACAGGCGTCGGCCGACCGCCCACCACAGCAGGGCCATGGCGGCGGCCAGGGCCGCGGCGCCGTAGGCCGCGTTGAAGAGGAACTCGCCCCACGAGGGCTGTTCCACGTTGACCTTGGTGACCCAGTAGGGGCCGCCCCAGCTCAGGTCGAGCGGGGCCTTCTCGATGAAGCGGGCCCAGAAGAACCACGCGAATATGCGGCAGGCGCCGTAGAGGAAGTACGCGCGGTAGAGGGCCAGCATCAGCACCTCGGACATCTTCAGCCGTCGCCGGAACCACGGCCAGACGGGGTCGTCCGCGACGACCCGGGTGAAGAAGTAGTTCCGGGTGAGGACCCGCCAGCTCACCAGCACCATGAGCAGCCAGAAGAGGTCCCAGACGCCGCCGAGGCTGGAGTAGTAGGCGGCGGCGTCTCCGTAGCGGCCCTGCTGGGCGGCGTAGGCCCACATGCCGATCGTGTAGTGCTGGGTGCTGAACGGGAAGAACAGCATGACGCCGACGCTGTCGCAGATGTCGGTGAAGACGTGCGCCCAATGGCCGATCAGCAGGCCGAGGGCCCACTGGCGGCTCTTGGTGATCCACAGGACCAGCAGTGCGACGACGACGCCGTAGAACAGCGAGTGGGTGAAGCCGACGCCGGGCCAACCGCGGTGGTAGAGGTTCGGGTTCTTGGGGTGGAAGTGCCACCCGAAGGCGTCGAAGCCGTAGACCGTCCCCTTGGTGATCATGTCGGGCCAGAAGCAGCCCAGCAGGATCGCGAGGAAGGAGACCTTGGTCTTGATGTGCTTCTGGAGGACGTAGCTCTCCAGTTCGTGCGCGGCCCAGCTCACCCGGCATCCCCCGTTTTCCCGGCCTGGATGCGCCGGCCTATCCAATGCACCGCGAGGATGATGCAGACGACCACGAACGGGCCGCGCGTCCACGTGAGTACGTCGCGCTGCGTGAAGTAGCCGAGCAGGATCAGGCCCGCCGCGCCGACCACGTAGGCCACCAGGTCGACCACGCCTTCGCGGACGTCTTCGGGGCGGTATTCGGCGGCGTCGTCCTCCGCGGGCGGATCGGCCTCGGCGGCGGGCTCGTCCGGGGGCGCCGGCGGGGACTGTTCGTCACCGCCGTCCGCGGCTATCGGGGGTTCCGTCTCGCCCGGCGCGTCCGCCTCGTCGTCGGTCGATCTGTCGTGCCCGGTCGGCATCCAGCCCCCTCGGTACGCGGTCCGCAACGGCCGCGATCCTAGCGATTACCGGCCGCTGTCGAGTCCGTGCAGCCGGGCGCGCACGAGCAGATCGTGCAGCGCGTCGTAGGCGGAAGGCCGGTCGGGGAGCGCGGAGGCGTCCCGCGCGGATTCGAGGACCGCGTGCAGCCGCTCGATGTCCGCGTGGGCGGTGTCGGCGTCCACCAGCCCTGCGGCGCCCGCGTGTTCGGCCTCGCGCTTGGCCGCGACGAGGGTGCCGAGGTACGGCGGGGCCTCCGCGGGCCACGTCCCGGCGAGTTCGCCCAGGTCGGCGACGACCGCGCCGGTGCGCATGAGGTGGATGCCGGTGAGCAGGACGCGGAAGGTGTACAGCAGCGGCTTGAGTTCGCCGGTGCGGGTGTATAGGCGCGTCTGCGTGCGGGCGAATCCGGCGTAGTGGTGCGCATGATGACGGGTCGTCACGGCGGGTGCCAGATCGACGAGTTCGGCGTGGACGGCGGTGGTGTGCACGACCAGTGGCGACAGCAGTTGCTCCAGGACGTAGCCGTTGCGCCGCAGGAGCAGGCGGACGAACTTGCCGAGGTCGTGCGTCACGAGGTCGTTCTCGATGCCGTCCGCCTCCCAGATCCGCGCCCGGGTCTGCTCGCCTTCGCGCAGCCCGACCAGGTCGGCGAGCGGCAGCAGGTGCGCCCCGCGCAGGTCGATGTCGGAGTCGCGGGACGGGAACCCGTACAGATGCGCGCCCGACACGGTCGCGAACACCAGCGGGTCGGGCTGCGCCGCGACGACCGCGGACAGGTGGGCGGCGTCGATCTCCAGCGGCATGCGGCTTCCCGGGGCGGGGCGGAACACGGACGCCGCGAGCCTAGGCCTCGCGGGCACCGCAGTGCCGAGGCCCAGCGTGATGCCGGCGGAGAATGGGGTGATATCGCCGTACATCCCAGGACCATGTGATGCCCGCCCCGGACGACCGCCGCCGACTGCTCCCCGTCGCCGGGCCGGTGTCCCGCCTACTGTGCCGGGCCGCCGGCCAGGGCGGTGCGGGCGCGGTTCAGGTAGTCGCGGAAGGCGTGGCGTTCGGGGGTGCTGAGGCCGCCGAGCATGCGTTCCTCCAGGGCGGCGACATCGTCGCGCGTGGCGCTGAGGAGGGCCTGGCCGGTCGGGGTGAGGGCGATGAGCAGGCGGCGGCGGTGCGCCGGGTCGTGGCGGCGGGTGATCAGATCGCGCTTCTCCAGCGCGGTCACCAGATCGCGCATCGCCTGCGGGGTGACGAACGAGTTGCGCGCGAGTTCGGCGCTGGTCAGACCGTCGCGCCGGTCGAGCACGGTGAGCGCCGTGTACTGCAGGGCGGTGATGCCGGTCGGCCGCAGCAGCTCGTCGAGGTGCGCGCGGACGGCCAGTTCGACCTGCTTGACCGCGTACAGCAGCAGGGGGGCGGCCTCGACCTGCGTGTCGTCTTCCATGGCCTGCGGCGCCATCGTCCCCACTCCTCATCGCCGGATGTGCGCCCCGAGTCTCGCATGACGAAACTTCCGTCCCGACCGGTGACCATTGCACGGAATCTTGATATAAGGAATCCTGTCATTGCCTCGACGCGGAGGACAACCCATCGATGAACACCGCAGCTGAGGGCACCCGCGCCAACTTCGGGCTGGGTACCTGGCCCGCCCGCCGCGCCCGGATCACCCCCGAGCGCACGGCCCTCGTCGAGGGCGGCCGCGCCCTCACGTACCGCGACCTCGCCGACCGCACCGCCCGCCTGGCCGGCCACCTGGCCGCGCACGGCGTGGGCCCGGGGGACCGGGTGGCCTACCTCGGCGTCAACGCGGCCGCCACGTTCGAGACGTTCTTCGCCACGTGGCTGCTCGGCGCCGTCGCCGTCCCGCTCAACTTCCGCCTGTCCGGCCCCGAGATCCGCTCCATGCTCGACGACTCCGGCGCCGCGGTCCTCGTGCACAGCCCGGACGCCGACGCGCTGCTCGATTCCGCCGCCCCGCTGCCGGACTCCCTCCGCCTGCGGATCCCCGTCGCCGACATCGACGCCGCCGTCGCCGCCGGACCCGGGCTCGCCGGGCCGCCGCCCGTCGACCTCGACGACCCCGCGGTGCTGCTCTACACCTCCGGCACCACCGGCCGTCCCAAGGCCGCCGTCCTCAGCCACGGCAACCTGACCTGGAACACCGTCAACCAGCTCGCCCACATCGACATCCGGCCCGACGAGCGCGCGCTGTGCATCTCGCCGCTGTTCCACGCCACCGGGCTCGGCCAGATCACCCTGCCGGTGTTCTTCAAGGGCGGCAGCGTCGAACCGGTCGCGAAGTTCGACGCCGGTGCGATCCTCGGCCGCATCGAGGAAGCCCGCATCACCAGCTTCTCCGCGGTCCCGACCATGCTCCAGATGATGTGCGAGCACCCGCGCTGGGCCGAAGCCGACCTCGGCTCCCTGACCGGCGTCGTGTACGGCGGCTCGCCCGTGCGGGAACGCGTCGCCCGCGCCTGGCTCGACCGCGGCGTACGCCTCCAGCAGGGCTACGGCATGACCGAGGCCTCGCCCGGCGTCTACATGGCGCCCGCCGCGGGTGCCGCCGACCACCCCGTCGCGGTCGGCGTGCCGCACTTCTTCACCGACGTCGCGATGCTCCGCGACGGCCGCCCCGCCGAACCCGAGGGCATCCCCGGCGAACTCCTCGTCCGCGGCCCGCACGTGTTCTCCGGCTACTGGAACCGGCCGGAGGAATCCGCCGCGTCGTTCGTCGACGGCTGGTTCCGCACCGGCGACCTGCTCACCGTCGCCGCCGACGGCTGGGCGTCCGTCACCGACCGGGTCAAGGACATGATCATCTCCGGCGGCGAGAACGTGTACCCGGCCGAGGTCGAAGCCGTCCTCCTGCAACTCGACGGCATCGCCAACGCCGCCGTCGTCGGCGTCCCGGACCCCCGCTGGGGCGAAGTCGGCGCCGCCTACCTGCAACCGCGCGAGGGCGCCGTCCTCGACGAGGCCGCGGTGCGCGCCCACCTGGCCGCGAACCTGGCCCGCTTCAAGATCCCCAAGTACGTCGTCTTCGTGACCGAGCTCCCGGCCAACGCGACCGGCAAGATCCGCCGCGTCGAACTGCGCGCCCGGGCGGCGGCCGAACTCGCCGACGTGGAAGGAACCCCATGACCAGCCCCGCCGTCCACTCGGCCGAAGCCAGCCCCGCCCTGCCCGCCTCGCTCCGGGTGGAGCGGCACGGCGCCGTCGCCGTCGTCCGGCTGTCCCGCGCCGCCAAGCGCAACGCCCTCGACGACGCCACCGTCCTCGGCCTCGAAGCGTTCTTCGCGGCACCTCCAGCCGACGTCCGCGCCATCGTCCTGGACGCCGAGGGCGACCACTTCTGCGCCGGACTCGACCTCGCCGAACTCACCGAACGCGACACGTTCGAAGGACTCCGCCACTCCCGGATGTGGCACCGCGCCTTCGAACGCATCGAACGGGGGAGCGTGCCCGTCGTCGCCGTCCTCAAAGGCGCGGTCGTCGGCGGCGGGCTCGAACTCGCCTGCGCGGCCCACATCCGGGTCGCCGAAGCGACGACCTTCTACGCGCTTCCCGAAGGACAGCGCGGCCTGTTCGTCGGCGGCGGCGCCTCGGTCCGCGTCCCGCGCCTCATCGGCGTCCACCGCATGACCGACATGATGCTCACCGGCCGCGTCGTCGACGCCGAGGAAGGCCAAGCCCTCGGCCTGTCCCAGTACCTGGCCGAGCCCGGCACCGGACTCGACAAGGCCCTCGAACTCGCCACGCGCATCGCCGGAAACGCCGAGATCACCAACTTCGCCGTGCTCCAGGCCCTCCCGCGCATCGCCGAAGCCAACCCCGCCGAGGGATACCTCCTCGAAGCCCTCATGGCCGCCGTCGCCTCCGGCAGCGACGAAGCCAAGAGCCGCATGCGCGCGTTCCTCGACGGACGCGCCGGAAAGGTCGGCCGCCCGTGACCGCCCCCGCCATGCACCCCGACACCGCGGAACTGCTGCGCGCCCCCGCCGCCGACGTGCTCGACACCACCGAACTCGGCCGCTTCGTCCGCCACCAGGGCACCGCGCACGGCCGGCACTTCGCCGACTACCAGGCCCTGCACCAGTGGTCGATCACCAAGCCCGCGGAATTCTGGGACGCCGTCCGCGAGTTCTTCGACGTCCGGTTCACCGGCCGCCCCCAGGGCGTCCTCGCCGACCGCGGCATGCCCGGCGCCCGGTGGTACCCCGGCGCCGAGCTCAACTACGCCGAGCACGCGCTGCGCGGCGCCGGTGCCGCCGACGACGCCCCCGCGCTGATCGCCTACTCGCAGACCCGCGACCGCGTCGACCTGACCTGGGGCGACCTGCGCGACCGCGTCTCCCGCGCCCGCGCCGGACTCCAGCGGCTCGGCGTCGGCCGCGGCGACCGCGTCGTCGCGTACCTGCCGAACATCCCCGAGACGATCGTCGTGTTCCTCGCCACCGCGAGCCTCGGCGCCGTCTGGGCGAGCTGCGCCCCCGAGTTCGGCGCCCGCAGCGTCGTCGACCGGTTCGCGCAGATCGAGCCCAAGGTCCTGCTGGCCATCCCCGGCTACGGCTACGGCGACAAGGACATCGACCGCCGGGCCACCGTCGACGAGATCCGCGCCGGCCTGCCGACGCTCCGCGCCGTCGTGTCCGTGCCCTACGGCCCGCACACCCTCGACGACACCGTCGGCTGGGACGACCTCCTCGCCACCCCGCCCGCGGACGCCGACCCGGGCATCGTGCAGGTCCCGTTCGACCACCCGCTCTACGTGCTGTTCTCCTCCGGCACCACCGGCCGCCCCAAGGCCATCGTGCACGGCCACGGCGGCATCCTCCTCGAACACCTCAAGAACCACGCGCTCAGCTGGGACCTCGGCCCCGGCGACCGCATGCTGTGGTTCACCACCACAGCGTGGATGATGTGGAACGCCCTGGTCTCCGGTCTGCTCGTGGGCGCCTGCCCGGTCCTCGTCGACGGCAACCCGCTGCATCCCGACCTCGACTTCCAGTGGCGCATCGCCGAGGAGACCCGCGCGACGCTCATGGGCGCCAGCCCCGGCTTCCTCATGGCCTGCCGCCGCGCCGGGCTCAACCCGGGCCGCGACCACGACCTGTCGGCGCTGCGCCAGATCGGCGCGGCCGGCAGCCCGCTCCCGCCCGAGGGCTACCGCTGGGTGCACGAGCAGTTCGGCGACCGCGTTCTCCTCAACGTGGGCAGCGGCGGCACGGACGTGTGCAGCGGCATCGTGCAGGGCGGCCCGTGGCAGCCCGTGCGGGCGGGCGAGATCTCCGGGCCCGCGCTCGCCGTGGCGGCGGCCGCCTACGACGAGCACGGCACCGTCATCGTCGGGGACCTCGGCGAACTCGTCATCACCGTCCCGATGCCGTCCATGCCCGTCGGCTTCTGGGGCGACACCGACGGATCCCGCTACCGCGCCGCCTACTTCGACACCTACCCGGGCGTGTGGCGGCACGGCGACTGGGCGCGCTTCGCCGCCGACGGCAGCTGCGTCATCGCCGGACGCTCGGACGCCACCCTCAACCGCGGCGGCGTCCGCCTCGGCACCGCCGAGTTCTACCGCGTCGTCGAGGAGATCCCCGAGGTCGCCGACAGCATCGTCGTGCACCTGGAGGACCCGAACGGCGGCAACGGCGAACTCCTGCTGTTCGTCGTCCCCGTCGCAGACGCCGACCTCGACGCGGGGCTGCGCGACCGCATCGTCCGCGAACTCCGCGGCGCGCTCTCGCCCCGGCACGTGCCCGACGCCGTCACCGCGGTCCCGTCGATCCCGCGCAACCGCACCGGCAAGAAGCTCGAACTGCCCGTCAAGCGCATCCTGCTGGGTGCCGCGGTCGCGGACGTCGTCGGGCCCGACACGCTCGCCGATCCGGCGTCCCTCGACGTGTTCGTGGCACTCGCCGCGGAACGGAGGACGGCATGACCGGCACCTCGGGTATCGCGGGTCTCTCGGGTCTCTCGGGTATCGGGCGGGTCGCGGTGATCGGCACCGGTGTCATCGGGGCGAGCTGGGCCGCGTACTTCCTGGCCCGAGGCTTGGACGTGGTCGCCGCCGATCCGGCACCCGGCGCCGAGGACCGGCTGCGCGCCGACGTCGCCGCGCACTGGCCGACCCTGCTCGCCGCGGGCGTCGCCGACGGGGCGTCCCCCGACCGGCTGTCGTTCGCCGGCGACGCCGCCGAAGCCGCCGCCGCGGCCGACTTCGTCCAGGAGAACGGACCGGAGCGCGAGGACTTCAAGCGCGCCCTGTTCGCCCGCCTCGACGAGGCCGCACGCCCCGACGTCGTCCTCGCCAGCAGCTCGTCCGGCATGGGCGCAACCGCCATCGCCCAGGACTGCGCCGCCCACCCCGAACGCGTGCTCATCGGACACCCGTTCAACCCGCCGCACGTCATCCCGCTCGTCGAGGTCGTGCCCGGGCAGCGCACCACCGAAGACGTCGTCGCCCGCACCCTGGCGTTCTACACGGCCATCGGCAAGAAGCCGATCCGGGTCCGGCAGGAGCTGCCGGGGCACATCGCCAACCGGCTGCAGGCCGCGCTGTGGCGGGAGGCGTACTCGCTCGTCGACCGCGGCGTCGCGACCGTCGCCGACATCGACACCGCGATCAGCTACGGCCCCGGCCTGCGCTGGGCGCTGCTCGGTCCGTTCGCCAACCAGCACCTGTCCGGCGGCCCCGGCGGCATCGCGCACGTCCTCGAACACCTCGGCCCACCCACCGAAGCCTGGTGGCGCGACCTCGGCGACCCGTCGCTCACCCCGGAACTCGCCGCCAAGCTGGTCGCCGGCGTCGACGAAGCCCTCGCCGGCACCGACAGCACCGACCTCGCCGCGCGCCGCGACGCGCTCCTGCAGCTCCTCCTCGCCGCCAAGGCCGAGTCCGACCTGCCCTGACCCGGCGGGCCCGCATCCGCCGTCCGGACGTGGCGGGACGGGCGGGACGCGCTGCCACGCGTCCCACCCGTCCCGCCACCACGCCCACCTCCCGGAGACCCCCATGGACCCCTTGATGGACCTGAGCGCCCTCGACGCCATCGACGTGCACGTCCACGTCGAACAGGACGGCCACGGCTGCTACGCGCTCGACCAGGAACTCCTCGACGCGTCCGCCGCCTACTTCAAAGCCGACCAGGACCGCACCCCGACGCTGGAACGCATCGCCGCGCACTACCGCGCCCGCCGCACCGCCGCCGTCGTCTTCACCGTCGACGCCGCGGCGGCGACCGGCCACCCGGCGCTGTCCAGCGAGGAAATCGCCGACGCCACCGCCGAACACGCCGACATCCTCATCCCGTTCGGCTCCGTCGACCCGCACGCCGGCAAGGCCGCCGTCGCCCGAGCCCGCCGCCTCGTCGAGCAGCACGGCGTCCGCGGCTTCAAGTTCCACCCCAGCCTGCAAGGCTTCGACCCCAACGACACGGCGTTCTACCCGCTGTACGAGGCCATCACCGAAGCCGGCGTCCCCGCGCTCTTCCACACCGGCCAGACCGGCATCGGCGCGGGACTACCGGGTGGCCGCGGCATCAAGCTCCGCCACTCGAACCCGATGCTGATCGACGACGTCGCCGCGGACTTCCCGGACCTGACGGTCATCCTCGCCCACCCGTCGGTCCCGTGGCAGGACGAAGCGATCTCCATCGCCACCCACAAGGCCAACGTCTACATCGACCTGTCCGGCTGGTCGCCCAAGTACTTCCCGCCGCAACTCGTCCGTGCCGCCAACGGCCTGCTGCGCCGCAAGGTGCTGTTCGGCTCCGACTACCCGGTCATCACCCCGGAACGGTGGATGGCCGACTTCGCGCAGCTCGACATCAAGGACGAGGTGCGGCCGCTGATCCTCAAGGAGAACGCGGTCCGGGCGCTGGGACTGGAGAAGGCCGAGACCCGTGGCTGAGTGGTCTGATCCTCAACTCCTTCGGGGGTTGACGGGGATCTTGTGACAGCCAGATGTCTGAAGCCGCGGAGGAGTTCCCGGTCTGCCGCCGCCCTGTGACCTGACGGGTTATCTCTGCGAGCGCGCGACGGGATCGTTGGGCCGCAGGCAGTCGAAAACCAGGGCCGCAAGGCGGTCGGGTCGGGTTGTGTCGGCACGTTGGCGTTGAGCGGTGAGCGCGGCCAGGACGATTGCCTGCACATCCGCGGCGTCCACGTCGGTCCGCACCACGTTGGCGCGCTGGGCGCGTTCCAGTAGCGCCGCGAAGATCTCCCGCAGGTCAGCGGCCACCCGCAGGGTCGCACTCCCCAGGTTGGCCCCGGCGCCGGCGATCGCATCGGCAAGGTCCTGCTTGGCGTGGGCCTCGCTGGTCATCCGGATCAGGAAGGCGAAGAACGCGGATCCGGCCTCGTCGGCCTCCAGAGCTTCGCGCGCGTCGCGAGTCAGCTGTTCGAGGTGCTCCACGACAACCGCCTCGAAGAGCGCCTCCTTGGTCGGGAAATGGCGATGAACCGTGCCCGGTCCAACCCCGGCCCGGCGGGCGATCTCATCCAGCGGCACACCGATGCCCTCGGCGGCGAAGGCGTGTCGCGCCGCCAGCAGGATCCGTTCCCTGTTCCGCCGCGCGTCGGCTCGCAGGGGTCGCTCGGTTCTCAATGGTCCTCCGATGTGAGGTTCTGCCCTGAAGACAACCGGGGCGGTCGCCCCGTATAGTCCTTACCGGGGCGGTCGCCCCGCTTTCTTTCATGAGGAGTGTCCCATGCCTGCTGCCACATCACGCGAGGTCGTCGACCATCTTCTTCGCCTCACGGCCAATGGGCCGACCGAGGAAATGGCCGACGTGTTCTCCGAGGATGCCGTCTTCGAGATGCCGTTCCTACCGCCGGGCGCGCCTCAGCAGGAGGCGGGGCGCGAGGCGTTCCGGGCCCATCTCCGAGGGGCCGTCGGGCTGCAGGAGTTCGATTCCGTGGACAACGTCCACATCCACGAGACGGCCGACCCGGAAGTCGTCGTCGCCGAGCACAGGCTCCACGGCCGGGTCGTCGCCACCGGGAAGCGTTTCGCGTTCGACATCGTCATGATCGCCCGGGTCCGGGGCGGGCTGATCATCTGGTCGCGCACCTACTCGAACCCGCTCGACGGCGCGATCGCCTTCGACATGGTCCATGACCTTCTCGCCGGGCTGACTGCGGCATAGCTTTCAGTCCGCCTGCCGTGCCCGTGGCCGCCGCTTGCCCGATATCCACGACCACTGCCGAGCCGGCCAACCCAGCCGCCTACGACGTCCACCGCGCGAAGGTCATCGGCCGCTGCGAGCCCAAGATGGGGACCGTGCCCTTCATGAACCTGGTCACCCAGGTCATGACCACTGAACCCTACGCAAGCGCCAGACGCGTCTTCTGGGTCGTCGACAACGGCTCCTCGCATCGCGGGAAGCGGGCCGGAAATGAGATGCCCGATGATGCCGAGACCTGCGAGGCTGCGCGGCATGGACGTGCACCTCAAGCCGTGGTCGGAATCCGCGCTCGGCCTGCTGCGGCGGATCAATACCCCGCACATGCGCCACCACGTCGGCGGGCCCGAACCGGAGGGGAAGCTGCTCGACCGGCACCGCCGCTACCTTGCCATGCCCGAAACCGGCCGCGGCTGCATGTTCGCGATCGTGCTCGGCGACGAAATGGTCGGCAGCATCGCCTACCACCAGCGTGACTGGCAAGGCGAACAGGTTTACGAAACCGGTTGGAACGTCCTACCGCCTTACCAGGGCCGCGGCATCGCCGCCGCAGCCGGCACCGCCCTGATCGCCATCGTGCGTGAGGTCGCACGCCGACCCGACACCCCCCGGGGCCTGCACGCCTTCCCGTCGGTCGACAACGCCCCCTCGAACGCGCTCTGCAACCGCCTGGGGTTCACCCTCATCGACGCCTGCGACTTCGAATACCCCCCGGGCAGCGGCACCTTCATGCGCAGCAACAACTGGCGCCTCGACCTCGCCGATCAAGCACCGCCGGAGCAAGGACAGGGCTAAGCCCGTCGATGACGCGCCGCCACGGCCGGATCTCCGGGGACACGCGGCTGTACAGCAGGGTCAACGACATCCTCGCTGAACTGGACTGGTGCCGTTCACGCCTCAGGCGCTGACAGCAGTCCCACTCCCTAGGGGTCGGACCACGGCTGCTCCCGAGGACAGGGCAGCATGGGGCGTCAGCGTGGCGAACGAAGGCGAGATCACCAACAGCATCCGGAAGTTGAGTCGGAACCCGAGGAACAGCAGCGCTGTGGCGCGAGGAGGTCGTCGCTGTCAGGTCAGGACGACGCACCCCAGCCGCTCCAGCTCGCTGATGAGCGGCAGGGAGGGATCGACTCCGTTCCAACGCAGATCCAGCTTCTCCAGCGATGGCATCAGCGTGAGCCAATCGGGCAGCCCGCGGAGGTGATTGCCCCGCAGGTCGATCTGGCGCAGTCGCGGGAGGCCGACCAGTGACTCGGGAACGTCGGTCAGGGAGTTCTCGCGTAGGTCCAGGTGACGCAGTTCGTGCAGCTCGGCTGCCGACGACGGCAAGTGCTCGATCGCGTTCCCACGGAGCCACAGCTCACGCAGGCAGCGGAGCCGGCCGATGGCATCGGGCAGGTTGGTCAGCCGGTTGTGCTGTGCCCTGAGCTCGATGAGGCCGCCCATCGCCCCGATGGTCTCCGGCAGGCTGGTGAGCGCGTTCTCACCGACGTTGAGGTAACGCAGTCGGGTCAGGTTCCCCAGAGAGTCGGGGATCCGAGACAGCTGGTTGTCGTGCAGGTAGAGGCAGTCGCTGAGCTCGGTCAGCTTGCCGAGTTCTTCGGGCACCGACGTCAGCGCGTTGTGGCCCAGGTCCAGGGTCTTCAGCCGGTGGAGCTGCCCGATCTCCGGCGAGAGGGCCGTGAGTCCGTTGTCCGCCAGGATCAGCACATCGAGCTCGGACTGCCGCCAGACCGACTCCGGCACCTCTCCGAGTTCTTGACGCCACAAGTTGAGCGTGTGCCTCACGGCCATCTCCCCGTCGTCAGCAGTCTGGGCTCCGATTCTCGTCCGGAACCTCACACAGCGGCGACGGGCCGGCGGCCGCGCACCACGCCCACCCGGCCCCACCCCGCCACCACTGTCCGGTTACGCGGCAGCCGAGTTCGGTCGGAGTGTCCGTGGGGGTCGGAGCGGCGTCGGTAGCTGGTGATCGCGGGCCCGGGCCGCCTCCCTGACAAGTCACGGCCATGTGCGGCTCAGGCGACGCGGTCGGGTTGCCCTCCGGTTGCGATACCAGGACCTCGGCGCGTCGCGAGTACGTGGGGACGACCCGACCGCCGCAAGCGCTGGGCGTGCGACGCGGGTTTCGGCTGTGTCTTCAGGTTGTCGCGCCCCCCGGGAGCGGCGCTGCCGCGTTCGGGCACTGCTCGACCACGTTGACGGCGCTCTTGAGCACCGACATGCCCCACACGGCGACGGCCGCGATGATTTCGGCGATGAAGGCCTCGATCAGGAAGACGATCTCGGCGACCTTCGCCGCGGCCCAGAAGAGCGTGGCCCAGATCGACGCGACGAGGACGGACTTGAAGAGGAGCCACAGCAGGTTCCCGGTCGCGGCCACGGCCACCAGCAGCGGTGCGGTGATGGCGGCGAGGTTGCTCGGGTTGTTCGCGATCTGCGGTGCGGCGGCCGCGAACTTCTGCAACAGGGTCGGGGCGCTCATCATGATTGCGGCCATACGCGACGCGGCTTTGGAAGCGAGCATGAACGGGCCCAGCCCCGCAGCCACGAAGAGTCCGTTGACGACGCTGACGGCGAGCATCGCCTGGGCCTGCGTGCACGGGCTAACGGCGGTGAGCGCCTCCGGGTCGATCCCGTGGCGGGCGCACAATTCCTCGAACGAGACGGGTTGGACCTGGGGAGAGAACTGCATCGCGTTGCTCAGCGTGGTGGCGGGATCGACCAGGACCGCGCTGTCGTCGCCCACTGTCCAGTAGCCGCCGTCCGCGACAGAGAACAGGGCGTTGCCGGTGCAGGAGAGGTCGACGACGAAGCTGGTCGGGGTGGCGTCCGCGATGGCCTTGAGCTGGCCGGTCGCGTCGACCGTGACCGGTTGGCCCGCGTCGGTCGCCAGGGTGAGCGCTGTGCCGATGGTGGTCACCACGAACATGGCCGCGTCCGACTGGGCGCCGGTGGCGCTGATGGACCCGTCGGACGCCACGACGAGGAAGCTGCCGTTGTCCGCGGTGATGGTCATGCGGTCGCCGACGTCCAGGAGTCCGGCCGCGTTCACGGCCGCCGCGAGGACCGGTGCCACCACGTCGGTGAGCTGAGTCCCCCCGATCAGGTAGGTCTTCGAGAAGCCCTCGACCGTTACCGCGCCCTTGAAGGTTGCCGGGGTGCCGGGGAAGAAGCCGATCTGGCCGCTGATCGTGGCGGTCTGCGACACACCGGTGACGGTCAACGGGCCGAAGCCCCAGACGTTGTTCTCGGGGACGTATGTAGGGGTGGCGAGCGCGCCGGCGACATTGAACGTCCCGTCGTCGTTCACGATCAGCGGCGAGAACAAGGTGCCCCAGCTCCCCGTGTTGGTGGTGTACACGCCGGCGAAGTCGGCGAGTTGGGACGGCGGAATTCCGGAGACGGTCGTGGCCATGGCAAATCCCTGTTTCTTCGGCGGGTGGGCGCCCAGGTGAGGCGGGCCGTGGCGGGGTTGCGTGGCAATCGACCCGCACATCGCCGCCTCGGCCGAGCATTCTGGTCGGGGCATGAAGCCCACACCGGAGTCAGCCTCCGGGACAGGCCACGCAAACCCAGCTTGCGGACAGCGAAGGCTTGGCGCACTCCCGGACCGCCAGACGGGCGAATGTCGTGCGTGTGCACGTCATCGCGGGCCGTGCCTGAACATCACCGCCCCGCCGAAGGCCGACACGGCCGCGAAGCTCGCCGTCGGCACGGCGCAGGACTTCCTCGCTGTAGGCCTGCATCGCCGCGAACAGGGAAGTTGCCTGCAACTGCACGGCGGCTACGGCTACATGACCGAGTACGCGGTGGCGCGGGACTTCCTGGACGCGCGGGGGAGCACGTTGTACGCGGGGACGACCGAGATCATGAAGGAGGTCATCGGGAGGGCTGTCGCAGGCTGACCGCCGCTGCTTCCTCCCGGGCGGTGGTTGTTGTGTGGAGATTCCGAAGTTGTGCGCTCCCGCCTCCGGTTCTGTGCCTAGCATCGCGCGTAGTTGGTTGGGTACGGAGCGTGCCGTCCCGGCGAGGTCGTGCAGGAGGAGAGCATGACGGAGACGAGTTCCCAGCCGCCGATGGCCTGGCGGTACTGCGGGAATCAGGTGAAGTTGTGGCGCATGCGCGCGGGCGTCAGCCGGGAGGAGCTGGCGAAGGAGGCGGGGTACGGCGCCGAGACGATCAAGTCGATGGAGCAGGGCCGCCGCCGGGCGACGCTGCACGTACTGACGGTCGCCGACGAGATGTGCAGCGCGAACGGGCTGCTCGTCGCCGCGCAGGACTACTTGAAGCCGGAGCGATTCCCCGCGCGGACACATGAGTTCATGGATGCCGAGGCAGCGGCGATCTGCATCAACGCATATGGGTCGACCTTGATCCCGGGGCTGTTGCAGACTGAGGCGTACATGCGGACGCTGATCAGCGAGTGCTACCCGCCGTTGGACGACGAGACCATCGAGGAGCGCGTGATTGCACGCCTCCAGCGCCAGCAGAAGCTGACGCGCAAGCCCTATGCACAATTCGGCTTCGTCATCTGCGAATTCGCGCTACGCGGCATGGTCGGCGGACGCGAGGCTATGAAGGGCCAGTTGCAGCACCTGCTCGATGTCGGCCGACTGCGCAACGTCGAAATCCAGGTGCTTCGGGCGGACGGCGGTACGACGCTCGGCCTCATCGGGCCGGTGGTGCTGCTGGAATCCGGTGAGCACGAACGGTTCGCCTATGTGGAAGGGGCGAAGACCAGCGCCCTGTACACCGACCTGGAGACCATCCACGAGTTGGCTCAACACCATGGCATGATCCAGGCACGGGCCCTCAACCCCGAGGACTCTGCGCGGTATCTCGCCGAGGTGGAGGAGCAGCTGTGAACGTCGAACTGGCTTGGCGTAAGTCCAGCTACAGCGACAACGAGGGCGGAGACTGCGTCGAGGTCGCGGGCCTTCCAGGCGTCGTGCTCCTTCGGGATTCCAAGGTCGTCGCTGGCCCTCGGTTGGTGGTCACCGCCAAGTCGTGGGATGCCCTCGTTTCGGTGACGGCGAGCCACCCGCTGGGCTGAATTTCGCGTAGCCGACGTGTAGTTGCGGGTAATCACCTGCAACTGCACGTTCGGGAGGAGTGGCTGTGAGTGGCGAACTGGCGTGGCATGAGTCCAGCTACAGCGATCATGCCGCTCGACATCAAGTGACGTGGGACAGCCTTCTATGCCTGGACAGATGCGGCTGATCTGGCGGCCTGCTCGATCTTCGCGCAGTAAGCAGTGCGGGCGTCCTGATCGATCTGCGTCTCGTGTTCGGGGCGCATCCCGGTTCGGCCGTCGACACCTTCGCGCAGGATGTCGGCGTGCCCGGCATGCCGGTTGGTCTCGCCGAGGACGTGGACCAGGATGGCGAACAGGTTCGTGTGCGCATAAGGCTCCGGCCACCACGGCACGACGCCGGGGGCATCGAGGGCAAGCTCGTCGATCGTCGCGTCCGAGTGTTCCCATGTGCGCCGGTAGGACTCGATGATCTGATCGCGCGCCTCGTCCGCGGCCGCCCACAGATCGCTGCCCTCGTGGTCCTGCCACCGGGGCAGCGGTTCCGGGGACGGCCGGTCGAAGACCTCGCCGAAGTACCGGGCCTCGACGCTTGCCACATGTTTGACCAGGCCGAGGAGGTTGGTCCCGGTCACTGTCAAAGGTCGGCGGGCGTCGTATTCGGACAGACCGTCGAGTTTCCAGAGCAGCGCCTTGCGGTCCCGCCGTAGTCTCCCGTGCAGGTTGTTCTTCGCGAATTCATCGATCATGCGGCATGAGCCTGCCAAGGGCTGCTCGTGGCCTCAAGATGCCGTACGTGGACCGCAACGACCGGCAGAGCCGAAGCCTGGCCATGGCCACCACCCTGAGCTACCCAAGAAGCTTGCGGAACGTGCCACGTGAGACGCCCTCCAAGGGGCGTCCCGTAAATGACCTCCGAGTCGCCTGGGGCATGTTCGGTGGTCGTGTAGCCCGCCCACTTACCCGGCGAGGGGGATGAGGCGTCCGGTGCCCGGGTAGCCGCCGTCGGCGATCGTGCAGGTCTTGCCGACGGCAGTCTTGGCGTCTGACGACCTGGTGATTCGTGAAGTACCGATAGTTCTTCGACCGCGCGGCGTCCGGGCGGGTTCGGCGTGAGAGCCTCAGGCTCGTGGCTACGGAAACCGAGGTGGGAGAGCTGCTGCACCAGCGCGGTTGGCGCACGGCGTTCACTGTTGCTGAACGGGTGAACGCGTGGGCCGCCCTGGTCAGCGCCGTCGAGCGCGGCTACGGCGACGACATCTACGAGTACACCAACGACCTCTGCTGCCGAAACTGGCTGCACGAGGCGTGGCTCCTGCTGGATGAACACGTCGTCCAGCTCTGGACCCCGCAGATCAAGGCTCTGGACGACCGATACAAGGCGGTGACCGTCGACGACGACGGCCAAGCACTCGACAAGTTCCACCGGCTGCCCGCCCCCGAACTGTGGTGGTGGCGGCGACATCCCCGCATCCTCACCGGAGACCTTGGGCATTCGCTTCGCTCGGCCGGCGCCGTCGGCGCCGTGCCGGACACAGCATGACCCTGAGCCTCGTGGGATTACCGGACAACTCTTAGCCAACGTGTAGTTGCGGGTGGGAACCTGCAGCTACACGTTCGGAAGGAGCAGACTGTGGGGTCTGATGCAGGTTTGGGTGACAGGTGCGGTCACGCAGCCCGGGCGGCTGGCGCGGCCATGACGGTTTCGTATTCGACCGGGGTCAGTCGGCCTAGCGAGGCTTGTCGACGGCGGCGGTGGTAAGTCCTCTCGATCCAAGTCACGATCGCGGTCCGCAGTTCCTGGCGAGTGGTCCACGATCGGCGGTCGAGGACGTTCTTCTGCAACAGGCTGAAGAACG